>JAGXNQ010000018.1 GCA_019894955.1 Promethearchaeota archaeon | reverse complement strand
TGTTATTGTAACTTCTTTTGAATTAATAAGAAACATTGGAAATGAAACACTACCTTTGTATACTCCTTCCAATAAAATTGTACCACCACGTTCAATTAAATCAATTGCCAACAAAATAGACTTTTCATTACCTGCGCAATCAAAAATGAAGGTAGGAGATCCTTTATCTTTAAAATATTTCTTTAATTTTGATTTGTTAGGGGGAAAAGCCTCACTTGCTCCCATTTTCTTAGCAATATTCCTTAAATACTCATGAGGTTCAATTACAACCAAATATTTAGGTTTTTTTTCACTTAAAATGTATTTCAAAAAACATAACCCAATATTTCCGCCTCCAATTATTGCTACTTTTTCATTCTGGTCAATTTTAGACAAGCGAACCCCTCTTGCGGCATTAGCAAATGATTCAACCATTAGGGCTTCTTTTGTAGATACGGAATTAGGAATATGAAAGAGATATTTTCTAGGAACTTTTACAAACTCGGCAAATCCTCCATCCTGAAATATTCCCATTCCATCTAATTTCTTCTCACCTAAATCTAATTTGACGTTAATTCCACATGCTTTATCACCGATTTTTACATCATTGATGTTTGCTCCAATTTCTACTACTTCTCCAGTAAATTCATGACCCATAATTAGTGGTACTTGATACATTTTGATCTTAAAGTTTGTTACATCACTTCCACAGACTCCACAATAATGGACTTTTAGAATAACATCATTATCTCCTGGTATTGGTTTGGGATAGTCTTCTCTATATATTATTTTCTTTATATCTTCAAAAATTGCCGCTCTCATAATTGATTCCTTAAAAAAATTTATTTCTTATCTTAATTTGTTAATTGTTTTTTATTTTAATTCTTTATTTGATACACTTCAAAAAATTTAATGATTAATCTTAATTTTAAATCTTATTAGTTTTTTCAAAGTATATAATAATTATAGGGGAGTGTAGAGTATTGAAAGATCAAGAGATTTTCGGTTTCACGGGTGTTTTATTGAAGGTAGATCTTAGTCAAGATAAAATTTCATTTGAACCTATCAATATTGATTATACTACTGATTTTCTTGGTGGAGCAGGTTATGCATGTCGCTATTTGATTGATAAACTTGATAAAGATACTGACGGATTGGGCTCTCAGAATACCTTAATGATAATGAATGGTCCATTTACTCTGACAGGGGCACCATCCTCTAATAGATTTGTAGTTTGTTCAAAATCACCATATACAAATTTATGGGGGGAAGCAAATTGTGGAGGTTCTTTCGGACCGGAATTGAAAAAAGCGGGTTTTGATGGAATAATAATAACAGGTAAATCGGATAATCCAGTTTATTTACAAATTATAGACGATAACGTAAATTTAATTGATGCAAGTTCGCTTTGGGGAAAAGGAATAAAAGAAACAAGGTTTAAACTGAAAAATTTATCAAATTTACCTAAAGCAAAAGTATTATGCATAGGGCAAGCTGGGGAGAATCAAGTTAAGTATGCAAATATAAATGCAGAAGGGCGATCCGCTGGACGAACTGGTATGGGGGCTGTTTTAGGTTCGAAAAACTTGAAAGCGATTATCGTTAAAGGATCGTTATTTAAACCTAAAATATATTCTCCTCACGAGTTTAGAGCTTCAATAAAGAAAACTCTTCAATCCATCCTAAATTCGAGCATTACCCAAATTTTAAGAGATATGGGAACCAGTGCTGGTGTAATGGGTGCGTATTCATTAGGAGACTTACCTATCAAGTATTGGTCAAAAGGAGTTTGGAATAATATATCAGATATTTCGGGTGAAAACTTAAAAGAAAAGTTTTTAGTTAAAAATAAATCATGTCATGGATGTACTATAGGATGTGGGAGGATTGTCAATATAGCTAATGAGTATTACGAAGTTCCTCTTTGTGAAGGTCCTGAATATGAAACGATTGCTGGTTTTGGGTCCATGATATTGAATAATGATTTAGAGTCGATTTCTATTGCAAATGATATGTGTAATGATTATGGATTGGATACCATAAGTACCAGTAGTAGTATTTCCTTACTATTTGATTTATTTAATAAAGGAACAATTAATAAGGATCAAGTAGACAACTTAAATCTTTTATGGGGTAAAGCTAATTCGATGTTAACTTTAATAAAAAAAATTACTTTCAAGGATGGAATTGGTCAACTATTAGCAGAAGGTTCCAATGCGATTGGTGCTAAATTTAACATTAGTAGTGATAACATTGCAACAGTAAATAAATTGGAAGTACCCTATCATGATGTAAGATTTTGTCATGGAATGGCATTAACTTATGCTTTCAGTCCTCGAGGGGCATGTCATACTTCTGCTGATGGATTTAAAGCATTAAGGAAATCTGTTGAAATAGATTTTTCTTCCTTAGGTATAAAAAAAGTTAGTATGAATTCAAATAATGAAAAAATGATTAAAGGGATTATCATTCTGCAGGATTACAGAAGTTTATATTCAAGCTTGATTTCATGTTTTTTCGCAAATCCACCACCAGAATATATGATTGGATTGATAAATAATTTGATAGGGAGTAATTTAGATATTGAATCTACAAAAATATTAGGTGAAAGAATATTTACTTTGAAGAGGTTGTTTAACATAAAAATGGGAATAAAACCTGTAAATGACACAATACCTAAGATATTATTAACCCCTTTAAATGAAGGTCCTCTAAAAGGGTCATCTCCAGAATTCAAGAAAATGAAAAAAAGTTATTATAATTTAAGAGATTGGAATGAAAACACGGGGATACCGAACTCTCGAATAATAAAAAAGTTAGGACTAACAAGTTTAAAATTTTAAATATATTCAGAAATTAACTATAGAAAAGAACATTGGAGTTGCTTATTTTGAGTCAAAGAAATGAAGAACATATCAAGGGAGGAGGTAAAATACGAAGTGCTATCCTTGGCATGAATGATGGTTTAATTTCAACTTTTACTTTACTAGTGGGTATAGCTGCTGCAACATTAACAGGAGGGAATACGTTAGTGATTCTAACTGGAATAGCAGCAATGGTTTCAGGTGCAATAAGTATGGGTCTTGGGGAATATATCTCATCAAAATCGGAATGGAATTACGTTAAAAATGAGATAAAAAAGGAAGAAGCAGAAATTCAGTTATTTCCAGAAGAAGAAAAACAAGAAGTAAAAGATCTCTTTATAGAGATGGGGCTTGAGGGAGATACATTGAATGCGTGTGTTGAAAAAATTACAAGGAATAAAGATATATGGCTTAATTTTTTGATAAAAAATGAATTAGGGTTAGAAGAATCAGAAAATCCCTTAATTGGAGCGATTATCACCTTTTTAGCTTTTATTTTAGGTTCATTAATTCCTCAATTACCATATTTTCTTAATTTAGGAATGGTTTCTTTAGTAATATCATCTATATTATCATTGGGTTCACTTTTTGTTGTCGGAGCTCTAAAAACCAAGATAACTGGAGAATCACGTATTAAAAGTGGATTTGAAATGGTATTAATTGGAATAATTGCGTTCATCGCTTCCTACGGAATAGGAATTTTATTTGAGCAATTATTTTAATAGAAAAAAATATTTAGTTTTCCATTTTTTTAAAAAATTTCTGATCATGATCACAAATTGAACAAGAAGAGGGTAATTTCCCTATTTCTACATTACCACAAATTTCACATACATAAATGTTCTCATTTTCACGCATTCTGTTATCATCTAGCATCTTTAAATAATCGATATAGAGTTTCCGATGTATGTTTTCAGCATTTCTTGCTAAGTTAAAAGAAAATTCCGCGAGATAAGTATTCAATTTTTTAGCATTTTTCATAAATGATTTATACATTTTACGGAATTCATATGTTTCACCAGCAATAGCTTGTATTAAATTACTCCTTGTATCTCTTACTTTTTTTTGTAGTTCAACTTCATCAATTTTAACTAATTCTTCAATTTCGATTGTATTATCCGATATTTTTTCGTAAGCTTTAACGTGGTTTTTAACATGTATTTCTTCAGCATAAGATATTGCCATAAATAAACGCGCAATTTCCACCAGTCCTTCTTCATCCGCCCTTATAGCAAAAAGGTTGTATTTAGCTTTTGCTGTACTTTCTCCAATTATTGCTTCTTTTAAATTTTCTAATATAATCGAAATTTGAATCACAACCTAAAATGTGTATTGATATATTATTAAAAGAGGGGATATTAAAAGATAATTATTGTAATTAATAATGGTACCGACAATCAGGATGATTATTCAACCTTATTTGTAAATTTGATCATGTTACTTTTTGGTTCATATAGAGTTCCTTCTTTGATAAGTTCTTCAAATGCACTTATAATGAATTTCTCATCCAAATTTTCTTCTAAATCAAGAATTTGAATCAAGCTTGCTTTTTCTAGCGCTATCCAATTGTTTTGTTCAAAGACTTCTTTTAATTTATTCATCAAATTATCTAATTTATTTAAAGCGCTTCTTGATTGACCTACTAATATGCGGTCCATATCAATTTTACCAGTTGATTCATCATAACCCGTATCTTGAAGATATCTTGTAAAGAGTTTTATAATTGCGTCTACATCTTTTTTAAGAACTTTTTTCCTTAAAGCCATTTTAGTATGAGCTTCACTAAGACGTACCAAAGCGTCTAAATTCCTAGCTAGAATAGATACAACCGCATCTTCACTATCATATTGCCCTCGTAATTGTAAATAATATTCCTTGATACGATCTTTTGCTTCTGAGCTTAGAATAGGGTGACAGGATCTACGGGCATGTTTGATATATTTTTTTAGCATATCTGCTTGAATTGGGGCTATAATTAGGCTATCATCTTCTACGGGATTTTCAGGATCACTCATCGCGTTTTTTAAAATAAATTCAGCCATTTGAGCATCATTCGCAGGATCCGGTTTATCTACTACTACAAATATGAGATCAAATCGGGATAATAATGAGGGGGGAAGATTAATATTTTGCGTAGGTGTTTTATATCTATCATATCTCCCAGAACGTGGATTAGCTGCTGCAATCATGGCAGTTTGAGCTTTTAAAGTAGCCACTATTCCTGCTTTAGCTATACTTACGGTTTGTTGTTCCATCGCCTCATGCAGAGCTGATCTATCCGCAGTATCCATCTTATCAAACTCGTCTATTGCTGCTACTCCTCCATTTGCTAATACAATTGCTCCCGCTTCGAGATTCATTTGCCCTGTTTCTCCGTCTTTTATTACTGCCGCAGTTAAACCAACTGCAGTAGATCCTTTACCAGACGTATATAAGCCCCTAGGTGATATTTCAATAGCACCTTTCAAAATTTCGCTCTTCCCCGTCCCAGGATCTCCCACAAATAAGATGTGAATATCACCACGTTTAAAACCACCACCCGGTCTTTTCTTTCTTGTACCCGCAAATAAACTCAAAGCGGCTGCTAATTTAAGCTCATCATGACCATAAATAACAGGAGCTATTGATCTAGCTATTTTTTTCTGAATATTGGGTTCTTTTGAGAGTTTTTCAATAGCAACTTTATCTTTTTTTGAAAGTTCAATAAACTCATCAACTTTATCTTCAGGATCGATTAAATTTACCTCAATAAATGTTTTAAATAAGTTACTATTTATACTTATTCGGGATTGGGCTATTACAGAATTGTAAATTCCCATAATTTTTACTCTATCTCCTGGTTTAACAATATCCACTAAATCATGTGTTAAAATAGCTTGAACTGATCTTGGAATTCTTCCTGGGGGTAAATCTTCGGGAATTTCTTGTATCATTATACTTTGCCAATCAATGAACTCAGAACTTTTAGTTACGAGTCTAAAATCAGATTGTGCACTAGCTTTGCAATGAGGATTAGTACATCCTTTTGGGCCCCTTAATTGTGATGTGTATTGTTCGACATTTATTTCAACGCTGCATAAATTACACTCAAAAATTGCTTTTACTAATTTGGGTCTAATAGCAGAGCTTCTCACTAGAATTCCTTTAGTCCATACTAGATTGTCTATATTTTTTGCTCTTAATCCCCTTAAAGGAATAAATAATGGACAATTTTCATCTTTTGTCGAAATTCTCACAAAATAATCCTGGTTTATTAATTTACTCCCTTGAAATTTTAGTATATTTTTGAATGCTTCAATAGCATCATCCAAAATGGTTACAGGATCTTTTCTTAAAATTTCTGCTATTTCAGAATCAAATGCTAATAAATCCTCATATTCGACGATGAGAGTATTCCCACCTTTAGAAAAAATGTCATTAATTTTATCTTGATACTTGTAAATTCCGGGTTTTTCTTCAAAATATCTGTAAAATTCTTCGATTCGTTGAATTATTGGTATGGGCATTGCAGTTTTTGAAGAGGGGGTCGTTATCTTAATTCACCTTCGAGAACTTATTGATATGCCAAATTATTTTTCATGATATTTTAATCCGACATATTAATGATTTAAGCTTATTAAGGTGAAAATAATCAATTATAGAAATAAGTAGTAAGAGAGATGACATTTAGTAAATTTAATTTTTTTAAAAAATTAAATATTTTTAAAGACATTCAATCTTCTTTTAACTTGTTTAAAGTCTCACAGATAATTGGATCTTGCGAGGCTTCACACCGAATTTTTAATAAGGCAATGATACGTTTTTTAATTTTATCATCTTCATATCTCGCGGTTCGACCTAGGATTATGGCTATAGATTGTTGTGAAGTAATTGATCCCTCATCACTCAGATTTTTTAGTAATTTTGAAAGGATGTCAACTAACCCTTTTTCTTGGATAATACTTACCATTGAGTTAATCATATTATTCCGCACATCTTTAGATTCATCACCTAATAATAATAGAATAGAATCAAAGATCATATCAATTTTTGTAAATCCAAAAATTTTCAATAAATTAGCTACACCTTCTCTAACCTTCGGATCTTCGCTTTTTAGATTTATTTCTACATTTTTAAACGGAATTTGATCTGGATCTAAGCCTGAAATTGAGGATAATAAATTCATTGCAGATCTTTTGACCCAACTATTTTTATCCTCAAGTAACATAACCAATATCCTAATAGTTTCCTCATTATCCTTAATTTCATTGATAAGACTTCCTAAACTTAATACTGCAGCATCTCGAACAATCCATTCTTCATCTTTTAACGATATATTAATAAGGGCGTCTGTAGATTCTAATGGTACCTTATAACCAATATATCCTAAAATTTTAGTGCTTGCTTCCCTGACAAATGAATCATTATCTTGCAAAAATGAAATCGCAAAACGTACTGGAATAAGTTCAGGATAATTTTTAACAATATCAAGAAAGGATTTCATTAACATTACCTTTGAATTAGCATCCAAATCTTCAATCGATATTAACAAATCGTTCATTACAGGTTTAAGCATAAATGGATTTTTTTTTGCAATTTTAGAAATAATTTGAGCTATTACCTTTTTGATTTTAGGGTCTAAACTTGGTTTTAAAATCTTAAGGATTTCTGCTAAAATTAATCTTTCACTATTGTTTTCTATTAAATTTTCTAAAGAAACAATGGCATTTAAGACAATATTAGGATCTTCTGATATCAAATTATTATGTAAGAAGGGTAGTACTTCAACAGGATATTTGGATGCAATTTTAGATACAGTTGTAGATATAATGCCTTTTGATATGAATCCGGAATCATCTTCTAAAACTATCAACCTTTTTAAGATAAAAAGCGGTTTATTCTCAGATTTTTGAGTTAAAATTGAAGATATTTTTTGTTTTACCTCCGTATCTCCAAGTTTTATATATATCAATAAAGTTGTTAATATTTTTTCGGGATTAAAATGCCATAATCTTCCCAGAAGTGAAATAATACTGGATAGAACCCCCATATTTGAAACATCGATTTTACTAATAATAGCATCTAAATTTAAAGCTTTAGGGGATTCACTATAGTATTTTTCTAAAGCGTTTACAGCTGAGTTTCTCACGTTATCTCCTGAATCTGTCAATCCATCTAAAATAGGTGAGATCGGTATTGACAATTTCTTAAATTTACCGATTTTGGATAGAATTTCGAACATTGAAGCCCTCACTGACTTCCTAGGATCTTTCAAAAAAGGAATAATCTTTGTTATTAATTTCAAATCAATTTTCTTCATATCTATATTATTCAAACATTGAATGGCTGCAGCTCTAATTTCTTGTTGAGGGTAAGATAGTTTTTCAAAAATAATATTCTGAGGAATCTGATAAGATGATTCAGATAATAATTTTAACAGTTCTACTTGTACATTTACGTTCGGATCATTAATAAATTTAATTAAATTAAATTTTGAAATTAATTCATCTTCTTTAATATTAATTTTTCTCAGTAGTTTCATACCTATCAATCTCAGTCTCCATTCAGGATCGGTGATAAGATTTATAAAAAGATTTTTAGGTAATTTTTCAACCAAATCATTATCATTTATAACCAGGGAACGAGCAACAGAAATACATTTATCATAGTTTGGAGACTCCAGTGCTTCTATTATCCAAGGTAACACTATATCAGGAACATCACTTTCTAATTGTGTTAAAATTTTTATTGAAATTTCTCTAGAATTAGGATTTGGATCACAAATTCCATCCATCAAGGAATCTTTAAATTTCCAATCATTCAAATCTTTTTTTGACTTCAATGGGATTCGCTCAAACATCAATAGCAGAGTATTTTCAGCATGTTTTCTAAGTTTTGGATCTGGATTTTTAATAAAATTAAATAGTGGGATTGGATCAAAAATTTGACCGCATTCAGTTATTTTGGAATATTTAATGTTGAATTTGAACTCGTTTTTTTTTACAAGAAAGAAATAGGATGTGATAATTATCAAAATTGATTCTTCAATAATAGCTGGCCAAGCAAAACTATTAGAAACTGGTACTATCCCTTTTGTAAAAAACCAATAATTGAAAGTTGCTGATAAAATATCAATATTTACAATTAAAAAATTAACCAGAACATTCACACCTATTGCAGCCATTAAGTATGCTGCGAAATAAATATCAATTCCGCGATATTTAATTTTTCTACCCCAAAATCGCGTAAAATATCCTACAATTCCAAAAAACAGCGTAACATACACAAAATATGAAGACATTGTAGAAATTGCTAAAGAACCAGTAAAAAAGAACCCTATTGTTTGGAAAAGTGAGATCCATGCCCATACAAAAACAAACAACATTAAACTTAGCATGATGAATGGAGAAGGATTTGTTAAAAATTGTTGCATCCCTCTTTTATTATCTTCAAAATTCAAAAAAATATTTCTCTTAATTTCAGGTATGTGATAATATTGATTTGAGATTCCAGAAATGTACCCTTTAGAACCATAATATGTTAATATCAAGAGGGGATAAAATAACATCCAAGAAATCCATAAAGTTTGATAAGGGAGTCCTAGTAAAGATAATACTATTGGTGGAATAATTAAGAATAAATATAATAATATAGCCATTAAAGCTGAAATTATCTTTCTACCTGATATATTTATGAAATATTTACTTAAGAATCTGTGAAAAGGTGTTAATCCTTCATCTGCTTCTTCACTGAGAGCAATAAATAAAAAATCAATGAGAGGATAGATTGAAACATAAACAAGACATATGGCAAAAGGAATTATTAATATTAGAGGATGAAGTGTATTATCAGCAAAGATGAATGCCATTCCTACAACAACCATCACTGCGATACTAAACAGAAGACCATAAATTAAGCATTGTAACCTATCAGTAAATCTAAATTCTCCTTTTTTAACTAAAGCCACTTGCTTGTAAATAATATAAAAACCAACAAAAAAGAATACTATGAATATAATTATTATCGATATTTCTCCCAACGAAATGTAGATCACTTCAAAAATGTTAAAAAGTTAACAAAATGTTGTTTCTGGTTGCTAAACAATTTAATAGATAAAAGAATTTTAAATTATTAAATATGGTGTGAAAAAAATGGTAAAAATTGAAATACCTTTAGACGACGCTTTAAAACGATTAGATTTTATTTTTAAAAATGAGATTTTATCTACTGAATGTGTAAATGATCATGAAGGTTTTTCATTGTTAGGAGATACATTTGGACCCTTTGAAAAAGGAAAAAAATATAGAATGAAAAATTTTTCAGCCATCCCATTTATTGAAAGGGGAGTTTTAGTTGTTAGTCAAAATGAGAAATATGATAATGTCGATATCCAAAGGTTCGCTATTAGGGAACGCGATAGTCAAAAACTTATACAACAAGATAAAGATAATTTTTTGATAAAATCTAAAGAGTTTCGTTCATTAATGGAAAAGGAGGTTGAAGAAAAGAAAAGAACAAAAATAGACCTTGATAGATATAATTCATACACTACTAATATTATTGATAGCAGGTTATTAAAATTATTAAAATTAGCAAAAACCGAGCTATCTTTAGATGATGAAAAAAGATTGACGAAATCAGAACTATTATTGTTTAATAAAATATATAACATAATTAGAAAATGGAGAACATTCTTTTTAACATTTGAATGAATTCAAAGGTCTATTTGCTTTGTACCATATCTTTTAAAATAGTCGTTAATTTCTTTAGATTGAAGTTTATTTGGTTTTAATAAAGGCAATATTTCTAATGCATTACTCATGGCAAAAAACTTCACATCCTCTTCTAATAGGATTTCTATTACACTTTTACCATCATCACGTATCTCATTCCTTTCTGTCATGACGATTGATGCTATTATTTCTACTTCTAGTTTTTCTAAAGATTTAATAGTGGATATTAAAGATCCAGCTGAAGTTGTAGTATCTTCAACTATAATCACCTTGCCTTTAGGTTCTCCAAGAAAAAATCGATCTTTAGGATCTCCGTGTTCTTTTAATTTTCCTCTCCCCATCGGTAGTAAATACTTACCTTTACCGTAATTGGATTGTTCTTTTGCCCATTTCATTTGTGAAATTATTCCTAATTTAGTTGCACCTTCAGGTACACCATAAAAGCAATCTGGTGTTAAATTCAAAAATTTTACAAAAGAAATTACGAAATCAGTTAATTCATCCAATAGAAAAACATCTTGAGCGATAGTCCTCCAATTTACATACCAATTCGATAATCGACCTGATTTTAATTTGAGTGGCTCATTAAAAAGACCAACTACTCTATTTTCAATAATAAATTCTAAAAATTTTGATTTATCTTCCCAGTCCAATATTATAACCTATTCTTTCATAATTAAGTATTCTTTTCGTGCTTTAGAGTATTCTTTATCACTAATTTTACCTTGAAGAAATTCTTGCTCTATCTTTCTCATTATATTCCTCTTTTCAGCAAGTTTAATTTTATTTTCTTCTTTTGTAAAAGTCGATAAAATGGACCCACAAGCCTTACTGATATCTTTTTTATTCGATTTTTTATCTAATTTTTCAATATAAGTTTTTATTGGTTTGACCAAATCTAATTTTTTTTTTGCTAGTTCATCAATTCTTTCAAGGACTGTTTTAATCTCTGTTTCATCCTCTCCATCTAAAACCGAGATCATTCTTGGAATGGCGATTTCTGTTAAAACTTCGTCTAGAAATTGTTCTATATCTTTTACAATCTTCTTATCATTATAGGTTGGTAACTTATTTTTCCTTATATATTCAATAAAAATTAAAGGTAATTCAACCGGCCATTCTTTAATTTCATCCTTATCTACAAGTTGTACAATTCCTCCATCTTTTTTATGAAAAATTCTCATATCCTTTCATCTCCTAATTAGATCCAATCTCCTGTTGTAAGCTTTTCAGGTAAATATATATCTGTTAGAAATTCAAAACCATGAGACGAAAATGCTTGAATTTCAGCTTTAATTTTTAATTTCAATGCTAATTTGAGGTCTTCTTCCCATTTTTTATTTTTTTTTACAAAATCTTCGTTGAGGAGATCTGTTATTCTTTTTATATCTTGCTTGTTCATTGGAATGCGAACTGAGTTTGGAATTTTGTATTTATCCAAATCTCGAGTCAGCACTCCTAAAAGTTTTATCTTTGGAGTTGCTAAAAATGGACTTTCATAACTTAATCTCTTAGAGCCTCTAAGATAAACTGAATGAATATAATGGCCATAGGGATCACTATCTACTAAACTAAAAACGGGGAGATTTAATTCTTTACTTAATCTTTTTAAAAACATTCTTACTGCGACATTTCCTACACCTTGTGCGGTTAATAGAATACAAGGATATTTACGCCAAAATCTGGCCTCTGCCAAACGCATCATTGCCGCATCTTTTTCAATTACTAATATAAATTCAGCATCAGATTCAATAATCTCAATGTTATCAAGCATTGGAGATATTGTCCATCCACCACCACCTAATCCTTCAAGATCAATAATATCATTCCTATCTCTTATTCGAAGCCTTCCTACACAAGATCCTTTAGCAGAAGCGACAATATGAGTTGAATTTCTTGTTGTATAAAGCATACTAGCCACATCTTCAATGCATTTATCACTATTTTTTTGATCTCCAAAAAGTGTAACTGCTGAATAGAAAATTTCTCTTTTAGTAGCATGAAGATCTTTCAGTAATAACTCATTTACTTTTTCTAATACTTTCATCAAACGTGTCATATCTGCAACACTAGCGAGAGAATGGAATTGTTTTTCCATTATTTGCTTACCTAGAAGAAGTAAATCATTTTCTTCATCCCAAATTATGTTTCCTGTGGTTCTTGAAGGAAGGAAAATAGAGGGTCTTCCATTTTGATAAATTTTTTCAATAATGGCATCTGTAAATTCACGTATCCTTTGGAGAGCTTGTGCCTTATTTAAATCATCAATCTCAACAGTTTCTACAGGTAACACTTTTTTTTTTTTCTGTTCTTCCAAATTTCTGTTTAGATATTCTTGTAATAGTTGTTTTGTAGCTTTTAAATCCCAATTTTCACTTTTACTTGCCATTAAAGTTTACCTCATTTTAGTTTCCAATGTTTCTTATTTTTAATTATTTGCATTTCTACTTTATCCCTCCTTACCAATTCTTTTAGTCGATTCTGGAGATATCTTGCATCCATCATATCTTTGATTTTTAACCTAAAGATAAGATGAGTTATGTTTTGCCATTCATTGTTAAGAGTTGCTATTATCTTATCTGTTGTAATAACGGGTAGGGTAGTTTGAACGGTTTGGGGAATCTTTCCTTTAGGTTTTGGTTTGGGAGAAGGCTTTTTAACGGGTTTACCTTCTTTAGAGGTGATATAAGTATCAATAGATTCAGGTCTTTTTGAAACAAGTTTGACAAGCTCCTCTTCTACCTCTACTGTCGGTTTTTCAATCAAAGCTTCAGTCTTGTAGTGAGATTGTATTTTTTTTATTATGTCAATTTTTTTTGAATTTGGCGAAATTGAAATCCCAAATTCTTTACTATACTCTATTAATTCTTTGATAGTCCATTTTAATAGAGTTTTTTCTGAAAAAGTCTCTTTCTCAGGTTTTTGATCTTCAATTCTGCTTTTTTCATCTACAGGTTTTTCAACTTCTTTTTCCCATTCAATTTCTAATTTTTTAGGGAGTTCCTTACTTTCTTTTTCTTCTGGTATGATTTGTGTCTCATTTATTGGTTCTGGAGTTAATTTAGGAACGGTTTTTTTACCAATTGCTTCTTTCATTAAATTTTCTAACTCTTCTGGAGAAGATTTATCTTTATACTCGCTTTCTGTAGTTTTAACTATATTAAATAGACTCTCTACAAATGCGGGGATATATCTTTCAATGACGCTTGATCGTTTTTCGCTTTTTCTAAATGTATCCTTTTTATTCAAATATGATCTTAAACGTCTTCCGATTGCTTCCAAGCAATATTTAATCTCTTTAATTAATTCTTCATCATCCGCTAAACTATTTTTTGATTGAGATTTAAACATTAAATGTACGTAAGGACCTGATACATTAACTAGAAGTTTCAGAGGGCCTTTAGGCAAGTTGTTATCAAATGTGTCCAATTTATAATTCTTCCAATTAACAGATTGAACTGCTTTAGTTATAGCACATTCTGCACTATCTCTTAATTTGGGTGTTCGATTTACAAATCTAGACAAAACATCCCTAGAACGCTTTGGAGTGTCTAGTTTCTTGGGATCATTACAATATGCCAAAGCTGCTTCAACTACATATGCCAAACCCTTTCCACTTGTTGGAGGTCTTGTTTCAGCCGAAACAAAATCATCATCTTTAGAATGGACATCAGTAAAATAATTTAATACATCCCGATAACTACTTCTTGACTCTTCATCTATTTTTTTAAATACTTTATTAAAAGTGCTATTGAATTCACTTGGATCTCCATTATTACCTAAAATATCATAACTTGCGAGAATTCGTGAGACCGAAATTTCTATATCACTATTATTTACGCTGCTATCTAACGGAGCATCTTCACTTGATAATATTTCTAGCTTTTTCTTCTCTTTCAATAAAGTTTCCTTTACAGACACTAGATTTGGAACAGGTTCATCAAAATCTTCAATATTTTCTGATATTTTTAGACCAATTTCTTTAACTAACGTGTTTTCTAATACGGTATCTCCAACTGGTATAGCGGTATCAGTTGGTGGACCCATGTATTTTATTGATTTAAATGCGTGAAAAAGAGAATTGAATTGTTCATTACTCAATTCAACAGGTTTAGCTTTAGAAATTTGTACTTCTCGAATTAAATCCTCATAATCAGTTCGAGAAGGAAATTTTTTTTGCTCGATTAACCCAGATACATTCCGTTTAACAAAATTATATAATTTATGTTTAATATCTTCTTTTTGCTTATTGATAACCTCAATTTCTTTAAGTAATTTATCAACTTCTTTAGTTATATTTTTCTGTTCTTTTTTAGTATCAATGGTTTCTTTTCGACGATTAAGTTTTATTATAGTTTTATCTATACTGACAAGATTTTTATCCCACTTAATAAGTTCACTAATTAGATTCCAGTAATCGTTTTTCAAATCATCTGAATCTAATGAATAAATAATCATCTTATCTCTTGGTTTTTCTGAGCGTCCATACACCCTTTTTTCATTTTTTAGAAAGTAAATTGGGTCTTCTTTTTTTTTTGATTTTGTAATGAATCCTTCTTCAAGAATTAGGAGATTACTTTTATTCTGTAAATCTTTTTCAGCAATATTTATAATTTCCTTAGCTGTTTTAGGGCTAACCCGCACAAAATTTTCTTGTAGGAATGCAGAAACGGTTAAATTTTCTGATTTTGCAATGAGATCCTGCAAATCACCTATGTTGGTTGATGAGGGATGTGGTTTAGCATATTTAGGTTGTTTAGGAAATGATGATACTAATCTTGGATAGGTGATATTTTCTCCATAAGGATCAATGAAAAGGATCGTGATATGGGGATTCATCAAAGCAGTTTCCCTGATGTACGTGTCTACATAACCCCTTACATATTTTACGTTTAAATAATTTAACTTAATATAAGTCCCATGACCAAAAGGACTATCTACATCAACAGGGTGTATTAAATAACGTTTTTCATTCTTTGAAGTTGTGAAAAACTCAGATGCATTAGCATACACCATATTACTAGTCTTAGATGCTACAATAATAGGTTTTCCAGTTGTATTTTGGGCATCAGAAAAAGCACTTGGAGCTCCAAAACCCTGGCTACCGCGAGTTTGTTTTAATTCAACGCTTTTTGAACTTGCTAAGTATTTTCCAAATTTACGAAGGTCTCCCTTACTCATTCCAATTCCATTATCAAATATCTCGATTGTATAATTCATTACGTTTTTTTGTGATAATTCCGAAGTTAAAAAAGAAGCTGGTTCAGATTCTCTTAATCTAACCACTACAATTGGTTCAATATCAACCAAATCCACGACAGGTTTTAATAATTCATCTAAATCATCTAAAATTCGCCGGACTTCTTCTTCTACTTCAAGTTCCTCTTTATCAATTATTTCTCCAGCCTCTTCTTCTTTTTCTATTGAAGATTCCTCTTTATCAACACTATCATGCTTTTCTTCTTCCAAGAAATCTTGGATTAGTGATAAGTTTTCTAAAGCTGTTTCTTGATCCAATGAAAATTTATTTCTTGAATCAGTTTTTTCAATCTCTTTCCAATGAAAAGTCTCAATAGCATCTAAAGAATTATCTAAGAATTCTGTTATATATTGAGAATGTTTCCAGTACCCGAATTCAAAACCCACTAATTGGGTTCTTTTCCGCATAAATTGTGCTATTGTACCTTGTTTTATTATATCTTCCCCATCAGATGGAATAATAATCTCACTCCAAACCTATATTATCAATTTTAATTATTTTATAAATTTAATTTATAATTACTGACCTTCTTCTGGACTATTACTAATAATTTAATTATAATAACTTTAGTAAAAATCTTAAAGGCTGTACTTCCAAATTATAATTCATTTTGAAAAGAAATCGATTTATTATTTAAATGTTTTCCTATAAACATAACTAAAAAGTGAAATAGTTTGAACTTTATTTGATGTTACGTATTCGGAAGTTCTCTAATGTTATATCTAATATCCTAGAAGCGATATATCTCTTAGAATTTTTTTCAATATGGGAGATCTGTTTTTCTTTATTGATGATGTATACCTCGTTTTCTTTACTTCCAAATCCCACATCTTCTCTTCCGACATCATTAGCTACAATTAAATCTGCTTGGGAGCCTATTAACCTCTCATGGGCTCTATCAATAAGTTGAGTTCTTGAAACGTTAGTTTCCGCTTTGAAAGCAACGATAAACACTTTATAGTTTTTCTTACGAGCAACATTGATCACTTTAGGAGTTAATCTCATATTTATTTGAAGCTCTTTTACATCATCAGAAGAGATTTTACCTTCAACGCAATCTATTGGTTTATAATCAGAAATAGCTGCAGCACATATGAAAATATCAAAATCTTTATAAGATAATTCATTCTTAACAGCATTTATGAAATCATCTGAGGAAACCACGTTAATTGTATTTACATAATCTGGTATTTTTACCATGCATTTCCCTGCAACGAGTAAAACATCTGCTCCCCTTGCTGATGCATCTTTAGCAATTTCAATACCCATCCTCCCAGATGACTTATTTGAAACGAATCTAATTTCATCAATGTATTCTCTTGTAGGTCCTGCTGTTATTAATATCTTAAGTCCTTCTAAATCTTTCTTTGCAATTATTAAATCGATAACTCGGTCAATTATGTCATCCACCTTTGCAATCTTGGCTTTTCCTTCAGAGATTCTTGGACCCAAAATATCCATTCCATATTTTTTTAATAACGAAATGTTATGCTCAAGGATAGGATGAAACATGCTCTCATGCATCGCAGGGACAATAACTATTGGAATATTTGATCCAAATGCCGTAGAAACAAAGGTAGTTACAGGAGTATCATCAATTCCGTTGGCGATTTTTGATATCGAATTTGCAGTCGCTGGACAAACTAAGATTAGATCTGCTTTTCCAAACACTTTAGGTCTATTTCCTGCGAAAAACACATGCTCTACTTCACCTGTTAAATTAGTTATTGCGGGATTACCTGTAGCCCAGTGCATTAAGGATGGATTTATTAATTCTGTAGCTGCCCTTGACATAACCGCAAAAACTTCAGCACCTAATCGCATTAATTCTCTCGCAATAATAGGAGCATTAATTACAGCTACCGACCCAGTTAAGCACATGCATATTGTTTTTCCTCTAAGAATTGTCCCCTTACTCTCAACAATATCTTTTGAGGGGTGGTGTGCGTTTTCTCTTCCCATAATTAATCAATATATCATATAATAATATGTAATTTAATTTCATTTGGAATATAAAAATAATGGAAACACCCCCCTATAAATTTAAAAGTTTTAGATATAAAATTCCATTTTAGCTCAAAGATCTCAGTGGATTTTAAAAATTCTAAATAATACCTATATATAAATTAGATTTTTAGGTATAAATGGAGAAAATTATCGATTTACATATCCATAGCAGGTTTTCTGGAGGAACAAGCAAACGAATAAATATTTTCAACATAGCTTTAAATAGTAAGATAAAGGGATTAGATATTGTTGGTACAGGAGATTGTTTACATCCATCTTGGTTTGAGGAGCTAAAGTCTGAACTTGAGGAATTTGATAATGGTATTTATTATCATCCTAAAATTCCTGAAATTAAATTTATTTTACAAACTGAAATAGAACTCATCTGGAAAATAAGAGGAGAATTCAAAAGAGTACATTTCATAATTCTAATTCCTAACTTTCAAGTTTTGAATGAAGTGTATCAATTTCTTTCAACCCATGGAACTTTAAAGGAGGATGGGAGACCTAAAATTTACTTATCAGTTGAGAATTTTATATTAGAAATTAAAAAAATTGATTCTTTAATTGAAATTATTCCTGCTCATATTTTCACGCCATACTTTGGTATTTTAGGTGCTCATTGTAATTTTAAGTCTTTCAAAGAAGCCTTAGGAGAGGGGAGAAAGCATATTTATGCTGTTGAATCGGGTTTAAGTGCAGATCCTACATTAATTAGAAATCTATCTGAATTAGATGATTTAACTATAATATCTAATTCAGATGCTCATTCAGTAAATTTCCATAGACTTGGAAGAGAAGCAACAAAAATCGATATATCTAATAACCTAAATTATCAAAAAATTATCAACTCGATAAGATTCAATAAGATAATCAAGACCTATGAATTTAAACCTTCGGGAGGTAAATATTATTATGATGGACATCGAGGAGAAAGGCATGAAAATGGAATAGATTATTTTTGTAGTCCTAGACGAAATAATATTGATTGTCCTTATTGTGGAAAGAAACTTACTAAAGGTGTGTTATTCCGAATTTATGAATTAAAAGACCAAGAAGCTGCGGTAAATGCCGATAGATTTCAATATATTATTCCTCTCCTTCAATTGATTGCTACAGTAAATAGAAGTTCAGAATATAACAAGAAGAACTTAGAAATGTATCGCACAATAATGGAGAATAATCAAGGGGAATATAATGTTTGGGAAGGTTCTAGCAATTTTGATGGTATTCCTTCAAAGATAATTGATGCAATCAATAAAATTCGAGATGGAAAATATTATTACATCCCAGGACATGACAATTTTTACGGAAGTTTATGTTTTGAACACGTTGAATAGATTATTAAGTGTTAATTTTTAATTCTAGGTTCAATTTCGTAGAAAGGGCTTCAAATTTCTTGAAATCTTCTCGATTTAAAATAAAACCATTCTCCAATTTTAAAACATGTAATATTTTTTCTCCATAATAGGTTTTACAAATTACCGAAAGATCATATTCAACACTATCTTCAAAATCTTTAATATAAATTTGTGATGTCTCAAATTCTATTTTTCTAAGCTTAGTTATTTTATCAATATATCTTACAAATGGGGTATTGTGCATCTTTTTTAAGTTAAAGATCCTTGTGCTTCCAAGATCTTTTTTTTCAATTAACATATTCATATACGAGTGAATTTCTTCTAGAAATCTCGCTTTAAAGTTAATTAATTGAGTTTCTGTCTTGAGTGTTTTATTGATTATATCCTTATAAGGAAGATCCATTCCCGCTAATTGAGTTGTTAAATCTACTAAAACCAAGAATTTTGTGTGGTTTTCTTCCATATTTAATCTTAATTGGCTAAAAATTAACTCCTTGTCTTTATCAATATAGGAAAATAGAAACTGTTTAAATGCTTCTAAGAAATTTTGATAATTTGGAATAAAAGAATTATTTCGATCATTAGCTACAAGCTCATATGCTTCAAATATATCAATTTCTTTTAGTATAACCTTCTTTACAAGTGAAAGAGGGTAATACCCTTCTGTAAAAGTCATACCTTTTGCAATACTATTAATAGCATCTTCAAAGGAACATTTCATCAAAACATTAATCGTTTTTATAATATTTCCTTCAATTTTAACGGGATTTTTCAAACAATAACATAGATCAAAAGGTTTTAAGTCATGGAATAGAGAACTATTTTGATCAGGTATCATTATTTGAGAGCCGTAAGCATTCACTATACTTCCTTGTATTGGTTTACTTGCTAAATCCCATTCAATTATCATTACATCTTCGGTATTTTTAGCCATATCTATATCATAATTATATTCGATGGGCTTACTTAGAAGAGAATATCCATCTATTGGGTTTATTTCATAATTCTCATCTTCTCCCCAAAATTGCTTCTGATAGTAAAAGATATCAGCAAAAGACTGTAAATCGTCAGAAAACAATTCCTTTATGATTAAATAATTAATTCCAATTTCTGATGATTTTATTTTGGAATTGTTTATTCCAGTGAACCCTATATGGTTAATAATATAATTATAAGCGGTATTTTTAAGATTATCTTTATCATGATTGATTATATAAGTATTTCTTTGTTTTCTTAAATCTACTTTAGAGACTCTAACTTTATATTTATCAATTAGTAGTTTTATAAAAGCAAATTTTTTCAAATATAGTTTCCGATTTAAAGCATCTATTTCTTTTTTATACCTATCATAACTATTCTCATATGCTTCCTTTGGAATTTCAAATACATCAAATTGCTTTTTCATTAATTCTAATTTGTCAATTACACAAAAACTATCAATTTGTTCAAAAAAATAAGCTAAGATTTTTTCCTTAAAATTATCAAAATTTTCCAATAAAGTTAATTCATTAATCACGGGGTTAATTTCCATCAATTTCATTAGATTTTTCTTGACAAAAAAAGTAGAAAAATACACCTCATTAAAATTTTCAGATTTAATTTGTTTCACTAATTCCTCTGTTAATTTTAAGAGAAATGTCGTGTTTTGGAATTTATATCTCCCTAAAAAGTTGTCTATGGATTCTATTATACGTAATAAATCAAAAAATGAATATAATGAAACAGATTTCATAAATTTGGAAAACCCACTTTCAATAAATGTATTATATTTCATTAAAAACTCATCTAATTCATTCTCATATCCATTTTTAAGAAATTCAAAAAATTCGATGAAGAGATTATTGTTAATAGATGTTTCTAAATATTTTTCAATTATCGGTTCACAATCACTCTGGTTTAGAATGGCCTTGTTAAGATAACTTAATCCCTCAATACAATTATTGGATTCAAGGCAATGATTTGCTAATTCTATAAAATTTTTACTCTTTTTTTTTGAACCAAAATCCTCATAGCTGAGTCTATATTCACTTAATTCTGTAAGAATCTTATTAGAAATATCATCCTTTAATAAAAGTAATAATTTAATTATATGGATACAGATTTTCTCATTTCTTTCATTTTCAAATAAAAACGTTGGACAATCATGAAAAATTTCATTTTTTTTTTCATCGATTATAATATGAAACTCACGATCATTATCCAATACAAGGCTCCTAATTTGAATGGGATCGTCGTTACAAGAGATAATACTAATTTTATTATTTGGAAATTCTGATGCTTTTTTGATCCTTTTTTCATCAAAAAGCTCTAAAAATAAATCTGGTAGTTTATTATTTGTCAATTCCTCAAAATCTCGATTTTATAATATCAGAAATTAATTTAGGAAATTCATTCCAATCTTTAACTGTTAACAATTGCCCTCCCGCTACTTTGACCATTTTTTCAGCTTCTTTCAAAGCAAAAGAAGTTTCGGGGCAAACTAATATGAAATCTATTCCAAGAGAGCGAAACATCCTCAATTCTTCCATCGCTTGTTGAAGGTCATAAATTTCAGCATCAGTAAATAACACATTTAACTTTTCGCGTGAACTAGAATTTTCTTTAAACTGTTTTCTAGCCCATTCAAGAGCACTTTGTATTCTAGTTCCCCCCTTCGCGGATATTGTCAACAAATCTTCAGCCAGTTTCTCTAGATCCACCTTTTTATTCATTTCCTTTAAAACATGAGTATCCGATTCAAAAAATGCTATGGCTAATTCATCCTTTCTCAATCCATATACCAGCATTGTTGCACATATTGTCATGTAAGCTAATTTATCTCCTGACATCGATCCGCTGATGTCTAATTCAAAACAAGCTGATCTCATTCCTTTGGCCGTTTCTGAAACATAAAAATCCTCATATTTTATATGATCTAATTTTTTCCCTTTTTCCAGTAAATTATAGATTGTTTCTTCTAAATCAATGTTTTCAAAGTCATCACCAATTGTATATGGTCTAACTATATTTATGGGTATAGGTCCAGTGTTAGCACTCCCTAACCGAGCTCTTGAATAATAGATTCCTAAATCAATTAACATCTTTTTAGCTAATTCCTTGATTTTCGCTTTAGGGCCACTTGGTAATTTACCTCGATGGATAAACCATTGCTTCAGTAGATTTTCTCCACTTCCCGCCGATAAACAGGATATCATTTTTTCTTGCCCTTCTTTTCCTCCAACTTGATTAGATGCTTTTACTGCTTCATTTAAGTCGAAATGTCCAAGGGCACCAAGGGCATCTCGATTGTTACTTGCTAGAGCACTACTCATTAATTCTTTTAATCTATCAGGATTTAGCTGATCTTGAATTTGGTTCATTAAGTTTGAAATCCTTTGGAAATCTGCTTTGTTTTTCTCGATCATTTTTTTTAAAAGTTGATAATTAGGTTCAATGAGTTCATGAATTTCTTCTTCAAGCATATTCAACTTTTCACCAACTTTTCTAATATCGTCTGAATTAGGGTTTAATCCAAGTTTTCTTAAGAATTCTGTAGCATTTCTTAATTGTTCTGCGTTTTCACACTCTTCTAAAGTTTTTTTAACGAGATCGGGAATTGCTTGGTTGATTTTTTGACTGCAATGTGGATTTGCACAACTATTCATTAATTGTTGAAGTTGATGTGTTAATGATTTCAAAGCTTCAAACTTAATATTTTGGTTTAAAGCATCGTTTACCTCGGATTCTAAGGCTTGATTAAAAAGAGAATTCCAAGCTTTATTCGTAAACGGATTTTTTGCTAATGTCTCTAAGGAAAGGCTAACCGGTGAGTTACCTTGTTGTTCTTGAAATTTATTTAGTAGTTTTGATCTAATATCAGTTCCAAAATACTGATCTAAGGAATTAGCTAAATTAAAATTATGTTCAAAAGACCCATTTTTTAATGAATTATTAAGGATTTCATTTAAATCAACTTGAGGAGAATTTCCTAATGTCTTAGCAGCATTAAATAATTGATCTAAATTTTTTATTTGATTTTGAAGTTGTTTTTTCATGTTCTCCAATTGATTTTTTATGTTATCTTCTTTTGAAGCACTATCCATGAATTTCATTGTTTGTAATAGGTCGTCAAGTTTTCCTGAATTAAGTAATTTATTCAGTTCATCAGTAACATCTTCCCCTTTTAATGCCTTACTCGTGATTTTTTCCCATTCTCGCAAGGAATTTTGTTGGATTAGATCATCCAGTCCTAAATTTACTGCTGCTTTTATATCCTCTGGATCTAATGAATTAATCTTTTGCTTAAGCCGTTTTGTTGCTTCTTCAATGAGTTTTTCTAATGAAGATATTTCTTCTTTATAAAGCTCAGAATCGTCATTGAGAAATTGCAGTGAGGATTTATATGGTTCTTCTTCCCGTTTTTGATTTAATTCATTCATAAAATCTTCTAATTCTTGAATGGCATCTGAATCAATTGAACGGGATAATTCTATCTCCTCTATCATCTCTTGAATTTGATCTAACTCTGATTGAATCTCTTGCTCCAACTGATCTTGTTTTTCCTTTTCACTTGATTCTAGATCACTATCAAAAAAGGAGTCAATCATGTTCTTTTTATAATTAGGAAATAAGATCTCAAACGCCAAGTTCTTGGCTAATTCTTGATTATCTGGAAATGACGTGACCATGCTGATTTCAATGTAATCATTTGGTGTAATAATCCCATTTCGATAATATCGAGATAAAATTAATTTTGGAATAGAAAGAACTTGTCGCGAAGAAGGGATTTGGACAATATCAGGATGCTTTCTCATCTTTCTAATGAAATCAACAGCAAATTCACAAGGATTTTCAGGGAAGACCCCCATTAAAAGTTACCTCCTATGCTCCTAAAGTTTTATGTATGATATTTTCAATTATATTTTCAGCTTTAACGCCCGGCTTCGGTTTAATGCTCCCTAAAAGTACATTTCTTGAAATATCGGAAAGATATTCATAAACGCTTTTCTTTTCTTTAAGTTGACCACTTTTTTCTAAAGATCGTTTTCGGGCTAATAATTTTGCCATTGCAATACCAGCTCTAATGGAGGCGGGAATTTCAATATCAATTTTATTTCTTCGGGTTTCGTTTATAATTGAATATATTAATTCTAATTCAGATTCTTCTACGAAAAAATGCTCTGGTAGATTAATTCTAATTATATCCAACTCAGTTGCTTTTTCAGGATAGGTTAATTTGATCCAGACCTTAATCCTATCTTTTAAAGCCTCTGAAAGTCTATGAGTTCCGGAAAGTTCTTCAGGATTCATGGCTGAGATGAAAAAGAAATCGTCATCAGCTTTGATCCTTCCTAAATGAGGGATACCAATTGATGCTTCTTCTAATGGTTCCAAAAGCGTATTTTGAGAATATTCAGTGGCTCTATTAATTTCATTAGCTAAAAATGTTCCTCCTTCTAGCATCGCACTTAGCAATGGTCCTGAATTGAAGGCTTCCAATGTAAATCCTTTCTTGAGTGTAATTGCGGGATCAAAACTTCCAATGAAATGGGAAGGTTTAATAGACTCATCCATAGTTAGCCAATAAAATGATTTGTTCTTATTTTCTTTTGCTCTCAAACTTGCAAAATATCTACATAGAATTGTTTTTCCGACACCCGGAGGACCCACTAAGGCAGGAAATAATCCTGTTGATTCTGCATCTCGCAATAACTCTAAAGCTTTTCCATATTGACCTGTAAGGACTATATCGATATTTTCTTCGGTAATATCTTTAATCAGATGTTTATTGAATAGTTCTTCAAATCTCTCTTTATCTGACATTTTTCAAATTTTATGTAGAATTTATGTTTCAATGAAACAATACTAATAATTAAAACTTGATAATTTAAAACTTTAAACTTAATAAAATAAAGGCGCTATATCTTATTAACAAAGGAAAAGATACTGATGATCAACCCTTATTTTAAAGCAAAAGATTTTGTTTTATTCCACGGAGATGCAATTGAACTATTAAATCAATTTGATAAGGAAGATTTCGACTTAATCTTCGCAGATCCTCCTTATTTCTTATCTAACGATGGTGTAACTTGCCAATCGGGAAAAATGGTTTCAGTAAATAAGGCAAAATGGGATAAATCACAGGGTTTCGAAGAAGATATGAAATTTATTGATAACTGGTTGAAAGCCTGTAAAAGAATTTTAAAAGAGAATGGCAGCATTTGGATATCTGGAACTTTACACGTTATATATAAGATTGGATATTTATTAGTAAAAAATGGTTACGAAATCATAAATGATATAATTTGGTATAAACCTAATGCTCCTCCAAACTTATCTTGTAAATATTTCACACATAGTCATGAAATCGTTTTATGGGCAAGAAAATCCAATAATTCAAAACATACATTCAATTATGAACGCATGAAAATGTGGAATAATCCTAAAGATAAATTAAAGAATACAGACAAGCAGATGAGGAGCGTTTGGTCAATCCCATTGCTCTCTA
Source organism: Promethearchaeota archaeon (assembly GCA_019894955.1). Classification (GTDB taxonomy): domain Archaea; phylum Asgardarchaeota; class Lokiarchaeia; order Sigyniarchaeales; family SOKP01; genus SOKP01. The sequence goes on along the minus strand of JAGXNQ010000018.1, from coordinate 3,527 downwards.
AATCTGAAAAAGAATATGGAAAACACCCTACTCAAAAACCCTTGGAACTATTGAATCGAATTATAACAGCTTCATCAAATGAAAACGATTTAGTTTTAGATCCTTTTGCAGGTTCAGGAACAACAGGTATCGTTTGCCATGTTCTCGGAAGGAGATTTATAGGAATTGATAATAATAAAGATTATCTTGATTTAGCTATTAAAAGGTTTAAAGATGAGAAAACAGCATCGTTGTTATTTTCTGCAAGTTCTGATTGAATTTAGGTTTTATACTCAAAATTTTTATAAACTATAATACTATAGTTTTGATAATCTATTAATCAATCTTTATTAAACACTACTCCGTGATTTAAAATGCAATTAGAGGTAATTCCTTTTTCAGATTATGAAGATCGTATTGAACGAATGAGAATTAAGATTATCAATCATCCACATGAAATCTGTGTGGAAAGAGCGAAATTAATTACTGAGTCTTATCGAAAAACTAAGGGAGAATCATCCTCCTTGAGATTTGCAAAAGCAATGAGTTATATCTTGAAAAATATGTCAATTAAGATATGGGATGATGAATTTCTCGTTGGTACTCGAACAATCAAGTTAGTTGGAACTCCATTATATCCCGAAGTGAGAATAGACACGCTTGAATTAGATCTTGAACAATATAATACTCGTGAAGTCCAAAGTTTCATGTTTTCAGAGGATGATAAAAAAGTATTGAGAGATGAGATTATTCCTTATTGGAAAAATGAGGAAGAGACCGTAAAATCAAGATTTAATTCTTTTTTAAGTCCCGAGTTAAATGAACTCATGCTCAATTTACTTTATGTAGTTGATACTCATCTTACGAATGGAGTAGGTCATTTCTTTCCCGGACATCCTAATGTATTGGAAGGTGGATTTGATGCTCTACTTTCAAAAACAAAACAAAAAATGGAAGATTTCAAAGATGATCAAGATAAATTGGCATTTCTAAATACGGTTATAATTATCTTAGAGGGAGTTAAACATTATATTTTAAGATTTTCTGACTTGGCTAAAAAAATGGCATCAGAAGAATTGGATACAAAAAGAAAAGCAGAACTCCTTGAGATCGCAGAAATTTGCAATAATATTTCATGTAAACCACCAAAAAACTTTAGAGAAGCACTCCAGTTAATATTATTCACCCATATCATTGCAGGACTAGAAGATGGAGGATTTGCTATAAGTTTAGGGCGTTTGGATCAAGTATTGTATCCCTACTATATTAATGACATTAATTTAGGCATCTTGAAGCGTGAAGAAGCTAAATTTATCATCGAATGTTTTTATCTCAAGTTAATTACATTATGGAATTATGTCATGCAAAAAGGTATTATAGCTGCCGAAGGTCCTCCTATTGCTTCGAATTTAACTATAGGGGGAATTGACGTGGAGGGGAATGATGTAACTAACGAGTTATCATATATATTTTTAGAAGCATATCAGAAATTAAAAACTGTACAGCCGACTTTCTCTGTTCGGGTTAGCACAAATACTCCTGATGAATTGATTCTGAAAACTGGTGAGGCAGTAAAGGATGGAGCTAGTATCGCATTGTTTAATGATGAGGTCATGATCCCTGGTTTAAATACTCTTGGATATTCTATGAATGATGCCCGAGAATACGCTCCTATTGGTTGCGTGGAACCTTCGCATCCATTTAAAACGTATGGATGTACAAATGCGACTGAATTAAATATTGTAAAATGTCTAGAACTTACCTTGAACAATGGGACAGACATGTTTACCAGAAAAAAGTATGGAATCGAAAATTCCAAACCAATAACTTCTTATGAAGATTTATGGAATGAGTTTGTGTTACAGCTTAAACATTTCATAAAACCCTTGGTTGAAACGATGAATTTTCTTGATAGGGCAATAGCAGAGTTAAATCCACAACCCTTTTTATCAGCAACAGTGGATGATTGTATTGATCGTGGGTTAGATATTACAAGAGGAGGAGCTTGTTACGACTTCACTACCACTCAATTAATAGGATTAGCTACAGTGGGAGATAGTCTTGCTGTGATAAAAAAAATAGTTTTTGAGGAGAAGCTTCTTTCTTATGAAGAGCTTGTGAAAATGCTCATGAAGAACTATCGAGGAACATATCAAGATAAGAAGGGTGAAGTATGGAGAGAGTTGTTTATCAATAAGGTGCCTAAATTTGGGAACGATGATGATTATGTTGATTCTATTGTGAGAGACGTAGCACGCGTTTTCTGTGAAGAACTACTAACACACAAGAATTTCAGAGGAGGAATTTACAATCCAGGTCTTTATACGACATCGTTTCATATTGCTTTTGGTGTTTTTACCGCAGCATCTGCAGATGGTAGAAAATCTAGGGATGTTTTATCCAATGGAGTAGGTCCAACAAATGGTAGGGATAAAAATGGACCAACAGCCATATTAAATTCAGTGATGAAGTTAGACAACGAGCTGATGACAAATGGTAACTCCGTGATTTTATCTTTTCATCCAAATTCGGTAAACCCTAATACTTTTGTGCCTTTAATTAGAGCCTATTTCAAAAAAGAGGGGGGATACCACGTGCAATTTAACGTTGTTGGGAAAGAAGTACTGTGTGATGCTCAGAAAAATCCTGATCAATATCGTGGTTTAGTCGTGAGAATTGCAGGGTATTCAGTATTATTTAATGAAATATCGAAAATAGCTCAAAATGATATCATAGCTCGAACGCAGTATTAGATGATTTTAGTTAAATGAAAACATAAAAATTATTAGGCACTGACTTTTTTATTTCCTAGTATTTGAATCATAAAAATGGGCCTGTAGATTAGTCGCAGATCGCAAATAATGTTGTTTCAACATGTTGGTAAATTGGTTCGCAATCAAGAGGCCGCGGGTTCAATAAGTTTAATCAATTCGGTTATTCTGGATATTCCCGCCAGGTCCACTAAAAATTCTTTTTAAAATTTTTCGACGGTTTTATTATTGTATCTGATAAGTCTAAAATGAATGATTATACTCATGAAAAAATTATTTATCCTTATTCCAGCATACAATGAAGAAAAATCTATAACTACTGTTATTAGTAGTATTCCAACATATTCAAACTTGGAGAAATTTGTCGTTGTCATTGATGATGGAAGTACTGATAACACAATCAGGAATGCGAAAAACGCAGGAGCTACCGTTTTGGCTAATAGGCAGAATTTAGGATTGGGGACTACTTTCAAGAAAGGTTTAGAGCATGCAATTAAGAATAGTGCGCATATTATCGTGATTTTAGATGGCGATGGTCAATATAAATCTACACAAATATCAGATCTCATATTCCCCTTGATGAGCAATGATGCGGATATGATTATTGGTAATAGATATTATTATGATTATAGTTCAAGCTTCCTCAAAAAAGAAGTAAATAAATTTATATCGATATTTATTAGCCAAATATTATTAAGAACTAAAAAAATGCATGATGTTCAATCTTCGTACAGGGGATTTAATAGAAAATTAGGTTTATTCTTGTTAAATGAATTG
>JAGXNQ010000189.1 GCA_019894955.1 Promethearchaeota archaeon | reverse complement strand
ACCCAAATGTATTTAACATCAATCCATAAAGATGCTGTAAAGATAAATCATCTTCGACAATTAATACTGAAATCATATTACAAAACCTCTGGAGTTGATATTATGAAAAAATTCATAAATTTTTGAACTAAAACACTAAAAATCTTTTTTATAATGGTGTTATTATCTAAATTTCATTTATTTTCCCTTAATCTTAGATATTCATCATATTTTCTATGAAGATAATCCTTTGACATTAAACTTAAAATTGTTTTAATATTTAGTCTTGATCATAATTTTTAAAAAGATCAGACCTTTAATGGACATTTTGGTATGTGAGGAGAAAAAAATGAAAAAAAGCTTTAAGTTAAAAATTTTTTACGTGAGTAGCGAGTGCCTACAAATAGAAAAAACCATGAAAATATTAGCGCTAAGGGCAAATTACTTATGACGATGTAAGCAAAGTTTGGCTCAGAAGAAAAGAAGTATAGGGTAATCGATACTCCCACATATATTATTGAATTAATAAAAGCTATTTTCCAATTTGGAGAGAGATAACCCAAGATGAAATTTGGTAATAAATATAAAATAATTATGTTAAATACTGACAACAGGATTAAAGCTGGAAGAAATCGAGTAAAAAGGAATTCTTGTGTGAGAAATCGATTCAAATTTAAAATTAGATATATAAAATTGGTTGTGAAAATGCTCAATAAAATTAAGGGATAAGTTAAAGGGCCTACAATTATCCAAGATAAAATCAATCGCTTTAAGGGAGAATGGAGTATATTATCGCTTAAATTGGAATCAATAATGTATTGCATTTCTTCCTCGAGAATTTTTTCAATTTCATAATCTGGGGAATAAGTATCGATAAAATCCTGCAAGACATTTTTTAAAATTTTTGAAATTAAATCTTCATTATCATTATCACTTACTATAGCAGCACTTAGTAGTCTTTCTTCCATATTTGGTACTAATATAAGTTTATTATTTTGTCCCAAATTTAAATTCTTCACTACACCCCCTAAAGCTTCTCTGCTAAAATTTGCTATAGAAGTAAAAAAACCGATTAACATGTTTTCATCATATTGATGCTTCATGAAATTCTTTGAATACAATAAAAATCCATTTTCATCCATTATATACAAACTCTTAAACATTTTTTTCCACCTTTAATTCATTCATGCTATATTTAAAATCTATATAATCCAATAACGTAGCTCTTGTTCTTTTAAAGCTAAATAAGCTTGGACCAAAAAGATCTGTCAAGTCGACAAGAACTTCATTTGGATTCTCTTTTATAAACAATTTATATTTCTCGTTTTTGCGTTCTTCTAGAATTAGTGAAATTCTTTTCAAATTTAAAAAAGATTCCATTAAATCTACACTTGGATTATCTAATTCTACTGTAATTACTTCTCCAGAACTAGGCAATCCATTGATATATTGATCAAATGTTCCAATATTTGATTCAGTTTTGCTAATTGTGAGAATTTCATCGCATTCTGAAATTACTTCCTCAGGACCATGAATTATTAGAATGAGATGAAATTTTTTCTTAATGTTATTGATGTAATTATTAAATTTTTCAAAATCCAGCTTCCCGAGGAGATCTGGAGGAATTGAAAACATGATTATTTTTGGAGCTTGCAATAATGTTCGAGCAATAGAGAATTGGAAGTATTCTAATGGAGTTAAATCATTAAATGTTTTAAATCTCTTATTTAATAATCCAGTTACTTCAAAAGCTTTATTTATAATTTTTTTTTCTCTATTCCAACGATAAGTTCCTGCTGCTAATAGATCTCCCATAACATTATCCAAGCTTGAAGAAAATCCAGCATTTGTTAAAATATGATTTAATTCGTTTTTTTGTGATTTGAATGCTTCTTTTAAATTAATCTCATATTTAATGGCTTTTTTGAGTTTCATATTTTGTATTTTTACATTGTATGCTTCGGGAATGATAAAGTAATGTTTCAAATCCTGTTTAGTCATGAGTTGAACAGCAGTTCCAAAAAGTTGGATAACTCCCGAAAAATCTTTATTAGAACCCTTAATTGATTCATATAAGTTAAGTAGATCATATTGACATGCCTCTCGACCTTCTTCAGATCCTCCATAAATAGTTCCAATTGATTTTCCTCTATGAATTTTAAGTGAAATGCCCCTAATTGTGTCACCTATTGATATATTATTTAGATCTAAAAATTGAGAATTATGGAGTAAGCGATTTATATTCAACTTATCAGCAACGAATTCGCCCAACAAATCTACTAATTCTACTATGTGAGGAGGATCGTTTATGTCCCAAATTGAAAATATTTCTTGTTTATGAAATTCTCGTTGAGATATAATTTTTGCTAATCTAGCAGAAAAAGTTATGTTTGGGGGGAGAGGATATCTTTCAAAATTAATATCTACTGAAATTATGAAATTTGAATATGAAATCCTAATTTCTCTGTGAGAGGGGATATTATCAATTGCATAATTCTCATAATTTTCATCAATCAATTTTATTTCTTGATCCAATATCCCAAGGTGGGTTTGAAACTCTCTAAGAATGAGTCTTCTCATGCGGTTTATAATTTTTTTAGGGCTTATGAGACCGTCTTCATCAAAATCTGGTTCGATGAGAATTTCATCAAAGTCAATTTCATCTTCAAGAGGGGTGTATATTTTTAGTAATGGTACTCCTTTTTCTATTACATCCTTGTTAGTGAAAAATAGAACTTCAACGAATGATTTTTTATAAATTAGATTAATTATTGAGGCAACTCCGAAAGTCCCTTCTCGAAAAGTGATCCAAAAGCGACGAGAAGAACGTATGGCATCAATGATCTTTTCTCTGATACGTTCAAGCTCGGAGTTTTTAGAAGTTTTCAATAGTAGGTACCTCCATTGCTTTATATCTGAAAAATTGTTCCATTTTAGCATCCGTTTGCTTAATTTGTTGTATGACAAATCCTCCAAAGATTTTCTCTATTTCTTCGGTAAGTTTCTTTCTATTTAATTCTGTAAAAAGAGAAAAATCAGTACCGGCTTTATTTTCAAGGACTTTATCTATGCCACTGATGGTTTCTAATTTTTCTATTGCTTCGGGTATTACATCTTTAAAAGTAATTTCAATTGAACGTCCTTTTCCAGGTAATTGGGATAATAAATTTTTTGGTTTTCCATAATCTATCATCCCGCGAGATCTCCCAAAAATTGCAACATAATTACAAAATCTAGATTCCTCGGGATAATGAGTTATAACTATCAAAGTTGTTCCAAATTGTTCATTTATCTTGGTTAAAGTTAACCATAAACTCTCACGAATTATTGGGTCAAGACCTGAAGTAGGCTCATCTAAAATGAGAAATATAGGATTATGAATTAATCCGATTGCAATGCTTACTCTTCGTTTTTGACCCCCCGATAAGGTTCGAACGTATTCATTTGTCTTATCTTCGATTTCCAAATTTCTTAAGATTCTTTTCGCTCTACTGTAGATTTCCTTTTCGGTTAATCCGTATTGATTTCCAAAATAAAAAATATTTTCAAGAACTGTAAAATCAAGGTATATTTTAGCTAAATCTTGGGGAACATATCCGTAAATTGGGCGTATTCTCCGAGCATTCCGTTTATTGATATCTAATCCATAAATTCGACAAAAACCGGTGAGTTTACGCATTCCAAGTAAACCTTTAATAAAAGTTGACTTACCAGCACCACTTTCACCAAGAATTCCTAAAATTTTTCCATGCTGCAAGTTCAATGATACTGAATCAACTATTAATTTTTTACCTACAAATACGCTCAAATTCTCACAATCAATAGCAGGATATTGTTTCAAGTAATTTGGAGTGAGTTTTGCTCCAATTCCTAACCTTAACTTAATTTTTTGAGGAATGGAGAGTTTTTGATAAATTTTAAGAAGCACATATAAAACTATTAAACCCGCTTCTACTAATAATATATAAAATAGCATTTGGTTCCACGGCTTCGAATTAAAACTTTGATCTATTTTTAACTCATCAATAATTACGATACCATATGGAACATTCCTAAGATCTCCTCCAAATCCGGGAGAATCTCCTACGCCTCCAGTCGTTTGACTAATACATCCAGCATACCAAATTAGAGTATTTTGGATCTCCTCAGGCTGATAATTATAGTCATATAATGCTTTTGAAGCAAGATAGGTTACCAAAAAGTTCGAGGGCAAATCTAAATAAGTTCCTAATGCTGGAAGTAAAGAAAAACTCCCATCGATGTTTTGAGCGCTTTTCAGAAATTCTATCACGCTTATTTTTGACATTGGTTCTTGATATAAAAGTTCATTAAATATTTCTAATCCATAATAAGTAGATATAGTATCACTGTGAAATCCGATGTATATGGAAAAACCACCATCAGCATTCTGGCAGGACCTAATCCAATGAGTAAGATTCACACTATCAATTCGATCAAGCGAATCTAGGAATTCTAAAGAATCTAATGCCCAATATGTGGATTGCACAATTGAAATATTTGTATTAATTAAATTAAGAAAAACTTCTTGATATGGGATATATAATGATAAAAGGTATTCAACATCACCACCTACTCGAAATCCTCCATCATTATTTTGAAGATCGATTAAATAATTGGATGTTGTTAGTGATAATAATCTGACAGCTTCACCAAGAGCGTCATAATTGAAAGGTAAAAACATTTCTATTATATTTAAAGCACAATATGTAGAAAATAAGGTTGAATCTTGATTAGGTTGTGGACCAAACCCATAATCATTTAGATTAAAACATGCATTCACATAATTCAATATGGAATTAATTTGATAATTTTCAAATAA
>JAGXNQ010000188.1 GCA_019894955.1 Promethearchaeota archaeon | reverse complement strand
CCCACACTCCTTTCTGAAGAAGTTTGACTGCTTTATAGCAAAGCGCTTGAATTAATAATGCAATACCGATTCTACGACATATTGAAATTTGTGCATCACTAATTCGCACTTCAATGGTTCCCCAATCTGTAAATGGAAATACATCTTGGAACCTTCCATCTTCCAGGCTTGCTTTTTGGACCACTTGAAGAAAATAGTTAATCGCTTCTTCATCGCCAGCTGTCATATAGGGAATAAAATGTTTCGGATCATTATTACTCAGCATTGTTGTATTATTTTTCAATCTTAGGGATCTCACGCAATTGGGGGCAGTAATCCGTGTATTAACAATTTTCACTACATCGGTTGGTTGATTATTCAATATGGGGGAATTGCAGGTTAAAGCAATTATGTGAGGGAGAAAATTTCTTATCATGCAATAGGCCTGTATTTTTTCTAAGTCTGAGCCAAATGAACCAATATGACTGTGGTCAGCTTGAGATAATCCACGCATATATTCCTTAGTAGCGGGGTTAATAGCAGAGGCGATTATGTGGAGATCATTAGGCAAAGTATTTTTAGCTAAGAGGAAAAGAGTACTTGCCCAATATGCAAGTTCCTCAGCATACTCGCAAGGAGGTGTTACAAGTTCCAATATATATGTAACTGCAGTTACATTCCCATCTCGAGCAAAAGTATCTATATCTACTTCGACATTATTGGGTAATCTATATCGGATATCCATAGCGTATCCTTTTTCAAGATCTTCTCTACCCCATGGTCGAGCCATAACTTTTTGGCGAATGAAATCCGGAACGGGTAAGAAATCAGCTCTTCCTTGATATAAGATCTGATCCATTATTTTTATCGCATCCTTTACAATTTCTCTCATCCGAAAGACCATTTCATCTCCAGGTGGATAGTCTCCATTATCGTCTGCAATAATTAATTCCATTTCAATACCATGAGTAAATGGTAACGGTGTCCAGTGTTCAATGTCTGAAAGAATTTCTGCCCAGGATCTTTCGGGCTCGAGAATTTCTCTATAATCAGTTCCAAGGAATAAACTATCATTAGATCTGTCTATTTGTTTCCCAATCTGCACTCCTGAAGGGGTTGCTGCTTTATGGGCTTTTTCTTTTCCTTTGTGTTTGGTTTCTGAAGAACCCCCCATTAACTGGGAGAATGTACCATAATCTTGTTGTTCTGTATCTTTTTTTTTCTTTTTTTTGTCCTTGGCCAAAATGCTTTCACCATAATAAAATATATTAGTTAAATTAAAGCCTCAATGAATGCTTTAAGGATATTATAATCATTGATAAATTCATAGGATAAAACTAGATTGAGAATTGTTATTTTATTAGAATTAAACACACTATCTAAAAATTCTTTCACTTTTCCACCTTCAAATAAGTCATTATCAACAAAAAGTTTGACTCGATCTGCCAATTTATTTTTAATTTTAGAACTTATTAATTGAGAATTCTCTGAAGATAAAATGATCGTAGGTTCACCCAAGTATGGAATAAAATCTAAATTAAACATGGTAATTGGACCATTCATCTTGTTAATTGGAAAGAATTGTGTTAATGTGGATCGAATGATCTGAAGTTCTTCTTGATTGTGATTACTTATTGAAGGATAAAGATAATAAGCAAATGATTTTTGAGAATTATTTTTCAAGTCAGAATATACGCGATCTATAAAAGGAAATATGCTAAAATCTAAGCTGAATAATGAAATAAAGGCAATATTGAAGTTAAAATCATTCAAGAGAGTATTATTGCTGATATTTCCTCCAACAAAAGAAAAATCCTTGATTTCCCTAGATAATTTTGAAGTTAAAACATTCATGGTATAATATTGAGAAAAAACAATAGTAGGTTCTACTCTTGTTTTAATTTCATCAACCATGACATATATCGCATCAAAAAGATCCCGTGTAATTTTATCTCTTACATCTTTTTCCCCAATTCCTTTTATTATGGAATCTGCTGATTCAGGGGATTTGAGTTCTGCAAGTAAATAAATACATTCTTCAAATAAATGATAATCCGGATTTTCAAAATTGTTTTCTTTAAGATTGGATGATTTAATAATACTAATGATGTTATTTATTAATGTTAAAATTATATCATCTTCATTTTTTTTTTCATGCAGAATTTTGATGAGATTAAACAGGATTTTTACCTTTACAGGGGCTTTTGATACGTGTTTTAATAATTTTAAAGCCATTTCAACATTCTTTTGAGAGATTTTACCAATTACGTTCATTAGAATAATTTGCTTTTCATCCTCAGTATCAATTAGAGAAAGGAGTTTATCAACTTGGTCGACTGAAACTAAAGCAAAATCTAAACATAAGTTTTGGATGATTTCGTGTTTCTTTTTTAATTCAGTTAAATTTGATATCACTTGAATGCATTGATTAAAATCAACAACGGCATAAGCTCTGATTAAATTATAGTAAAATTGGATTTTTTCATTCTCTCTTGATAGTTCTAACGCGGTTTCTAAAGCTTTATAAAACTCATTTGTTTCAAGGTATATTTTTGCCAAATCCTTGAGTTGTGCATCAATTTTGTTTATAGTTGAAGCTTGACCATTTTGTAAACTTCGTAGAGTTTTAATCTCTTTTTCTATTTTTTTACTTTCTCCTTTGTTAGTAGAATCAAAGAATTCACTAGGCTTAAAATTATCTTTGAAATCTGTTGGTAAAAATTGTTTTGTGGCTAGTATCACATTTACTTTACTTGAGGATACAGAATCTCTTATTTTTTGAACCTTAATCGTAAATTCTACAAATTTTAACCAATAAATATTGATTATCAATTTTCCTATTCCATCAGCAGTAGGAGTCAACATCAAATCAATTGCTTTAGTTTCATCTTTATTTATCGTAATTTTATTTCCGAATTCCTCTGTTTTAAGACTTATATTTAGATTTTCACCTTCAAATGAAAATTTAAAATCTCCTTCCTTTCCTAAGCTATTCCGTACTTGGAACGAAACCAGATTCTCTCCATTAGGAATCAATAGGTTTTGAGGAAATCTTGTCACTGTTAGCGTGATGGCTGTATTTGGGTTTTGAGATGACATATTAATTTAGATTCGTGTCGAATTAATTTAGATAATAAATTTAGCGTGATTATTAATTTTTTAGTATTTTATTTATCATTAAATCGTAGAGTAAACAAATTATAACTCAAACATAAAATTGATTAGTTTTAAATTTTTACTTTAGCAGAACCGTACCTTAGTAAATCCTTTTTAACAATTTATTTCCCTTTGCGTCGATTTCTATTGATATAATCTTGTATATCTTCTATAACCATATCTTTATCGTAATCGGGCCATAAATCAGTTCTAAATTTAAATTCAGCATAAGATGCATCCCATAACAAAAACCCAGAAATTCTAGCTCCATCTTCCATTCCCGTTCTAATTATATAATCTACTTCAGGGAAATTTCGCGTGTACAAATGGCTTTTTATAGTATCTTTATTAATCTTGTCTGATTGAATGTTCGCGTTAATTATAGCTTTAACAGCGTCAACGATCTCTTCTTGCCCATCATACATTATGCATAAATTGATGAAATTTTGATTATACTCCTTTGTAAATTCCTTTAATTCCTCAATTTTTTCTTGCACGCTTTTTGGTAATAAAAACGTTCTCCCTATTACATTAAAATTGACTTTTTCCTCTTTTACAGTTTCTTCTTTCACAGTTGCATCTACAGCATCTAAAATAATACCAAATATATACTCTATCTCGGCATTACTTCTTTTTCGAACGTTTTCCAACGATAAAGCGTAAATTGATAAATAATGAATTCCAGCATCGAAAAAATCAAAAAGTCTGTCTCGAAGATTCTTATATCCAATTATGTGACCCACATTTGGACTAAGGAGATTTCTTTTTGCCCACCGACGATTTCCATCAAGAATTAAACCAACATGCCGAGGTAACTTTTTCTCTGGAATCTTTTTTAGTTCTTCCACAGTCTTTTAACTCTTATGACCGAAATATTAGTATACTAAAATAATAAAGTAACATTAATATTAATACTCGTAAAAATATTAAAGTTTATAAAAAATCTGCAATTAGGATTATATTACTAATTTCAATATTATGAATGATTGAAATTAGTAAATTGATGAGAATCATTATAAATGCACCTTTCTTATTTAAATAAACTTTAACTAGATAAGTTTTTGAATAAATAAACATTACATTTAATCATTCAATTTTCCAGTTAATCCATAAAAATCAATTAGTAAAGAGATATTACAAATGATTCGAAACAATTCATTATTTTCCTCAATCGGGATTGATTCTATGGGATTTTACGCACCCAGATCCTATTTAAAATTAAGAGACTTGGCAATTGAGCGGAAAATCGATCCCAATAAATATAAAATGGGACTGATGGCCCTCGAGATGAGAGTACCTGAGATTAATGAGGACGTTATTTCTCTAGGATTGAAGGCGGGATATCAAGCACTATTGAAAGGAGAAATAGATCCTAAAAGTATTGACGCGCTATTCGTAGGAACAGAAACCATGACCTATGCCGTGAAGTCAGTCTCGAATATCTTCGCCGAACTTTTAGGAATATCGCCCAATTCATTTTGTCAAGATGTTTACAACGCGTGTGCTGGTGGTACACTTGCACTTCTCAACGCAATTGCTTTGGTAGAAAAAGATATTATAAAAAAAGCTCTTGTCATAAGTACAGACATTTCTTCTTATACTTTAGGAAGTCCTAGTGAACCTACTCAAGGTTCAGGAGCGGTTGCATTAGTAATTTCAAAGAACCCTAGGGTTGCAGTATTTAGT
>JAGXNQ010000187.1 GCA_019894955.1 Promethearchaeota archaeon | reverse complement strand
GTTTCTTGAGCAGGAAATATTTTTGAGATGGGTGCAAAAGGATCAATTATTACTTCCGCTGGTTTATCTTTAGATTCCACCACTGCTGTACCCGGTATGAATTGTTTACCTCTCAAGGCTAAAATGTAGCCTTTTTGAGTTACTCCTTTAGAAAATTTGTAATTAAACTTCACGAATGCTACATTGCGTTGGTGATCGTTCCAATTTTGGCTAATTCTCGCATGAGTTATTATTGTTTTATCAGTTAATTTCGTATTTTTGTCCAAATTTAAGGCATTATACAATGCTGTTTCAATTTCCTCTTCACTAATATCTTTAGAAGCAACAATCCAAGTCATTCTCTTTTGGTAAGCTTCTAATTCTTCTAGCACATCAATGCCCTTTTCAGTTGTCATGAGTTAGCACTACGATTAAAACATTGGAATTAATTATGCTCTGAAATTAAAAATACTTAATAAATGAATGCTTTTAAAATATTTTTAAAAATAGGAATTATTTTTTAGAAATTTAAATTAAAGCTCAGGATCGTCATAAACCAAAAGATCCTTTATTTGAGCCATCATGTTTGCAGTCAGCCGTTTTAGTTCATCGAAATCAGGCATTGTTTTTCCCCAATATTGTTGATGCTCCATAAATGGAGGTCCTGCTTTCAATATTGATCCCTTGTAAAAACTCAACATTTTAGCGTGTTTTGGATAAGTATCCTCTGTTCCCGTGATGCCAATAAGTAATATAGGGACTTGTTTCTCAATCGCTAAACGCATTGCTCCCGTATGACCCTCAAGGAGTTCTCCACCTCCCGGGTTAGTAGTTCCCTCGGGATAAACACACACTATTTGGCCCTTGTCTAATTGATGTCTAGCATAATTAAAGGAATCCACATCGTGCATTCCTCTTTTGAGTGGGAAAGCGAAATGATTGCGAACCCAAGCATTTACTATTGGAACTTTGAATAATGATTGTTTAGCCATTTGATAAATTTTCCTTCGTGGTTCATGATATATTAGACTTGCCCCTACTTGAATTACATCCCATTCAGAATTATGACTCGTGCATAATACCGCACCTCCTTCCTTTGGGATGTATTTTTCATAATCTATGACCTTGTAAGGTATCATTATTTGAGACATGTGATGAACTAGCTCACCAGAGATTGTATAGATGAATTTTTGAAAATCATCACGAAGATTAAATTCTTCTAAAGCTCTTAAAGAAGCGTACCAAATATCATCTATCGTCCATGCGAATCCCTTCCCGAAGTCTTTAAAGAATCTTTTAATATTGAAAGATGATTTTTCTTCTTTTTCAATTGGTTCTTCTGCTAATTCTTCTTTTGTTTTACCATAAGTTCCATCACGAAGTTCAGTTACCACCGTGCGTAAATCTTCTGAAAGACGTTTTATGTCCTCATATGTTACTTTATTAATATCATATGTATCAAAGTATATGGGATCTCCAACTCTTACTTTAACTTGAGTGGGTTTCATGACCAATTTACCCTTTGGAAGGGCATGTTCAGATCCTAAAACCGCCATTGGAACAATTGGAACTCCAGTTTCAATTGCTAATCTAACTGCACCTGTTCTGAATTCTCCTAATTCACCCTCTATAGAACGCGTACCCTCTGGAAAGATTCCAACCCATTCCCCGCCATTTATGATTTCTTTAGCTTGCGCCCATCCAAGAGTAGGATTCTCTCTATCCAATTTGAATGCACCAAGATTTGTAAAGAGTGTTTTAACAATGGGTGTTTTAAAATTATCTAATTTACTCATATAGCGTATACGTCTGTGGCATGCGGCACCGAGGAAAAATGGGTCAATATGGCTTAAGTGATTTGCCACCACGATGCCGGGACCGTACTCCGGGAACATATTTTTGTTCGGATATTCAGCTTTGAAGTTCCATAGAAGCCGGCATACCAATTTCACGTAAATGTAAGCCGCCCACCATTGTAATCTCCCTTCAACTTTCTCAATATCACGATTTTTGATGAATTCCCGGTATTTTTCATTCATAGCATCAATGGGGTTATTTTTCAGAAGCTTATACAAGAAATTTTCGTGTTGTTTCTCATATTCGAGATCATTTTTCATTTTATCTTCTAAGAGCTTCTCGTAGTCTACTTCTTCCTCCTCATACGCATCATAATTTTTTTTTTCTAACACCATAAAAATCCCTATTGATCAATATTAAAAAAAGTGTAAATATTTAATAAAATCCTAATTTAACTATTAAATTATCTTTACTAAAATATCCTTTTATATAAAAGATTTTTGATCAGAATAATACTTGAATAGGTATGAAAATTAGTTATAATCTTTATTTATCGCTTAGTTAATATACAATAACATGATAAAATGTTATGAAACCGAATAACTTTGGTTATTTCTTCTCTGTAATTTGTAGTAATTCAGAAAGAGAATCTAATACTAATGATGCTCCTTGTTCGGATAATATATTCCTATTACTCACGCCTGTCGTTAATGCTATTGTCCACACACCTGCTTCTACACCTGCCATGATATCAGAGGGCATATCTCCAATCATGACAAATTCTTTTAATTTAACTGATTTGTAGCGATCAAAAACGGGTTTCAGTGCGTTCGGGTCAGGTTTTAATGCAGGTAATAAATCTGCACCATAAATACCTTTAAAGAGGTTCATTAAATCATGCTTTTCTAAATGTGCAATAATGTTTTTCGTTTGATTGTGAGAAACTATATAGAGATCATATGACTTGTGCAGTTTTCTAAGATATTTGTCAGCATTTGGGAATATTGGGGCTTCTTTTGCGAGTGTGAGGTATCTTGAGAAGATCAAAGCTGCGATTTGTATTTTTTTCATAAACGTGAGGGAGTTTAACGAGCTGATATATTTAAACATGTCATAAGATTGCAGTATGATCTTAGGTAATGGATATCCTTGAATCGTTTCCATTAAAGCCCCTATTTCTTGAATGGTTGTCTCCATATCTGAGACAATTTTGTTCTCCTCAAAAACTTCCTTAATTGAATTTCTTAGAGATTCGGCAATATCGAGAAGAGTTCCATCAAAATCAAAAATCAAACCACGAATAGATCCATTTTGAAGATGTCCAATCAATTGTTCTGAGTGCATAGTTACAGATTAATCTTAAGTTAAATACTCTATAAAAAGATAATCATACTAAAAAGCGTATTATATTCAGTAATTATCTAGGTTTGCTTGAAATTATTGAAGTAGATTTTTTAATTTTTTTTTCCCACTAACATATCCAATCGTTAAATTCAAATTCGAATCCCCATTTTACACTCCATATTTATTGACAGGTAATAGCTATTTTTATATGAATGATCGTGGTAGTGTAAAATTCAACAAGATTCTCTGGCCGATATACTTTCTTAATGGTTTTCAGAGTATTTTATGGGGGGGTATTACCTTTTTAATAGTTCCGCTTTCTAGAATCATGTGGCCAAGTGATCCTACGCATGCTTTAGAGATGGGGATAATTATCACAACTTTAGCATGGTCTGCTTCAATTTCAGGATTACTTTTTGGACATTTGATTGATAAGTACTCTAGAAAAAAAATTCTGATTATATTGTCCATTTTCAGGGGATTTTCAGCCTTAATGCTCGGATTTGGAATAGAAGGAGGGGGTTCCTCTACTTGGATTTATTTCTTAATATTTGTAGCTATCTTTGGAATATTCGGAGGACTTAGTTGGCCTACTGTCATTTCATTGACAAATGATATTGTTCCTAAAGATCAACGTTCTCGTTTCTTTGGTGTTTATGAACTCATAAGATCTTTAACAATGACCTTGGGTTTTCTTATAGGAGCTTTTTTGGTCCAAACAGGGTTTTGGAGACAATTTTTTTGGAGTGCGGGAATTGGAATTCTTGTTTTTGGATTTATTTTAGCTCTACACATCAATGAACCCAAAAGAGGGGCTCAACAAGAAGAATTAAATCAAGTTCTTCAAAATGATATCTTGTATGATTATAAAATTACTCGTGAAATGATGAAAAAGACAATGTTGAGCAGGACCAATATTGTAGCATTAATAGAAGGGATCTTTACGTGGATTTTAATGGGGTCAATTAATTTTTTGATACTCAATTTGATACAAAATGAACCTCATAACATTTCAGAATTCTCAACTAGTATCTTCATGGTTTGTTTCGGTTTAACCGGAGGTATTGTGGGACAATTGGGTTTGGCAAGACTAAGTGATAGATTTGCTCGAAAGCACATGAAAGCAAGAATTTACATGATAATAATCGCTATTGCTGGTGGTATTATTAGTTTCGTACTATTCTTTTTCATTCCATGGCCACATCTAACTGTTGAACAAGGAAAAGATGTGGGATTTCTCATGACTTTACCTATAATATGGCTCATGGGTTCATTGTTTTTCTTCTCAAGATCGATTTTTTCATTATATATTGTGAATCAATCTCCTATTTTACAGCAAATAAACTTACCTGAAGCACAAGGTCAAATTATTTCTTGGAATCAATTTTTAGAAAATCTAGGTCGTGGCATAGGTCCCTCTTTAAGTGGTATTCTTCTTGTAGTCACTTTTTACAATTATCAACTTACCATTTTAATCTTAACCTTATGCATTCTTCCAGGAATTATTTTATGGGCATTAGCTTTAAAATGGCTTACTAAAGACTCAAATCAAATCAAAGAGATACTCAAAAAAAGGGCTAATAATTTACAAGCTACTCAACCTCATAATTAAAGTATTGACACATAATAATAGTTTTCTTACTTTTTAGGCGGAATAGGTTTAAAACCATTTTTATTTTTAAACAAATATTTTATTAACATTTAGAAT
>JAGXNQ010000186.1 GCA_019894955.1 Promethearchaeota archaeon | reverse complement strand
TATTTAGCCATTGTAAAAAATGAAAAGTATACATAATAATTCCAAACAGAGAAGTTCCTAACAAAATTAATCGTTTTTCATCATCAATGTAAAATGAAAATAATTTATGTTTCTCATCTGATCTATAAAACTTATTTTGATACCCATATATTTTAATTAGTACGTATAAGCACATGATTACTATACCCAACTGAACTAATATAGAAAATCCAAATAAAGGGGAATAAAGAAATAACAATTGAATCAATTCTGAAGGAGACAAAGAGCCTGAGAAATATTCAAAAATATAATTGAAATACAACATATAATCTGAAGTTCTGAATAAACCGATTGGTAACCCAAATAGAGCAATGATAAATAGGTAGAATCGATATTTTTCATCTAAGTTGATTCTAAAAATTCTAAAATTCAGAATTTCAAATTTATTAAAATTTTTTAATTAAAAACTATTAAACTCAATGATGGAACATAATAACTATATCCCTGAATGGGCAAAAACGGCCATAGTATATCATATATATCCTTTAGGATTTTTTGGAGCTCCCAAATATGGTAAAGATGAGAGTGGTAAGGTTGATCGGTTATTAGAAATTAGAAATTTTTATAATCATTTCAAAAATTTAGGAGTAAACGTGATTCAATTTGGACCCTTATTTGAATCTGTATCTCATGGGTATGATACGATAGATTACATGAAAATAGACCACCGTTTAGGAACAAATGATTTATTTGAACAAATTACTACTGAGCTTCACAACATGAATATTAGAGTTATAATTGATGGAGTTTTTAATCATGTTAGTAGGGAATTTAGTTCTTTTAAAGATATTCAAGCCTATAAGGAAAAATCTAGACAACTAAATTGGCATTTTGTTGACTTTACCAGAGATAATCCTTACAAGGATGGTTTTGATTATCAAAATTGGGAAGGTTACTATGAACTTGTAAAATTAAACTTAAATGAAAAAGATGTTAGAGACTATATTTTTTCAGTTAGCAATTACTGGTTAAAAGAAATTGGAATAGATGGTTGGCGTTTAGATGTAGCTTATCTTATTAGTACCAATTTTTGGCGAGAATTCAGGCAAGCGAGTAAAAAAACAAAACCCGATTGCATTTTAATAGGAGAAATGATTCATGGTCCTTACGATAAATGGATTGGTCCAGAATTATTAGATGTTGGGACGGGATACCAAGTTTATAAATCAATTTGGAGCGCAATTAATTCCAATAATATGTATGAGCTAAAAGCTATTTTAGAGAGATCATTTCATCAAGAATGGGGATTATTTAAGGATATCACTTTATTAAATTTTTTAGGAAATCATGATTGTATGAGAATTCGCTCTATATTAAGAGATGATAGATATCTCTTTCCTGCATTTTTATTCCTTCTTACCACTAATGGTATTCCTAAAATATATTATGGTGACGAAATTGGTCTTAAGGGAGTTAAAACAGAGCAATCTGATGAGGAAATAAGGCGACCAATGCCAAGATCATCTGATGAATGGCCTTCTATGGGTAAAGAGATCTTTAGAAATATTCAGAAGTTAATACAAATTAGACATATTAATCATGCTATAACCCACGGAGACCTTACTCCTGTTTATGCTGATAAAAACATCTTAGCGTTTATTAGACGTTCTACAAAACAGACATTATTGATTATAATAAATACTAACTTTGAGAAAACTGAAAAGACAATTCCTTTATGGAATCAAAATTTGGATGGAAAAAAATTCATAGAGCTCTTAGAACAAGGAGGAGATAAAGCATATTTTGTTAGAAACAATCAACTACACATTTCTGATTTGTACCCTTGTTGGGGCAGAATATTGCAGTTAGAATAGTTTTAGAATTGTAGAATAGAATGACAGGTTTTCAGTGATCATTCTGACGCCATGGATTGGTACTTTTTATTTTTATTAAAAAGGAATCTCATAGAATGTTCAATTCCGAATTCTTTACTATATACAATTTCATGATGTATTTTTAGCAGGGTTAGGCCCTGAAAAATAAAAGAATTGTTCTCTCAATAAATTAAAAAAAAAAATTAAAATGAGAAAAAGTCTACATGATGAGATGCCATTGGGTTATTATCTGTACATTTCACTCCAAATTGACATAACTCGCAACCTACAATAGAGATATCTTGTTTCAGTTTCCAATTAACCCTTCGGGTTTCCATTTTTAACTTTGAACGAAGTGGGGGGATAATTTTCCTTGCAATTTTCATCCTGTATTTATTACACTTAATTTTATTGTATCCTTTTTCTGTAATTGCATTTACAGGACATTTTTCCGCACACTCTTTACAAGTACCTTTGGCAAAATATAAGCAGTTAGCATGTGGTTCTTGCGTCTTGCGAGGTGTAAATTTGAGAGGAGCATTTGTAATTATAGATCCTAATCGAATATTAGATCCTAATTCAGTAATGAGCCCTTCATGTAATCCTAATGTTCCTAAACCCGAAGCCATTGCAATATATCTTTCCGACCATGTTGTATAGAACTTTCCCTTTAAAACAATCGTGTATGCATCACTTAACATTCCAGAAGTTGCATCATATCCTTTTTCATTTAGAAATTTTATGGTCTTTAGAATAGTAGCCCTTTTGAATTCATTCCCAAAATTTCTGGCAATAGTATATATTTCAGGAGGTATTATCATGCGACGAGACTCAATCGGATTGATACTTTCATTTCGTATTTGTTTATCAAAGGGAAAAACAATCGAAATTGTTGAAAGACTAGAAACACGATTGTAATCTTGTCCACATGCTAACCACATTTCTAATGGAGTTAAGTGTTCTGGACCAATTATTTCCTTATATCTTTGAAAAATTGGATCACCAGCTTGAGCGACTCCAATCAAAGGAGTAGCAAATATTTTACCTCCTCCATAACTCTCTGGAAGGCGATTAAGCTCACTAGATTCAAATTCTCCTTTTAAAAATTTCAATATTTCATCATTCATTTCTAATCTAATAGATGGTTGTTCCATTTTTTATCAGATTTTTTTAATTTATTCTAGTCGTTTAATAAAAAGGATAGAATGATTTTTAAACAATATTGTAACAGAATTATTGACAAATCTGAATAAAATTTTTATAAAAAGAGTTCATTAAACTTATTTATATATCTTATCTTGGTTTTCTTAACATGCACCAAAGAGGTACATCGGTCTTAGGGACTATTCCATGCTCAATTATTTCAAAACCATATTTCTGGTAAATTGAGACACTCTTTTCGGTATTAGTTTCTACATAAATTGGTAAACCTTCGCTCTCGATTGTTTTAATCATAGTTCTTATGAGAAGCCCACCGTATCCTTTTCCTTGTTCTTCTGGTTGAACAGCAATATTTTGAAAATACCAGTGATCGTAGGGTACAAGATGTTTATGTCTCTCATCCTCATAGTTAAAAACTGCCATAATTTTTTTTATTACTTTCATATTTAAACCTACTTTACGCATGGAATAAAAACCCCCATATCTCATCATTGTCAAAAAGGATTGATATACCTTATTTGGGGGGAGCCATATTGTAATTCCTTCTAAGTTCTTAGAAGTAGCATAAGTTAGTCCATGTTTTATTCCATAATTATAGATCATATAAAATCCATATTGTACATTTTGCCTTCTTTCTCCCTCATCAGGATAGGTAAAAATCGTGACAGGATCCTCTTGAAAAGCATTCCCTGCCACTTTAATTGCCTCTTTAACATGTTTTGGTGTTAATTTAAAAAGACCGTTTAGAGTTTCAGTTTCATTCATATTATAATTTAGATATAGTTTGATTATTAAAAATATGGAGTCCAATAATTGTTGGATCTACATAGAGCTGGTTGATCCTATATAGTGTTTTTTTTTCTAAAAATACTAAATTTTGTGAACTCATTATAATTGTAATATTGAGATGTCTATTTGAAATAACTTTCAAAAGTTATTTATTTAGGGATAACAAAGATTCCATGTTGGATGATAAGAATGGATTAAGTTCATGAGTTGTGTGAAACTTGTTGAATCAAAGTATTTGGTTGGACAGTATCTTCCTCCATTTTCTATAATGTCGAAGTGAATATGAGCTGATACATTACATTGCAAGAATTCTGCAATAATATCACCTTTTTGAACCCAATCTCCTACTTCAACTTTGAACATCGAAATCTGTTGTTCTCTTTTTAATTCTATTGAAGTCCAAGGTTCAAAGTTATAGCCAATACTCACACTGGAATTAAATCTAATCCAAATTCTAACATGGTACTTATTTTCTCCTTCTCCTTGGTGTTTTTCAATTTCCCAGACTTGACCAGGAGATGCTGCGAGCACATTTGTTCCATTATTGAAAAAATAGTCAATCCCATTATGTTCGAAGCCCCATGGGCAACTCGCACTTTCACTATATCCTTCATTAAACGCGTTGATATCTGATTCATTTTCAAAAAGGACTCCCATATAGTTGAGATTTGTACTAGGATATCGGTTTCCGGGGTCAAAAAACACCCCTGACCTATTTAAGAAATAAATAGCCACGGTTCCAACTGCAATACTAATTGCTATAATTATTATTATTATTATTTTTTTTTTCAATAAATTCCCTATGAATTATATGCTTCAATTTATATTTAATCATTAGGTTAATAATCAAATTCCTTAAGATAACACACAATGGATTCTAATGTTTGATGAAATATTTTCTGGAAATGAAAAAATCACATATTTACTTGGAGCTGGTATATCAACTGAAGCACCCTCTTGTTTCAGAAAATAAAAAAAATTGAAAATAAAAAAAAATTATTTATCGTTTTGCCCTAAAATGGTGATCGAAGCAACACTGAACGCACCACCAAGATTATGACATAAACCAATCTTCGCGTCGGGAACTTGCCTTCCTTCTGCTC
>JAGXNQ010000185.1:4406-4931 GCA_019894955.1 Promethearchaeota archaeon | reverse complement strand
ACTATATATAAACTCAGAAAAACGAAACTCCAAATCATCATTATTAACATAACTTCAGACACAGGTAACCCTAATTCCACGAATAGTCGATCACCCAAGAATGGATATTGAATGGAAAAGTAAATTAAGTTTGAAGCTAATGAAATGATTGATGAGATCATGAGCGTAATTCCATATTCATAAGAATTTCTCTTATATATTAGGATCGCAAAAACCAGTAGTATAGTACTGAAAGCCATATTTATTAGGGTTGATGAATACGTGGATATAAATGTAATTAAGTCAATTTCTAATTGATTTAGCATCTCTTTCCCTCCTATATAATTTATTAAATTTATTAATCAATAGGAGTAGAGCAACTCAGATATATAAATCTTTTGAATCGTCCAAGAATTATAACTAATCTCCTAAATCACTCAATTAATTGACTTGTTTTAACCACCATAGAATTAGATTACTTTCTGCAAGTAAAAAAGCAAAAACAAAAAAATATCAAATTATTATGGATCTCCATATTTTTCTTTC
>JAGXNQ010000185.1:0-4396 GCA_019894955.1 Promethearchaeota archaeon | reverse complement strand
GGAATTTCATTTATAATTTCTATTTGTTTAGGACATTTATAGTGGGTAATATTTTCTTTACTCCAAGCAATTAGCTGTTCAGATGTAATTTTACCTACTGACTCATCGTTAAGTTGGACCCAAGCTTTTACAATTTCTCCCGTTTCAATGTCGGGTAATCCAGCGACCGCTACTTCCATTACATCAGGGTGTGATCCTAACAAATCTTCTACTTCCTTTGGAAAAACGGAATATCCTTTATATTTAATCATTTGTTTCTTTCTATCCCGAATAACCATTTGTCCATTTTCGTCCATATATCCAATATCTCCTGTTAAACACCAAATTCGTCCTTTATACTCCTTTAAAACTTCTGCTGTGGCTTCAGGTCTGTTTAAGTAACCTTTCATTACTTGTGGAGCGCATATACAGATTTCTCCGGTAAAACCTATTCCATAACCTTGTAATGGTCCTTTATTGAAATCTTCTGAGTCGAATATAGCCCATTCAACACCTGGTAATGGTAAGCCAATGGTACCAGGAGTATCAGTTCCGTTAAAGGGTCCTATACTTACTGCAGTAGTACATTCCGTAAGTCCATAAGCTTCAACAAGTGTTCCGTTACTGATTGCTTCAAATGCATCCTTTACGGGTTTATGAAGAGGTCCCGCACCACTAACACATAAACGAAACATATTTTCCAATCTAGGCTCAGGATTTGCTTTTAAATAGCGAGTTAGTCCAATAAAAAGATTTTCAACCCCGGGTAGAATAACTCCTCCCTCCGGACCAACCTCTATAATCGTGTCTACAACTTCTTTTAAATCTAATTCTCTTTTTGCGAAAAGAATGTTGAAATCTCCTCCTTCTATTACGACATTTTGAACGATTGTCATCCCAAAAGCGTGGAACATGGGTAAAATACCAATGCATGCCATTGGGTGGGAAGCATCAGGCATCCACATTACATTCTGCTTAGCATTAGTCACACAATTGTAGTGAGTGATAATAGCGGGTTTAGGAACTCCAGTTGTGCCGCCTGTCATTAAATAGACTGCTGTATCATTTAAAGGATCTATTTCTACTTTGGGAATATCGATTTCACCCCGTTTCGAACATACATCTAAAAAGTTTATAGCTCCAGGAACTTCTCCTTTAGGAATAGTCCCGTCCGCAATTAATTGTTCTTTAACGGCAGGAGGTATAGCTGCTAAATCGACGATACATGTCGAAATAACAAATTCAAACTTGAATTTATCTTGTATAGGTTTAATCAGACCATACATAACATCCATGCATACAAGTCCTTTTGGTTTTACTTGTTCAAGCACATGGAGAATTTCTAGTGGTTTATATGTTGGATTGATAGGGATTACGATACCTCCCAGTTTAACAGTAGCAAAATAAGTGATTGTAAATTGAAAGCAATTAGGAAGAAGAATGGCAACAACATCACCTTTCTTTATACCCATTCGAGAAAATGATGTAGCTAGAGAGTCTGTATATTTACGTAACACTTTATAGTTCATAAATGTTTTTGAAAACCACATGCATTTATTCTTTGCAAATTCTTCAGTCTTTTGGTCAAACCAATCACCTAAACTGATTACGGGAAACTCTGGATGTTTAGGGACACCCTCTTGATATTTTTTAAACCATGGTTTATTATCATCAACTTTCCATTTAGGTACTATCATTTTTAATAGCCTTTTTTAAATTATTGACTTAAAATTTATGTGGTTATAATTGATTTTGAGAAATATAAATCTATATTTCAAAATTAAAAAAGGAAGAAATAAGGTTATTCTGGAATATTTCTATTCTAGCAATATCTTTTCTTTCTCAACAAATTGAGGATTGTAATAGGAATTTTTTGAAAGACTAATTCTCTTTATGAAGATAAATGCTATCAGATAAAAGAAACCTATAGAAACAAATATAATAGTGATTGCTAATGCACTTTCTTCATTTGGTCCTGAAAGGATACTTCCTACAAGTAAAGAAGCTACGGCTGGACCCATCGATTGTACAAAGGATGCTAAACCATAGTAGGATCCAGAAATTTTTGCCATAGACTCATCAACATTAGATGATTTATCATTTTCAGCAGCCTCATGCACAAGTGATGCCATTATCGGAATTGAAAATAGAGGGTATGCATACATGGAACCTAGAACTGTACTCCATGAAACAATATACAATATTATATTTAATGCATAAGAAAGGTCGCTAATTAAAAATAACACATCCATAACCGCAGCTATAACAGCCAGCAAAATGCAAACTGCGTATGAATTAACGATATTATTCCTTTTCATAATTCTTTTCCATGCAAAAAACCAGATGAATTTACCAAATATCGAGATAAAAATGTAAATAAAAAACTCTGATGCTTGAAAACCCATCAGATATGTTTGAAATGGAATTACTAATAAACCAACGGTTTTTCCGCTAATACCAATGAAAAACCCTGCTAGCATCAATTTAATGAAATTTTTATCCATTATAGGAATACGCATGTTTTTAAATGCATCTGTTATTTTAGTTTTTTTTAGACTTCTATTATCATTATGAAAACTCTCATCCACAGAGAAAAATATTATTATTACACAAACCAATCCAAAAATAATAAAAGTAATACCGATTAAAGGTATATAGAATAATATTAACTTTCCAGAAGGTTCCCACCATTTAACACTTTTAGGATCACTCAATATACTTTGAACTATTAATGGTGCGAGCATAGCAAATATTGATGCGATAATTGAAAAAGCAGACCTAATAGAGGCAACTTTTTCTCGATTTTTTAACGTTTGTGACTGTTCTGGAAGCATTGAGGTATAAACATTAAGTAGAAGTGATCTAAATATCGTTCGGGTTAAGATCACAACCCAGAAAAATATTGCGGTAGGCAAATAAGATGAATTATCTTCGGGACATAAGGGGGGAAACCATATCAATATCGTTGTAATAACCCATACAGGTAAACCAATTAATAAAAATGGACGCCTTTTTCCCAATTTTCCAGGCTTTTTGTTATCAATTATAACTCCGAAAATAATCGCTGTAATCGCACCGAAGATAAGTTGCGCTGTGACTCCAATTGATACCATGAGAGCATTTAAATTAACAGTATAGACGTAATATTGATATATAAATATTCCTGTAAACATATTTGGTAGACTTAAACCCAAATCTCCTAGAGAATATCCAAATAATCGTTTTCCATGCAGCTCTCTTGGTGGTGTGATTGTACTCATAGTATTGATCATTTAGATGTTTTGTATCTAAAAGATGATTATTTGAAATAGTTTATGTTAAAAACGTTTTTTTGTGTTATTAAAACACAAAGAAATTACTACCGTAATACCATTTTCATCAATCAACGAATCCAACAATAGCTAAAGCGACAATTATCCCAAATAGTCTCACAATATAAAATATTTATATATAATGTGAATAATCATTATATACATTATGAAAGCGATTGTATGCACAAAATACGGTCCTCCGGATGTACTTAAGCTTTCAGAGGTGGAAAAACCTACTCCCAAGGATGATGAAGTACTGATAAGAATACATGCAACAACAGTAACAGCAGGGGACACTGAACTTCGAGGACTCAAATTCTCTTTCTTCTTAAGGCTCCTAATGCGATTAGGTTTTGGTTTTAGAGGACCAAGAAAAAAATCTTCTATACTAGGGATGGAGCTAGCGGGGGAAATTGAATCAGTTGGTGAAGGTGTTCAGATGTTCAAGAAAAGCGATCAAGTTTTTGCAGTTACCGGTTTTCATTTTGGTGCTTATGCTGAGTACATATGCCTGCCTGAACACGGGACGGTGGTAATAAAACCGGTCAATATGACCTATGAAGAAGCGGCTGCTGTTCCTATTGGGGGCCTTGAGGCGTTGCATTTTCTTAGTAAAGTAAATCTCCAGAACCAAAAAGTTCTTATCGTTGGAGCTTCTGGTAGTATAGGTACTTTTGGAATACAACTTGCCAAACATTTTGGGGCAGAAGTTACCGGAGTAGGTAATCCCACAAGTTTAGAATTGATGAAATCTCTGGGAGCCGTTAAAGTAATTGATTACACTACAGAAGATTTTACCAAAAATGGCGAGACTTATGATATTATATTTGACGCGATCGGCAAGAGTTCGTTTTCAGCTTGTATAAATTCGCTAAATAAAAAAGGATTTTATCTTTCAGCCAACTCTGGGGTGTCATTGGTTAATCGAGAGAAAAGGAAAGCTAGGAAAAGCGACAAGAAAGTAATAACTGGAAACACTGACACCACCGCAAAAGATGCTACCAGGAATAAACCTACCACTGAAAATAAAAAGCCAGCAAAATTCAAAGGATCAAACAAAAGATTACTCCCAAAAGAAGATACCATTCCCACCCATTGCATTAAAG
>JAGXNQ010000184.1 GCA_019894955.1 Promethearchaeota archaeon | reverse complement strand
AATTATTGGGATTTAAGCTCGGTAGGTGCAGCCATGTATGGTGTTGCTCGTCAAGCCCAAGATTTTTTTGATGCTGCTGATTTAGTGAGAGGCTCGATCATCTTTAAAGATTTACAACTCTACGTGCGCTCCATAGGAGATGTTTTCTTGCCAAGGAAAGGTAAACGCGAAATATTAATCATCTTATTAGTCGATAATGAAGTCAATATCGGTGTAATCATACTTCAGATGAATAAATATGCCGAATTATTACGAAAAACCATAGAGCAAAGTTCTAAAACAGTTTCCCGGCTGGAGATGACGGAAGTCGAGCTCAAGAAGCACCTCATCAATCTCAAGAAGAAGGTGTTTCAATCATCTTAAATCCCTTGGAGGTGAATTAAAAGATGAGTATAAAAACCAATAAAGAAAAAGATGTCGAGTTATCTGCAACTTCAGGTACCAACAAGTTAGCGGATGTCTTGCAGTTCAAGATAGTGTACTGGGGTCCCGGAGAATCAGGAAAAACAACAAACTACTTTAGATTGAGAGAAAAATTCGATGGAGTGAAACTTAATAGGGGTTTATCAATTGAAACCACTGATGGCAGAACATTGTGGCAAGATTCTATTCGGTTATCATTCTACGTGGATATAGGGGAAACTAAATTTAATATTATAACCCAGATAGTCACCTGTACGGGTCAAGAAAGATTTCTATCTACAAGAGAATACGTATTAGACGGAGCTGATGGAGTTATCTTTGTTGCAGATTCCAATCCGGTAATTATGGAAGAAAACAAGCGAAGTTTCCGAGAATTAGTGGCCTTTGCAAGTCCAAGAAAGATCCCTTTCTTAGTACAGTTAAATAAAAGAGATCTTCCCAACGCAATTCCGATTGTAGAATTTAAGAAGCAATTGGAACTTCCTGATTTTGACCGATTCGAAGATGAGACGTGTGTAATATATCCTTGTGTGGCAGTAAATGGTGACAACGTGCGAGAATGCTTTCAAGACTTGATGTATCAGGTTATTTTTCGATATTTCACGGCACTTGCAGAGCTTTAACCACAATAATTACTAATTTAATAGATTATTAAATGGGATGATAAAATCTAATGGACGTTGGGTATGATTTCCTTACACCTGAACTCATGCACGCAATCTTTTTTCAACAAAAGAACGTGGTTGTATATCCATATTTAGATATCAAGCATTTAAGAGCATTAGAACTATTTACTACTGGTCATTCCTCCATTGAATTGGACTGTACGGCATTGAACGACATCATAAGTATCTTAGAACATCAAGCTGGCAGCTATTCCCAGAGTCCACCTCTTTTTTTCGTGTTGAATGCTGGTAGTAACATTATTCAATCAGTAAAGGAAATAGAAAATGTGAGATATATTATCAACACTAACGAAAATGTAGAAACATTTGCTAACGGGAATCAGCTCCTATTTTATAACAAAAAAAATAAGAAGTTTGTAAATCCCTCTATAGAGAATAGTACTGAATTGGAGTTTGAGAACGAAATTTTTCGGCAATCACAAGGGGATCAAGACATCTTGCAAGATTTGCTCATGCAGATCAAGGGTATTGCAACCCGAATTTACAAGGAGTTAGTTGAATCAGGTGACGTGAAGCGTGTTCAAGCTATCTTGGAAGAATATGAATCAATTTTTCCTCGAAAATTTTGGTCTCGAATCCTTCAATTTACCCAAAACTTTTTTAAAATTGTCATTCCGGAGGAAGTAACCCATTCTCTGCTTACATCTATTCCCAGAGTCAGATCTACGAAATCTAGTAGCTCCCATCGAGTTAATGAATCTGACTTTTCAAGTGAATATGAAGTTATTTTATCAACAAATCGTAATATTGCCCAAGCTTTCATTACTTCTCTTCATGATTACAGGAGTGAACACGTCAACCCCGCAAATTTAGAAGTGGTCCAACTTTATGATCCTAGGGAACTTTATAATTACTTACGAAATCATCACTGGAAGGATGGAATATCAACAGAATTCATAGAACAATGGGTAAATTTTAAAGACGTATTAGATACTGATGAAATTGAATTATTTTTTGGACTTTTCTCAAAGCTTAACGTCTCAACTGCAAGTTTAAAGTTAAATGAGATAAACCAAGAATCCAAGCTAATATCTACTCAAAGCATTTCCTCACCAGTAATTAATAAGCAAAAACCAAGGAAATATTCTTCTCCTGCAACATACTCACCACTTCCTTCAATCAGAAATTTTGTCCAATTCAAGGAGTGGATTTTAGCCCAATTAGATGAGTTGGAACGAAGAAGATAAATCATATAGATTTTGTAAATAAAATGATAACAAAAAAATAAAATTTCACGCTTTAGTGGTTTCTTCCTTAATGTACAAGATATTTTGCTGTGGTGATTCGATTTCATCCGATTTAGCAGGTTTTTTAATGAAAGTGTTTAGGTGCTCAATTTTTTCCGTGATGAGATGTTCCAATAACCTTCGAAGGATCTCTCCTTGTGAAAATGTGAGTGGTTTTGGATAAGTTCCAATCTTCAAAAGATAAGGTAATGAGGGATTCTCCCTTGAAACAAATTCTATGCTGGTCATCTCGCCCTTGTATTTATGGACAGAATTCCATGAGGAAGGGCATTTCTTATATATTTCCTTGATGGATATCATCTCTTCCAATGACAAGCGTATTGTTTTACCTTCACCTTGAGAGGTCTTCTCCCAATTACCATCGCGTTTTTTTCTCACGCACGTTAAAAATATAAAAGGCTCATTTCGCTTCCGACTTCTTAGAATTAATCCTGTTGATTTTCCAAAAAATGAATAATCATGTGTTTCTACTATAATTTATCACCATTTACATAAATTAACTCCATGGGTTTATGTTAAAATGAACTAATATAAAGAAAAAGAGTCTATCTAAATCCACTAATTTTTCAGAAATTTTTGAATTAAGAAAACTTAGTTAATTTTCCTTGAAATCCTCGAAAGAGGATGACCTTTGGCTTTCAGTTCAAGTTCATTAAACCACCCAAAAGGTGGTCTTAAAATATTCTCGTATTTTTCAATAAGTAATTTTTCAATATTTTTTAGAGCTGTTAAACCAAATTCAGGAGAACTAAGTTCTCCAAACAAGTGAGCGAATGAAAGAAGGACTATATTTGAAACTTTTAGCTGCGTGGTGATTTTTTCTATCTCAAGAATACATTTTTGATAAATTTGTTCGTCAGTTTCATCCTGTTTTTCTATGCTAATAAAGAATACAACAGGATTCTCAAGTGATCCTTCCTTATTTGTATCATTAAGTTCTTCAAACACTTTTGAGCGGCTTCTTTTAGTAGCTGTATACCTAAAATAATCACAATGAAAAGATAAAAAACGCATTATAATATAAGAAAGAATGGAGAAAATATAAATTTGGTTATTAGAGATATCCTATCTCTTCGCTTGTTAAAGATAAACCCATTATCTTTAAGCTTAAGAAATCCATTTCTTTCCCTCGATTTTCTGCTAAGAATTTTACCGCATCTTCAGTGCTTTCATAGTCATGAATTATTTTCGACAACGCCAAAGCAACTGCCCTTGGATCGTCAAATCCAGGATAGAGTAAATTTCTTCCAACTAGACATCCATTAACATTTTTACCTGCACCCAATCCTTTTTCGAATTTTTCTAAAAGATCAATCGGGTTGCCTGTACTTGCTCCACCGAGCATTAAAATAGGATTACTTGTACTTCTCACAACATGTTCATAATTTTCTACATATGGAATTTTCAGCCATATGTTTAATGAACTTCCACCTAAAGCAGTTGCAATACCGATTGTCTTTATAATTTCTTTTGAATCCAGTATTACATGATAACGCTCATCACTACCTCTTCTTACAGGTAAAGGTTCAAGAAACGCAGGGAGGTCGTATTTATTACATTCTCTTATCATTTTAGAACAAAGTTCTATAGTTCTTTGACTGTACTTAACCATATTCGAGTTTAAATCCAATCTAAACATCATTTTTGCTCCATCAAGTCCCAATCGTCTGATATCCTCGATGATGTAAGCAGTTACACGGTCGTCCATTTCATACATCGAGCCAGATAATCCTCCCCGGTTTGTACAACCGATTAAAATCTTATTATCCAAAAAACTAATACCTCCTTTCTGCTTGAATATATAATTTAATATGAACAGATCATCCATGATATCTGGAGTTGTCATTATTCCATCCACTTCATCAAGGATTAAAACTCGAACGATACGACCTAAGTATTGTTGTCTATCGCCCATCGCAAGATCATCAGATCCAACCTCCGTTACTCGTCTTGCAGGATGATCAGCTGCAATTATCACTAAATTGGCATTCCAAGGATGAGTTCTCTTAACTCGATTTTTATATTCTTGCTTTAAGAGGCTACCAATATTATTTTTCCTTTGATCTGAAATCATATAGAATATTTTTTCAGGTAAAAAGCGTCTAGTTTTAAACCTATATGATCCAAGGGCATAATTAACATCGATTTGCTGTCTTGCTTGTTCATTATTTTCAAAAGCCATCTTTTTCTCCTTTTTTTTAGTTGTTTTATTCCTCAATTTTTGTAACAGTAAATTATCTATTTAAAATTATTGTCATATTTTGCGATCACAAAATTTGAAGTGATATTTGCACTTAAATTTTTTAAATAGAAAAAATAAATAATATACATGACAGTTGAATTAACCAAGCAAAATTGGATAGTTCGAGCGACTAATATTTTTAATTCTTTAGACTTAAATATTCTCCATAGTACGCCAGAAATTAGGAATTTCTTAAGAGAGAATTTTTCTGATTCTATTAGCATTCCCACAACAAGTGATTTGTTGTCTACCATAATCATTAGTCAAGAAAATGGCATGCAGTTCATAATTAATAGTAGAACAAGAAAATTAATACAAAAAGAGACTAAGGGGAATACTAACCTCTATGAATT
>JAGXNQ010000183.1 GCA_019894955.1 Promethearchaeota archaeon | reverse complement strand
CTGATAATCATCTCCAACAAGGGCATTAATAGTAACCACATGAGAACCGGGAAGTAAATTTTGAATAATGCTCTCATATATTCCATCATTATCTGGGTCCGTAAGAACTCCATCTCCATATGGATATGAATAAGTGACCACCGCTCCAGTGATATTACCACCATAATCAGTATTATTTAACCAAATTTGCAGCGGAACATCTTCTCCAGGATTAATATTAACAACATTTAAACCAGAGGTAGGAATGATTTCAGTATTAATTTTCCTAACAGTTATTCTTGGATATATTAATTTTGTTTGATAATCTGGATATGAAGCTTCTAATGTTAACATATTTGCCCCTAGATCTAACTTTTCTGTTGTATTGAGCATGATCCAATATTGTTCTAAACCAACATCTTCAGTTAAATTTTCTCTTATTCTATCTCCTGTTATCAATATTTCGGCTCCACTTAAATGACTTCCTATAATATCCGTGAATTTTAGTGTTAAATTAACCACTTCCCCAATTGGAACCTCTAGTATGGGATCAAGTGTCTTATCCACGGAATCAAAATAGAGTAAATAATCAGTTTCATGATCTGGAAGTGTTTCAATATATGTAATATTTAAATATACAAAATCGATGGAGATATCAATCGTTTCATTCAATTCAAAATTATCTTTTAAAAACACCTCAATTGACACAGTAATGTTAACATCTTTCTCAATAAATCCTAATACGTTAAATCCACCTGTTTTAGCTTCTTGAAATGAGGTTGTTGCAGAACTCAGTTTTGTTATTCCTTCAGAATATATTTTATCGTTTATATAAAAACGAATATCAGAAAGTGGTGCTTCAGAAGGCCAATTTTTGTCTACTTTATATTCATAGTTAAAATTTGCTTCAGTAATTTGAATATTGGTCCCATTAATTTGATTTCCTATCTGATTCCATGATAATGTGGTGGATCGATCGATTTTTTTCTTTACAGTAAAAGTTAAATTGCAGGTCCTGATAATCAATGAATCAAAGTGATCGTTATCAGTTCCGGGTTCGTTATCCTCGCTGTAAATATCTATCCCTAATGTAAGAGTAAAATTTGAATGGTCTAGATCTTTATCAAAAGCCGAATTAAGAGCTGTTATTAAATCTAATTCGGATTCAGTCTCTAAAGTTCTATCTGAAAAACTTAAGAATGAAGGTGAATCTTGACCCAAATATTTTGTTTTATTTCCTGCTACTGGATAGATTGGTGCATTATAGCCTAAATCAGAAATTTGGGAATAAAAAGTTACTGAATCTCCTATTGCATAATTTGTAACAGAATCATTTGGTGTATCAATATCCGCACTAACACTTGCGTTGTAAGTAATATCAATTGATGCATTAGTAATAACATAATCAGATATGTCGATAGGAACACTAAGATTGGTTTTCCAATGGACGCTTGGAGCTTGATTAGTATCATCATGCCAATAGTGATATACTTCACAACCCGCTGAATTTATTTCTGCCGTAGTAGGATATTGGAAATCCCCATTACGAATCTGTTTCCATCCCTTTGATGTAGATGAATTCACTACTCCCGAAACTAACGTAAAAGTTAATTCTTCTCCAAGCACGCGAAAATCGGCTTGTCCGGGGGTTGTTCCTGCATCCATATCTGAATTGTCTCCCTCAGTACCATTTTCCCAATACCATTCTGGTTCTATCAGAGGTTCGAATGTAGGATTGTTAATCCATTGTTTTATTATCGTATTTTGAAGAGAAGAATTAACATCAGTAAATTCTTCGGTTTCTTTCTCATAAAATGTAAAAATATTTGAAGTAGTAAACATGAATTGAAAAATGAGTAAAGTAATGAGTGTTAATGATAAAATTAGAATATTAAATGTGTGCTTTTTTTCGTTCAATAACAACATCTCATATAAGTTATATTAAAATAATTATAATTGAATTAATCAATTTAATTTATTGGTAAATCCGCATGGCTAACGAAATTATAAATCATTAATAATAGTAAATGTATAAAAATGTTCTTTATATCACCATGATAAAATGTAATATTTATTGAATAAAAACCACGGGTAATATAGAAGTGATACATTCTTGGTGCTCTAAAGTGAACTTTTTACAAATCCACCATCAACTTGGATTACTGTTCCAGTGATATAACTCGCTCTATCAGAAGAGAGAAATACTACGAGATTAGCTAATTCTTCTGGGGCACCTAATCTTCCTAATGGGATGGAATCGACCCACCTTTTCATTATTTCTTGTTCTGATTTACCTGTTTCATTGATCTGACTTTTTATTATTTCTTTCATTCTACTTGTAAGAGTTGGACCTGGACACACGACATTTACAAGAATATTATCTTTAGCGTAAGCATTTGCTAATGTTTTTGCATATCCGACAACTCCCAAACGTGTAGTATTAGATAATACTAAATTCTCAAGGGGTTGTTTTACCGATACAGAAGTGATTGCTATGATCCTTCCGGATTGTTGTTTCTCCATTATGGGGATGACTGATTTACAAATTCTTATGAAAGATAACAAGTTTAAATTGATCGAATCTTGCCAATTATCTTCGGTAATATTGCTTATCGGTGCTGAAGGAGGACCTCCCGCATTATGAACCAAAACATCTATCGTACCATATTCTTTAATTGTAGTTTCGACTAATGATTTGATTTGCTCTTTATCATTTAGATCTGCCTCAATTGTTATAATAGAATTAGAATTATTCGGATTACTCCTTTCTATTTCTTTTTTTGCAAGATCCAAGTTTAATCTCGACCGACTACAGATAACTATGCTTGCACCCTCAGCATAGAAAGTTTTTGCACAGGCTAAGCCCAGTCCTTTACTTGCTGCTAAAACTAGCACTACTTTATTTGATAGTCCTAAATCCATAATTTTATTATTTAACCATTTTATTTAAAATGATTTAGAATGCATGTCTTGAGGATAAATTCTAAATTTGCTACACTTGGAAAAATGCAAATTACATCTAAAACTATTTTCTGCTTTATCGCATTGAGAACTACGAGGACATCTTACTTCCCCATCAATGAAACTTATTTTTACTCGATGTAATCTGTTTTCTATTTCTGGACGCATGATCTCT
This sequence comes from Promethearchaeota archaeon, assembly GCA_019894955.1. Taxonomy (GTDB): domain Archaea; phylum Asgardarchaeota; class Lokiarchaeia; order Sigyniarchaeales; family SOKP01; genus SOKP01. The sequence continues at coordinate 1,837 of JAGXNQ010000183.1, read as the reverse complement.
TATAATATGAAATAGGGTTTTGAATGACCTCCATAATTAGCACGTTTCAGCGTTAGATCTATTTCTGAAATGAGCCAACAGAGAATATCATAAGATGGTGATGTATAATAAATTTCAGTTGCTCGTTGCGAAATAGAGCCCTCATCTGCTTTTTGAAACTCATTTTGAAGATATAAGTGCCTTTCGGCTAACATCCAGCATAAATTATCAAACGGAATTCTTTTTTCAGCAAACAAGTACGCTGCCACGCTAATCTCATGTTTGGTATTATCATCATGATTAAACATTATATATCAAAAGAATAATGGAAAGTCATATTAAAAAAGATGATGGTGATATTGAATTGTGAAACACATTTTTTCGGTTTAAGATTAAAAATTGAATTGTGTAGAATGATAAAACACTTTGAAATGAAAGAGAGTGACAAAAAAGTTTTTGTCTAATCTGGTGTAAGTGAATCTAAATCAGAGAGATCCAAGCCACTATCTAACGTATCTGGAATATCAGCTAAGAACTCGTCTAAGATCTCCTTTAATTCGTCTCCTGAACGTTTTAAAATTAGTCGAATCAAACCGATATTAATCTCAGGATCAGAAATAAGAGTCAATACGCCTTTTGGGCCGCAACTGGATGCAAAAATTTTGCCCCCGCCGAACTCGCTGGTTACAATTTCTAAATCGCCAAGCTCCAGGTTCTTTCCCTGCTCTTCAGACGCACAAAAAACTGCACTCGCGATAGCGCCGATCCCATCAACATCAGCTGGAAAATAAGAAAATTTCGAAACGCTTGCTATTGTTAAACCCGTCCTATCGACTAATATTACTTTTTTAATTCCACTTTCGGATTTGATGATTTTTGATAAAATGTTATCGAATGATTTGGTATCAAGTGACATTCTATTACACCTAAATTTGAATTTTATATATTATATTAGTATTTCATGTTTAAAACTATTATCATAAATAAAAAAATATATGTTTAAAAGTATTTGTTTTTTGATAACCTATCAATTTAAACACAAGATAAAATTATTTCTGTTTCAAAAAAGGGGAAAAAAACCGAAGAAATGATGTAAAATTCTCATTTGAGTAATAAGAATCAAAATCTAACTATACTCTTAATTCCAAATTACGGGGAATTTATCAGCAATTTCGTCATCTTTTGTTAAAATAGCAGATGCCTTATTCTGATAAAAAGAACTTACTATCATTCTATCATGAAGTTCTTTTATGTTTAATCCATTAAAAATTTTCCAAGCAACTATATCTAAATCAGTAAGTTCAATAATATCTTCTTCTTCAAGAATTTGAAAAATAAGTTCAATTTTTTCTATAGGGATTTCATTTCCAAAAATTTCCTTTCCTTTGTAAATTGTATGGAGCGTTTCCCCCAATGCAATTGAAGGTAATAACAGTTTAACTTGCTTACTCTCAGCCAATTTAAACAGTTCATCTGCTTTTGTAGGGAGTGTATCAGATAAATAAGCCAAAAATGCTATAGCATCCACAATATAAGATTTCAACTCAGATCCTCCATTTTTTTCTTTCATATTGAATAAATTCAATTGCTTTATCTAAAGCTATCTCTTCTCTTAATAAACCCCTAAGCATTCCTAGATGTGAAGCTTTTGGCTTAATTACTAATCCATCTTCCTTGATATATACAATAACTTCATCTCCTTCATGAAGTTTGAGTTGTTCTCGAAAATCTTTAGGAATTGTGAGTTGCCCTTTTGATGAAATCTTACAGTACTTTATTTCCATTCTAATCTAGCAATAAACAGATAAGTAAGAATATAAATCTTACTTTTTTATTTCAAGCCTTACTTGAACCACTA
>JAGXNQ010000182.1 GCA_019894955.1 Promethearchaeota archaeon | reverse complement strand
CCCCCGTGGTGCCCCCTCCTAAAAAAGAAATTACATGAGAGGATTCTATTCTTCAGGGGATTTATTAAAAACTACGAAAATTTTCAAGTATGAATAATTTGAGTGATTTTGTTGATTACTTCATCCAATTTGTCATTTTCTACATGCCCAATCTTATACAAAATGATATTAGCATCCGCTGTAAAAATCCGATTTGGTCTTATATTGCTTTTTCTTTTTAAGGAACCACTTTGAAAATCTCCATCAGTTAAAGATATGGCATGTGTATCTGAAATGTTTTGACTAGTTATTTGACATAGAATGAGATCATCACCGATTAAATCAGTAACTACTAATGCTGGTCGACGTTTAGCTTGAGAAAGATCAGAAAAGGGAAAAGGAATGACTACGACATCGCCCTTTACAAATTTTGCCATGCTTCGTCTTCCTCTGGACGAGCCCAATCTTTTTTCAAGCTCGACTCACTCATTATCGCAGTTTCCATGTTTTCCTTGATTAGTTTTCCTTTTAAATACTTCACGTAATCAAAAATTTCATCTAATAACTTTTCTGGGAACTGGTTTAATTCCTCAATGATTTGATCTATTTTCGAAATAATCATCACCTAATAAGATTAAAATCATCTAAATTATTAAATTAAACGGTATATATCATGAAGAAAAGCTTATCCTCAAAATAATTGCTTTAAATGCTCAGCTCCTCCCTTTTAAACATATTAAGACTGAGAGTCTGCCTATTTTTAATGGAAATTGAGTGAAATTTCGGATGGAAAGGTAAATTCAGAGTCTGATTTCAAAGAAATTTTCAATAAAAGTCCAAAATTTAGGAGAACTATTGGAAATAAAATTTTAAATTTTATTAATGAGAAAGACTAATTTTTTATATTTATCAAATATTGGATCATCCCCTCGAGAAACTCCATATATCGGATCAGAGAAAATACGATTACCACCAAAATCCTCTGGTAATTTATTTAGATCATTTGTAGTAAATTGATTTATTATGAATTTATGAAAATTATTTTCAATAAGTTGCATGATTCTCTCTTACAATTTTGAGAAAACGAAATATCCCTATTTGTTTTGAATTTTAAAATGATCATAACTTTTAAAATATGAGTGATAATTATTGAGTGAAACACATTTCCTACATGGATTTTTGAATCCCAAAAGCATTGCATTCTATGGAGCTAATAATAAAGGTGGTTCTCTGGCTGCTATTCAAATTATGAACTTAATTAAATCAGAGTATGGTGGAAATGTATATCCCATACATCTAAAGTTGGAATCTGTAATGGGTTTTAAGGCTTATAAAACTATCTCAGATGTCCCTGAAATTCCTGATCTCGTGGTAGTGGTCTTGCCTTCAAAAATCGTCCCACAAATATTTAAAGAAATTGGTGAAAAAGGAGTAAAGAAAATTATTCTTATCTCTGGTGGATTTCGGGAATTAGTTGGAGAGGGAGAAAATAATCTTACAGAAGAAATTAATTCAATCGCAAGGCAATATGGAATGAGGTTTATTGGTCCAAATTGTTTGGGTGTATTTAATAATTGGTATCAACCTGAGAATGAAGATAGTGCTTTTAATATAGCTATATGGGAACATATTAAGAAGGATAAATTCTCAATTGCATCTCAATCAGGAACTTTAAGTTCACACATTTGGTTTAGCCCAGATGACACGGATTTAGGTTTAAGTAAGAGTCTCTCTGTAGGAAATGAAGCCAATATTGATATTGTTGATTGTTTAGAATATTATAAGGATGACGATGATACTAAGGTTATCGGATTATACATCGAAGAACTAAAACGGGGAAAGAAATTCTTAGAACTTGCAAAAAAAATTACACCTAATAAACCTATTATAGCGATCTATGTCGGTGGTTCAGAAGCAGGCAATAGGGCTCTAAAAAGTCATACTGGTTCTCTCGGAGGGAATTCAAGAATTTATGATGCTGTTTTTAAAGAAACTGGAATAATCAGAACTGATTATGTACAAGAATTTTTAGATATTGCCTTATTATTGTCCAAAGCTCCACTACCTAAAGGTAAAAGAATCGGAATCATTACAAACTCAGGAGGCCCGGGTGCCATGGTTGCAAATAATGCTGAAAAACATGGATTAAGTATCCCAGAATTTTCTGAGGACTTACAAGACCAACTAAAAAAGATACTCCCATTAACCTCGAGTTATAAAAATCCCGTAGATTGTACTTTTGATATGGATCTCCCATATTTTTATATTACTTTGCCTGAAATGTTAATGAAATCTGGAGAAGTAGATGCCATCATTCAGTATGGTGTTGTTGGATTCCAAGATGTCATGGAAGATTATCTTAAAAATGCTGAAATTGCTCGACATGCTGAATTCCCTAATTTATCTGAAGAAAAACAAGATGAGTTAGCATCAAATTTGCTACAACCCACGTTAACAAATTCTCACAAATATTCCATCCCTATATTATACGTGAGCCCAATGAGATATGATAGTCCATGGTCTAAGAGGATTCGGAATAATGGAGCGATCCTCTTTAAATTTTGGGATCGCCCAGTTAATGCATTAGCTAAAGTGTGCGATTACGTAGATATTAAATCAAAAACTCTTTAGTTTTCGTTGGTTACTTCAAAAAAAGTATCAAAATCTTTGCCAAGGAAGGTACTTATCTTTTCTAAATATTCTTTAGAAAAGTTGTTTGATAATTGTTCATCGCTGAGTTCGCTTAAATGAGTGATTAACAAGTAAATTGGTAAGAATAAAATTAATTAGAAAGAGTTATTCTATTCTTCGCTTCTGTTTTTCATTATCCACTTTACAGCAAAGTCGACCATATCTCTTTGAGAAAACAATCGAGCTTCAGCTTCTCCTACTTTTTGTGATCGATAATCAATTGATTGTTCATAATCATGACCTAGATCATCAAAATCATCACTAATATTATCCAATTCTTTCCAGGTTACCCATCTTCTCTTCTTATTTACATAAATCGCTGACCCTATAGTGATATACTCTTTTCCGGGATATTCACATAAATATTCTGCAAGGTGTAATGAACTATTATTTAAGTGTGGAACCCCTAATAATAAAATTTGACCGTCTAATTCATATATTTTTCCTAATGGGGAATCTAAACCAAGATCGTTTTCCAATGGGTGATTCTTAACGATTTTTTTTGCGTACTTTCCCCATGCTGCAAAAGAAGTTGTTGGATGATTACTTCGAATCACATTTGGGTATTTTCTAAAAGTTTCTGGAATGCTCCCCATACCTCTTGTTGGGATTTTATCGGGGTGGAACGCAGGAATATATTCTCTAATAGATGACCACCATTCCTCTGGAACTGGGGGATATTGCCACTCTGATGGTTCAGTATTCCCTGACGTGAAAGTAGGCATTATAAGAGTGCCTTTTGGAGTAATTAGATCCATCAAAGCATCAATTAAAGCAACCGGACCTCCAACTGTCCATCCCATCTTACTTAATGAACTGTGTACGATTAAAATTTCTCCTTCTTTTAAACCCAGAGAGATTAAATCTTTTTTGAATGAACCAGCGGTATTTGGTTTTGTAGTATTTTTAACTATATCAAATTCTTTTTCTATATAACTCAACTTCAGTTACCTTAGTATTCAATGTATTATAGGAAATAATCTTCAAACAAATATTAAGTTTCAATAGTTATTTAACATTAGTTACTAATTAACAAGAAAATTAGATGGTTGAGATAATTGAACAAATATGAATTCTGGATAACCAAACTCGAAGATAAGATCTTTTGGCTTTATCTAAATAATCCTAATAAGAAAAATGCGTTTGATCCTGATGTTGTCAGAGAATTAGATCAAATTTTAGATGAAGATATTGGAAAAAACCTAGATAGTATTCGTGTTTTAGTATATACAACTGCGTTGGAAGAAATTTTTACTGTTGGGCTTGATATAAACTGGTTGGTAACTCTTGATGAGACTAAAGCCAAGGATATGACCGGTAATTTACAGAAAATTTTCAATAAATTTGAAAAACTTTCGATCCCCGTGATAGCTTCAATAAAGGGCTTGAATCTTACTGCTGGATTTGAGTTAATGTTATGTGCAGATCTCATAATTGCTGCTGAGAACGCAAAATTCGGGCAAGTCGAAACCAAATGGGGGATGACTCCTGCTGCGGGGGCAACTCAAAGATTAATACGGATTGTTGGACCTTTGAAAGCCAGAGAACTCATATATACCTCAAAAGTCATTGATGCTCAAGAAGCATTAAAAATTGGCTTACTTAATGAAATAGTCCCTATAGAAAAACTCGAAGATCGTGTTAAAGAAATAGCTGGGCTAATAATTCAAAATTCTGGAAAAGCTATTGCTTTAAGTAAGCAGTTAATTCAGTTGGGAACTTACAATAACGAACAAGGATTTCAAATGGAAGGTGAAGCTTTTCAAGATTGTTTTAATTCTGGAGAACCAAAAAAAAGATTAAAAGCTTTCTTAAATAGAAAGTAATATAGGGTTTTAATTTCATAAAATCTTTTTAGATATTGACAACGCACAGTGCTTCCCACACATGCTACACATTGCATCATCAGGTGAATGTCTTTTTTTAGGTTCTTCGGGATCAATACAATATTCAAACTGATTTTTCCAATTTTTTAAAAAGCGGTTCTTTGATAACTCTAAATCATTATTAAAGAGGTGATTCAACCCAAATTTCATGGAATCACCTACATGAGCAGCAATTTTACAGGCAATTAATCCCTTCTTAATGTCTTCAAGAGAAGGTAAACTAAGATGTTCTGCTGGAGTAATTGCGCATATATAATCAGCGCCAAACCCAGAAGCAAATGCACCTCCCACTGTGGCTGCAATATGATCATAACCCGTAGCCGTGTCTATTGGGAGTGGGCCTGAAACAAATAAAGGTCGATTTTTAGTCAATTTTTTATGAAGTTTTACCCATCTAATTATATCATTTGCGTTTATGTGACC
>JAGXNQ010000181.1 GCA_019894955.1 Promethearchaeota archaeon | reverse complement strand
AATGAACCTATCGCAATAAATATATTAATTATAATAATTGGCGTTAAAATGATACCTACTATAATTAACTCAATCAGATCAGACATGTGAATTATTAATCTTTTTCTTTTTAAATTGTTTACTAATTAATCTACCCAGAAATCCTTTGCTAAATGTCTTCTAGTTTGCCACATTCCATCTTTTTCAGTGAATCCGAGTATACCCTTTCCTTGATCAGCATCTTTTATTTTCCACATTCCGCTAACTGCTCCAGTTAAAGCTCCAGATAAAACTTCAAAACCTTGAGCTGTATATAAATCACATTCTACTCCACGGTTGATTATAAATTTTAGTTGACGCATGCCTTGTTGATTTTTGGATTTAAGCACATCTAACAACAGTTCTACTTCGGTATCAAGTTGATCGTTGGGTACAACGCGGTTCCATAGATTCCATTCTACTGCTTTTTTTCCCGAGTGGAGTGCACCGATAAGATTGATTTCCTTTGCTCTCCGTCGACCAATTAGACGAGATAATCGTGTAGTACCCCCCCACCCCGGAGTTATTCCAATGTCCACTTCAGGCATTCCCCATTTTGAGCGTTCTGTTGCTATTACAAAATCACATACCATGGTAATTTCCAAACCACCACCTACTGCATAGCCATCTACTGCCGCAATTGTGATTTTATCTAACTCTTCGAGTTGATTAGCCATATGTTGATAGTATCTAACACGTCTTGTTATATCATTTGCATCTCCCCACTTAATCATTTCTTTAATATCATCACCCACGCAGAAATTTTCACCAGCGCCCTTGATAACTAAAAATTTGAGTTTTCTAGATTGTCTTACGATTTCTATAACCGCAACAATTTCTTCAGAAAGTTTCATGCTTAATGCGTTCATTACATCAGATCGATTGAGCGTTATCCAAGCTACTTCGTCCCTCTCTTCAAAAATTAAATTTTCGAATTTCATATTCTATACTTAATCAAATATGAATATAAATATAATCAGAAAAATGTTTAATCTTCAACTGAAAAAAAATCATAATGGACAGACTACTTAAGAAAAATAATAATTTGCAAGGAAAATTATGCTCCAAATATAAAACTGGTAAGGAAATTATTCCAATTTATAGAAAAGGAAGCCAATTTGTTATGAAACCCTTCTTCTCCAAGATCATACTTCATTTTTTTACCATATTCCTTTATTAAAAACCAGTTGATACTAATGATCAAGAGTAGATGAAAAATTTGATTATTAATTTTTTTTAGGAGGTAATAGAAATTATAGCATTAAAAGAAAGGATTTGGTTTGATGAAAATATTCAGTTGGTAAATGAGAGTCCGAAAGAATACTATAAAGGAATTTTTAAGGAAATTTTAGAAGAAATCAAATATAATAAGCAATATCTAAAAGAAACCCATTAATTAATCAAGAATATATCCTTGTTCTTCCCACGCTTTTCGCATAATAGTATTATGTCTTAGATAATCGTCAACTATATTTTTTGGAACGTTATTCAATGGACAGCTAAAGTTAGGACATTTTGAACAACTGAGAAAATGCATTGAAACTAACCAAATTACTGAAAGAACTAGCAAGATTCCAAAATATATGTACATTCCTGCAAAGAATAAAATAACCAGCGGAAAACCAGCGAAAATTGAGATGCCAATTATGAATTGTATTTTTTCCGAGAGATTCATGGGTGCTGGATTATATTTCCAAGCCTTATAAATGCCATAATTTGCATAGCATTTGACGGATTTATCGTCTTCAAATGCATAATAAGGACAATGGCTACAGAGAGTTTTATTTTCCCATATTTGGAAGAAAAATATTAAAAACCCAATATAACCCGAGAATATGAAAATCATTTGAACAGTATTTATTCGTCCAGAAATGAATCCATTTATTAAACCTGCTACCCAAAAAATCCAAGCGCTCAAGACAGGAATTATAAAATAGATCGTATCTTTTATATCAAACTTACACATTAATTTTCCATTCACAGAACATTGCTGGCAACCGTTAGCTTCAACATTGCAAATGTTTTGCCTTTGAATTTCTTTTTTCAAACTATACTTTAAACCTCCAAAAAAAGAAGATCTCTTCCTTTACTTATTCTTATGATAAAGAATTTATTATTTCTGCTGCCCATTCCTTTGCTCTTTTTACTTGCTCATCAGAATCATTCGATAAAGGTTGCGTAAAAGTTTTTTCTGCTACAGTATTAGGGTGTTGTAGTTCTTTCTTCAGTCTTTCCATGGCTTTAATTCCATTACCAGCTGCGCAATTCCAAATTGCGAGGGGTTTACTTGATAAATCATTCAATTCCAAATAACTTCTTATAGGAGGGGTTAAAGTCCATGCCCATACAGGTGTACCTAGAAAAATTAAATCATAATCATTTGGATCGTGTTTTAAAGGCTCTAGTTTTGGTTTTTGTTTCATTTTTGCGTGCATTCCTCCCCAAAAAAACCGAGTTCCACTCTCAGATTTCAAATCTTTTATGGGTTTTAGTCGTTCAATGTCAGCACCCGTTTGTTCCTTTATTGCTTCAGCAATGAGATGAGTATTACCAGTAAGCGAGTAATAAACAATTAAAATTTTATTTACCATTATAATTCTCTTAGAGGATAACGTTTTATTAAATCTTTTATTTTATATTATCAGAGAACCTTGTTCAACTTATGATCACTGTGATTAAAGGGTGAGTTATCAAAAAATATTTAAATTAATACTTCTATTGAAATAATAATGATCTCAAATAACATTGCTCCCAACAAGATTCTAAAGAATGAAACTTCTTTAGATAGTTTGCTTGCAGTGTTATTATTATTGTTATGAATGAGACAAGTCCACTTCGTCTTTCTCTTTATATTTTTGCGTGGATTTGTCTGTCATAAACAAAAATTTAAATGAAAGAGATTAGAATCTGAACCTGTCTTAATAGGATATAATTGGAATAAAGAGATGAAAGTAATGTATAACGCAAAAGAAATTGAAAAGAAGTGGCAAGATCGATGGGAAGCTTCAAAGATCTTTGAAGCAAATCCAGATTCTAAAAAAGAGAAGAAATTCATGACAGTACCATATCCCTATGCTTCAGGTCCTACACATATTGGTCATGGAAGGAGTGATGTAAATGGAGACATATTTGCTAGATATTATAGAGCTAAAGGATATAACGTGTTATTTCCAATGGCGTTTCACATAACAGGAACTCCTGTGTTAGCAATTTCATCTTCAATCGAGAGAAAAGATGAAAAGATGTTAGAGCGCATGCGTAACTATGTATCGCTCCACACATCAAGTGGACAAAAAGTAGAAAAAATTGTAAGAAGCTTTACTGATCCTTGGAATGTAGTCAATTACTTTTCAGAAACAATAAAATTAGACTTAAAATCAATTGGAATGAGTATTGATTGGAGAAGACAATTTACAACTGGAGATAAATTGTATAATAAGTTTATAGAATGGCAATTCCTAATTTTGAAAAATAATGGGTATATTGAGAAGGGAAATTACCCAATTTTATTTTGTCCTCGATGCAATAATGCTGTAGGTGAAGATGATATAGCAAGTGGAGATGAATTAGATTTAAACATTAATGAATTTACATGTATAAAATTTCCGTTTGAAGATGGATTTTTAGTTCCTGCAACGTTAAGACCAGAAACAATCTTTGGCGCGACTAATCTTTGGATTAATCCCGAAGGAATTTATGTCTATGCATTAGTAAATGGGGAAAAATGGATAATTTCAGATGAAGCTACAAAACTATTGAGAACTCAAGGTAGAAATGTTGAGATACTTGAAAAATTCGATGGAAAAGACCTCATCGGTAAGAACGTTAAAGCCATTCATAACAATACAGAGCTTCCTATATTACCTGGTGCGTTTGTAGATACATCTACAGCCACAGGTGTAGTTTATTCCGTACCGGGTCACGCTCCTTATGATTATATAGCATTAATTGACTTGCAGAAGAATGAAAAACTTCTCAAACACTTCAATCTAAGTAAGAATGAGATCAATGAAATTCAACCCATTAATATCATTGATTTGGAGGGTTTTGATGATTTTCCTGCTAAAATTTATTGTGAAAAATTTGGAGTACAATCACAATATGATAAAGAGAAGCTAGATAAAGCTACAGCGGTTAATTATAAAAATGAATTTTACAACGGAATTTTAAATGAGAAATGCGGAAAATATAATAAAAAATCAGTTCAAGAAGCAGTAAATCTCGTGATAGATGATTTAATTCAAGATGCTCAAGCCTCGAAAATTTACATTCCAATAACTCGAGATTTAAAATGTCGATGTGGTGAAAAAATTATCGTAACAATACTTCAAGATCAATGGTTTCTTAATTTCAATGCGGAAGATTGGAAAGAAAAAGCCTTCGATTGCTTAGATAAGCTAGAGATTATCCCAAAAAAATACCGTCAAAATTTCGTGAATGTTTTTCATTGGTTAGAGAAAAGACCATGTGCAAGAAAACGGGGATTAGGTACAAAATTACCATTTGATGAGAATTGGATCATTGAATCATTGAGTGACTCAACTATTTATATGAGCTTCTACACCATCATCCATATAATAAAGAGGAATAAAATTGAAGCGGATCAGTTGATTCCAGAAGTATTTGATTATATTTTTTTAGAAAAAGGTGATGTTAATCAAGTTTCACAATTATCTCAAATTCCTAAGGAAGTGATAAACGAGATGCGAGAAGAATTTTCATACTGGTATCCTGTTGATCATAGACATACAGCAATTATGCACATTTCTAACCACCTGAGTTTTTATCTCTTTCATCACGCAGGTATTTTTCCTGAGAAATATTGGCCAAGAACGATAACATTGATTGAACCTGTGATTGTTGAAGGTCAAAAAATGGGAAAATCGAAAGGAAATCTAATTTCTTTAGCAGAAATTCGAGAAAAATATTCCACAGATTTATTCCGCTTTTATATAGCACATGGAGCAGATCTTGGGGTTAGTATGGATTGGAGAGAGAAAAAGATCCAATCTGTTTCAAGTCATATTGAAAAATTTTATAGTTT
>JAGXNQ010000180.1 GCA_019894955.1 Promethearchaeota archaeon | reverse complement strand
GTTCAAATTCAAGACCAGATGTCAATCGGAGAAGTACTAGAAATCTGGAGAAATCGATTTGCAGTGTACTTACTCATTCCTATAACAATAGGATCACTCATTTTTACCCCCGTGGCATTTATCTGTATTGTATTTTGGTTCAAAGTCATAGTATTTGATAAAGGTGAGCCAAAAAAATATGAAAGAATTGCTTTGCTTATATCTATGATCTGGATAGCTTTAATTGCATCCCTCTCCTATATTTTTAACTTAGTGTTCTATGAATCAATACAACCATTATTCTGGACCATTCAAATCTTTTACTTAATTGGAATTCTTATTTCTAGCGCAATCTTCATTTACCAATTTATAAAGCTGAAGGGAATTACAATAAAGAAAATCAGGGAAGAAATTAAAGAAAGAAGAGAAGTTAAAGAGGAACAAGCTGAAGAATCAAAATAATTAGATTAATGTAGGCTTTTTTCTACATTTTTACTTTTTTTTTTATGATTTTAATATATTAATTTTAAATAAAATTAAACAGATATAAAATTTAATTAGGAATTTTATAGAGTTGTATAAGGTGATAGAAAATTGAGTGACGAAAAACCCGAACCAACAACATCAAAAACAAATAAATTAGTGGGTCCCGGATTAGGTTTAATAATCATGGGGGTAGCATATCTCATTTGGTGGTTATCATTTATTGAGGATGCAATAATTGATCCCCGATGGACCCATAATATTGCTTATGCACTTATTATCAAATAATAAATCTATGAATATTTTATAACATGAATTATAGATTTTAATCTATATATAAATGATTATAAATACTGAATATAACTAAAAGATAATTTTATTCCTAATTTCATATGTAACTAGATTAAATTAAGTAAATGAAGTGTTAAAAAACACATGAATCATTATAATTAAGTTTTTATACCGTGCATTTCTTATATTATTATATGAATAATCATTCAAAATATTATAAAGGTGAACACTAAATGGATATCATAATTGCTGTACCTTCCGCCACGCTGAATGGAGGGTTAAATGATCAAATGGATGCACGATTCGGCCGATGTCATAGTTTTACAATCGTCACTCTTAAAAATAAGGAAATTATAGAAGTCAAAGTCACTCCAAATCCAGCTTATGAAGAATTGGGAGGTGCAGGTGTTTTAGCATCACAAGCTGTACATAACAGTGGTGCTACTGAAGTAATTGTAGGATCTTTAGGGCCTAATGCTATCAATTCACTAAATTCATTAAAGATAAAGGCCTATCATGTGTCAAGTAATAATTTATCAGTAAAAGAGGCAATTGATCTATATTTAGATGGGAAGTTAGAAATATTAGAATCTGCTAATGTTGTAAAACATCATGGTGGAATGTAAAATACCCATAGAATAAGTTCAAAGTAATACTTTTCTTTAATTCTCTTAATTTTAATAATAAATTTTAAAATCGAATCAAAACTATGCTTATAACAATTACTGGTGGCAAAGGGGGAACAGGGAAGACTCTTTGTGCTGTTAATATCGCATCGATGTTTAAAAATCATGGTTATAATGTTTTACTTATTGATGGTGACGTTGAAAATCCTAACACTTATCTTTTATTGGGAGGACAACTGGAAAAAAAAGTTGCTGTTCCTTTTTTCAAACCTAAAATAAGTGAGGAAAAATGTACAAAATGTGGTCTTTGTGCTGAAAATTGCACTACGCACGCATTATTACATGTAAATGATTCATATCCCATACCTATATTATCATTATGCTCCGGCTGTAAATTGTGCTATAAAATCTGTCCAGATAAAGCGATTGAAGAAGATTATAAAGTAGTTGGTTGGACCTATAAGACTATAGTAAATGATATTACACTTATGCTGGGCGAATTAAAACCTTCCGAAGCCCGTTCAGCGGCGATTGTAGAATCCCTTCTTGAAGACTTAGATAAAATTATCAGTGAAAATTCTAATAAATATGATGTTATTATTTTAGACACAGCTCCAGGTGCCCATTGTGACGTTGAACTACTAATTAAAAGAGCTGATTTAGTAATTCCTGTAACTGAGCCTACAAAATTCGGAAAGATGGATCTAATGCGAATTATGGAACTAATCAAACTGTTAGGGAAAGATACTAAGGTAATTGTTAACCGATCTACATTATTGGGTTTTAAACAAGAATTTCTTAAAGAATTAGAAGAGAGAGGGATAGAAATTCTAGGTGATATCCCTTTAGATAATGATATTGTGGCTTCCTACTGTCAAGGAATTCCAATCATGGATGATAAAAGCACATACAACAGAGAAGGTGATGGATATATCGCCTTTAAACAAATTTTCGAGAATTTATTAAAATGGATGCATAATACAAATAAAAAGGTAAAATAATGGAAAGAATGATTGTTGGGATTATTTCGGGAAAAGGTGGAGTAGGAAAGACTTCTTTGACAGCATCATTAGCCCATCTTGCTAATAAGGATTCTAAGATAAGCCCAATTATCCTTGATTGTGATGTTGACGCTCCTAATCTCGCAATATTACTCCCTGCTGATTCACCAAATTCTATTCAGACCCAAGATGTTTATGCAACTCTCAAAGCTTCATTTATTGAAGATAAATGTGTCCATTGTAAACAATGCGATGAAGATCATTTCTGTGAATTTAATGCATTATCTTGGGATAAGGAAAATGAGATTCCTATATTAGATTATCTAGCTTGTGAGGGTTGTGGAGCTTGTAAAGTATTATGTCCCGAGCATTCTTTTAAAATTGAGCCAGTCAAAAGTGGGGAAATTATTACCTATACTTCTAAAATAGGTCTTCCTCTAGTTTATGGTAAAACTAAATTAGGAAGTACCACATCGGGAAAATTAGTCTCCGATGAAAAAGAATTTGCTAAAAAATTAGGAGAATATTCTACTAGTAATCTCGTTATCATTGACGGACCTCCCGGTATTGGATGTCCAGTAATCGCAACAATTTCAGGCTTAGATTACATAATTACAATTACCGAACCTACACCTTCAGGTTTGCATGACTTAAAACGAGCAATTGAAGTCGTCCAACAATTTAAGATTCCCTTTGGCATAGTCATCAATAAATACGATTTAAAATCCCCCTTTGAGGACAAATTTAAATCTTTTATCGAAGCAACAGGTTTTAATATTATTGGAAAAATTCCTTTTGACCTTTCAATACCGAAGGCAATGTCATTTGCACAATCAGTTATAGAACATGCTCCAGTTTCAAAAGCAAGTTTTAGCATAATTGAAATATATAAAAATTTAAAAAATGTATTATGGAATCATCACTGATTAAATTTAAAAAAAAAATTATTTAAAAACTTCAGCTAGTTTTTGTTTATTTTCGATTATTTTTTCTTGCGTTATATTGAAAGCTCTTTTTTAGCTTTTTCAATCAATTTTTCAAGATCGAATTTAATATCCTTTTCTAATGGTTCAGGGATATGTTCAATGAGTATTTTTTCTTTTAACATTTGACATCGTTTTTTCATATCCATTGCTCCTTTCTTGATCCATTTCTCATAACTATATCGATCTAATAATGATGGAAACCATAGTTCATTACGAATATTATTTCTTGTATGACTTTTATTAAGAAATGACCCTTTTGGGCCGGTTTCTTTGATTACATCAAACGCAAACGTTTCATCATCAAAACTCACTTCTCGATGTATAGATTCAATATAAGAAATGATCTCTGATTGCATGATAAGCATATCTAGTGATGCTGCCTGATCCATCCCACAAATCCCCATATGACCATAAACATCAGCTTCTGTTAGAGAACTTAGTCCTAATGTAATTCCACTTTCTAATCCTGCTTGTGCGTCTAAAGTCTTTGAATCTGTCAGTCCAGTATTAATATATATTGGAAAACCATAATTTTTACCCATCTGACTCATTGCAATCGAAAGAATTACTTGTTCTGGACCTCCAAAAATAATTTGAGCAGTTTTCGTATCAAAAGCGTGACAAATCCCTCCATAACATATTGGGGTTCCTTCTTGAATTAATTGAGTGATACAGATAGCTGCCAAGATCTCAGCATTCTCAATAGCAATAGTTCCCGCAATTGTTGCTGGAGCAGACACTCCCATTTGAGCCATGGGTCCAACTTGAACGGGTAAATTTAGTTTACACGTTTCAAATAATAAATCAACTCCATTAAATGGGAAGCTCAAAGGGCTTACAGGTTCGAACAATGGATAACAGAGAGGATATTTCTTGGCATTTTCTTCACCACCTCTAAGAACAGCAAAGAATTCATTGAGAAATTTAGAGGAAGATCTATCATGAAACCAAAAACCAATTGGTTTGGTTGTGTTTTTAACCATTTCAAATGCTACTGCTAGGCAACGCCATTTTAATGGAATCTCTATCGGGTCTGCCATAGCTCCTGGAATAGTAATTTGCTTTAAATAATCACCAAGTTTAACCGCTTTTTCTATATCTTTAAGATTAGGTTGACGGCGATCACCCCCCAATGAATCTAACCAATGCGCTTGTCCAAAGGAGGTATTATAATTTCTTTTTCCTGCCCCAAATTCTGCTTTTTTAGATAGATCTCTACCATATATGGTAAATTTCTTACCAGCTTTAGAAATATATTCATTGACTATGTGAGGAGGAATTTTCACTAATCCCGTATTAAAATTAACTGTTGCACCGATATCCTCAAATAATGATTTAATTTCTTCATGTGGAATTATGATTCCGATCTTTTCAAGAATTTCGAGAGATTTAATATGAATTGTTTCGATTTCATCTCTGGAAAGCATTTCTAATCTCATATAATATCATCATTTTAATAAAGATCAATAATATTATTCATAATAGCTCATTTTTGTATAAAAGACTTTCATTTTCTTGATAAAAAAAAATATTTTTTGTAACGGTTTTAGAACCAAGCCAAATACAATTAATTTTTTATTAGACATAATCTAAAGAAATTAATAAGTTCCTAAATATTACTCAACACGATAATAAATGAAATTTATAAGGTGAAATATCGTTCCCGATGTACAAAATTTTATGGATTTATATAAATTTCTCCCTAAAACAAATTGTAAGAAATG
>JAGXNQ010000017.1 GCA_019894955.1 Promethearchaeota archaeon | reverse complement strand
AGCGTATTGTGTCCATAATATTGGGTAAAAGCGTCACTCTTGTTGTATCAAACTCCTTTGAAACGGGGTTTAGTATCTGAACCAAATTCTTCTCGTCTTTCTCTTGGTTCATGTAATTGAATTGCTTCTCTGAATTTGATAAAATGAAATTTACTGCTTCTAAATATCCTGCACCGATCATTATCTTACGAATTTTATTTGAAAAATCTTGAATAGGGTGGTATTCTCCCATCCCTCCGTCATGTATTGTTAGAGGTAAATTTACATAACCATAACCCATAGCACATTCCTCCGTGAAATCAACAGGATGCATGATATCCCCCCGATAGGATGGTACCCAAATCTCTAAAGTACCTTTTTTCTTTGATTTATTTGCGTTTAATCTAACTTTTTGAAAACATTTAATCATCTCTTCTTCAGTCAATTTTAAACCGCAAACACTGTTGATGTAATCCGTTTTGACCTCCCATTTTTTTGGATTAAAATTAGGAGTGACAATATTCTTTCCTCCTTCATATTGAACTGTTACAGTTTCAATCTCTGCCCCCATATCTGCTAAAGTTGTTGATAGTATATTCAATGCTAAATTAACAGCTTGAAAATCAGTTCCAGTAAGATCTAGGAATAAATTTTTGGTTTCATCGGTTACTGTTGTTAATTCTCCATTTATTACGGGTGGAAATGATAATACTTCATCATTATTATCAAATATAATTGGGTAGACTTCCTTCCCTTCCAAGATCTTTGCATATTCTATTCCCTTTTCATGAAGAAGTAAGATCTCTTCAAGGTTCATTGGATAACCATCTCCATGTAAAGGTGTAAAACTAACAGAATCGGGTTTAACAGCAGTGTATCTATAAGGTGGGCTAACTTTATCTAAATCATGAACACCTATTGCCACCTTCTTTCGATCCCTTCCTACTGCCCAGTGAAGGTGTTCTTGAATAGTCATGAGTGTCGCAACCTCATCTTCATCTAAATCAACATTTCTGACGACGCCACATACGATATATGGTCTTAC
Source organism: Promethearchaeota archaeon (assembly GCA_019894955.1). Lineage (GTDB taxonomy): Archaea > Asgardarchaeota > Lokiarchaeia > Sigyniarchaeales > SOKP01 > SOKP01. The sequence goes on along the minus strand of JAGXNQ010000017.1, from coordinate 28,246 downwards.
TTCTTTTACACTAGGATCCACTTTCAAGATAATCTCACCTGTAGTAAGTTCAAAAGTAGGAATCCCTAATTCTATCTCGTAATATCCTCTTAGTGCTCTAGCTATTCCTTCAGGACTGGAAAAATCAGGTCTATTTGGATTATATTCTACCTTAATAGTACGTTCTTCTTCATTAGTATCTTCTAAATCTAAACTTATCCATTGCAGATCATACTCCAATTCCTTCATATCCAATTTTTTTCCGACCAAACGTTCTAATCTATCAATATTCAATTCTAATGTTGGCATATTTTTTACCTCATTTATGATAAGATTGTTGTCTTAACCATTTTATAGGATTTATGTAAAAATCTCTGATATCTTTTCGTTCATAATATAGCATTGCAATTCGTTCCAGACCTTGACCCCATGCTAAGACTCTTGTTGGTTCTTCAACTCCGAAAGGATACGTAACTTCAGGTCTAAATATACCTGAGCCTCCCATTTCTAACCATTCACCTAATTTATCATAATAAACTGAGACTTCCATACTTGGTTCTGTATATGGAAAGAATCCAGGTCTCGTGATTATCTTTTTAAAACCTAATTTTCGATAAAATTCTGAAAGTAAACCAATTAAATCACATAAATTTAGATTATCATCTATGACAATTCCTTCAATTTGAGTAAATTCTGCTAAATGTGATTTATCAACTTTTTCATTTCGAAAAACACGATCAACAGAAAATACTTTAATTGGCTTTTTATCATTCTCGAGATAATATTGTGCTAATTTCCGAATTGTTGTGGCAGTTGTGTGAGTCCTCAACAGTGTTTTTTTAGCTATATCTTCATCCCATTCATATCTCCATCCTGTCGAACCACTATTTCCTCCATTCTCATGCATATCTTTAACTGCTAAAACTCTTTCTTTGTCAGGTAATTTTGCTATTTTAGGGTTACTAAGATAGAAAGTATCATGTAATTCTCGAGCCGGATGATCTTGTGGTTGATATAAAGCATCAAAGTTGAAAAAAGCACTTTCAACTATAGGTCCCCTTATTTCAGTGAATCCCATTGAAAGAAATACTTCGCGAATTTCATTAATTAAATTAATTATTGGATGAATCTTTCCTGCTTTTAATAGTGGACCTGGTTTGGATACATCGAAGGGTTTTAATTCAACATCTTTCCAAGATCCCGTACTTAACATCTCTGAACTTATCTTGCTCACTTGTTTTAATTCTTCTATTTCATTAAGATCAAGCTTCTTTCCTTTCTCTGTAATGTATATTATTCTTTGGGTTCTTTGTGTTTTATTTATTATTTTACGTTTATTTAAAGTATCTATATGAGACAATTCATCTGGAGATAATTCTGAATAATTTAAAACCTGTTTTTCATTGAAAATACTAAGAAATTGTTCTATTTCAGTTTTTGGGAATTCCTCCGCTATTAAAAAAATTTTACTCTCTCCACTTGCTTTACTTTGAGCTATCCATTTATTTTGTTTTAAATTTGAAAGACCAATGTAGAATAAAGTTTTCTCCATTTTCGATAATTTAATAAATTCTTCGAGTTGAATTTCTTTTTTATCTTGTTGAATCAATACACCAAGTAATTGACGTTCAGGTAACCCCGATTTTAGATAATTTATACCTTCTTTATTCAGCGATATTTGATTAATTTCTTCTTCCTTGAACCCACCTAACTCATATGAAATCAAATCATTAATTGCAGACATTAATACCACATAATCTAAATTCAAGTCATTAGCTAAATCTGACGCAATTATTTTATCCTTTTTATCACGCAAAATTTTTAAAATATCTATAACTTGTTTCCGAAGTATAATTTTCATAATTTTCTATCCAATATTTAATACTATTCACTATATAAATCTAAATTTTTAACTTATTTAAATCTTTTGTGGATTAATTAGCTTGAAATGCGCCTATCTCGAATTAGGGAAGACATTTAAATATTAATCTGAGTTAATTTGGATTTTATTTGATAAAAGGATTATAATCCGCAGCCAAGGAAATAAAATTCATAGAATAATTATTCCCTTGGCAGATTAAAGAAGCTAAATATTAATGAAGCTTGTTTGAATAAACTACTCTTCAATGAAATTTTATTCAAAATGACATAATTCATGATTTTTCAAGCATTCATATATTTATATTATACTTATAGAAAAGGAATCTAAAAAAGTTTACTACTGTAGAGCTGCTCTAATCGAAGTAGAACTAATTTTCTTTTTATTATTGTCAAGAATTAAAGGAATAACAACGATGATTAATGGTTTATAACCCTTTTCTTCTCTAATCTGGTTGATTTTTAAAGCTCCTTCATAAGTCTCTTGGCTAACTATAATTCCTTCGTATTCAGCTTCATGAATGGGAGGACCATAAGGATCCTCCAATTTTATTATTTCCACTCTAGATAAATCTGTTGTTTCAGAGATGTATGATTTTAAGCATTCTAATCGCTTTTGATAGTTTTCGATTTTAGAGCGGAATTTCTTTTTTGTTAAAAGTTTATCGCTTGTTAACCCAATCACAACTTTTTCGGATAGAGATAAAGCAATCATTATTAATGATTTATGTCCATCATGTAAATGATCGAACGTTCCGCCCATTCCAATTTTGTTTAAAATTTTAGGAACACCTTTGCTCATTTGAGGAAGGTTTTAAGTTTTAGCTTGTTTTTTATCTTTCAGTTTTACTTCTTTAGCTTGTTTCTTTGCTGTTGATTTTTTCAACTTGACACTGTATATTTGTTTTATTTTCATTGTATCATCGCAATTTTCACATGAATCTACGATTTTAAAAACAAAATCACCAGATTCGTAATTTCTGACTTTTGTTACTTCACACTTTTCGCATTTTAAAATAGATAAAGTCTGCCTCGTTGGTTCTTCTTCTTGTTTTTGGATTTGAATTAAAGTAGAACCAATACAAATCAAAGTGAATCCAATAAAGAAATTTGTCATTTGATCGGTACCACCCATATATATAAAAAGTGCTCCAATAATGATTAATGCGAGTAATGCAACATTTTTCAATACTTTCTTAAATGATACTCCTTTGTTTAAGATTTCATCCTCTTCTTCTTCGTCAATCATAGTTCTCTAAATAGGTTTAAGCTTTATAATAGAAAAGAATAAAAGATTAAATAAATTTTGTTATTATGAAAACTAAATCTCTTATATCAAACGATTTAGTACTTTTAAAAATATAGAAGGATTGTAATGATTTACATGTTAATGCAAGCGCAAACGGATCCGTTAGGTTTAGTACTTAACTTGCTTTTTTTCGTAATGATCTTTATTTCGATGTTTTATGGCACCAAAATTCAGATGTGGCGATCATCCAAAGAGGTTGAAACTGGATTAGAAAAACTAAAGACATGGAATGATGATTGTAAACAGATTTTATTAAAAGTATTCAAAAAATACGCTGATAAAAAGGAAATGGATAAAGATTTACAATTAAAACTCGATGATTTTCTCTCTTTTATAACAATTGGACCAGTATCGCTCGATCCTTATGGGATAATACCAAAATTAAATCATATTATTGACATAAGGGATGATAGATATAAAGAAGAAGTCGCTATCTTAGCTCCAAATGCAGTTCCCGGAAGTCCTGAAGCTCAAAATTTAGAGAACTTGGTTGAAGCGGCTGGAGCAGTAGATTATATTTATCGACTAATTAAACATTTCTTGATTATGGGAAAAAAATCAAAATCATATATACTTTTAATGCAAGTCTCAATGCAGCTAAGTATAATTATGGGTATGGCTAAGAGTTATTATAGAGCAACTAAAGCTTTCTCAGAAGGCAGCCCAATAGGTGATGGTCTTGGACCCATGGTAGCAGGGAGTTTTGTACGAAATGTAGCTCAGCAAGATGATGTTGAGGTGGTTAAAATTGCTAAAGACACAATTATGCAAGAAGTAGATTTCGAAGACCGAACGATTTATGTTATTAGAGCAAGAGGACCCGGAGGAACAGTTGGAAAACCTGGTACTGCTATTAAAAGATTGGTAGAAGACCAAGATAAAAACATCTCCCGTATTATTATGATTGATGCAGGTCTAAAACTTTCAAGTGACAAAACAGGATCTATCGTTATTGGAGTAGGAGCAGCCATAGGTGGAATTGGTGTTGAAAAATTCTTCATTGAGGATTCGACTACTAAGAAAGAAATACCTATCGATGCACTCATATGCCGACAATCACTTGAAAATGCAATCACCGTTATGACACGCCCCATAACACAATCAGTGCCTGCTCTCGTAGAAAAAATTAAGATGGGAATACGAAAAAGAACAGTAAAAGGTTCTAGTATAATCGTAGCGGGAATTGGGAACACCATAGGAATTGGTGTTTAATTTATAGGATTTTTAACATTTATTTTTTATTTCTTCTCATACTTTTATTATTTAATATAATAGAAATTTAATCAATTGAACAAAATTAATTAACACAGATTGAATTAAAATTAATTAATACGAATTTCAAAAAATTAGAATGTGAGAAAAAAAATGAAAGTATTTTCTGAAGAATGGGTTGAAGCTTATATTAAGTCAATTAACGACAATCCAAATTACAGAGCCGCTGCTTCTTGGTGGGAAGGAGACTTCCTATTTATAGTAGAACCAAGTGGTAACTTAGATAAAGAGGTCAAGATGTTTGTAGGATTGTATAAAGGTGATTGTACGGGAGGAAAAATATTGAGTCCGGGAGAAGAACATGTAGTTTTAAAACCCGGGTCCGATCCAGTACCTTTAAAAGAAGGGGAACCTCCTGCGGTTGAATTTGTATTTTCGGGAACGTATGATAATTGGTTAAAAGTGTTAAAGAAAGAACTCGATCCAATTCAAGGTTTAATGGCGGGAAAATTCAAACTCGTAGGAAACATGGCAAAAGTCATGCGAGCTACCAAAGCAGCACAAGAACTTGTTAACAGCTCCGCTTCAATTGATGGCGTTGAGTATTTCTAAAGTATTTTATTTCTTTTTATTTTTATTTTCCTATTTATATTTTTACATTTAGGTTAATAAGTATATGAAATTATAGCATTAATTGGACTATGGAAAGATTATTATACTTAATTCAATATATATCATAACAAATCTAATCAAAAATATGGTTAAAAAAAATGGGCTTATCCAGTAAAAACTATTTTGTTAAGGATTTAGTCATAGATGATGAATATGGAATTATAGATTCTACAGCTTCAGTACAAGATGCTGCTAAAAAAATGAAAGAATTAGGAGTGCCCGATCTAGTAGTCATGGAAAATAATAGGGAAAAGGTTCTTGGTGTAATAGCTGATTTCGATATCATTCAGAATATCGTAGCAGAGGGAATTGATCCGAAAACTACAAAAGTTACTTCTGCAATGTATAAAATCCAACCTGTTTCTCTTAATACACCCGTAACAGACGCATTTACAAGAATGCAAAGTTTACATGTAAATGTTGTACCAGTAGTCTCTGAAAACAAATTGGTCGGAGTAGCCACGATTCAAGACTGTTGGAGTTTCATTCCTGATGCGGATATTGATGATGTTGGATTAATACCAGTTACAAATACAAGAAATGCTGAATTTTGGTTTGCTAGTACTAGTTCAATATTAGGTTTCGTACTTGGTATTCTATTACCCTTAATCGGTGTTTATGGATTTTTTGTAGGGAATCAAGCTGAACTCTTAAGTTTCTTTGGCATGGCTGAAATACGTGGTGGAGTAATAACTTTTGGATTATTTGAAACCCGTGGAACTGATTTTCTTGTACCATTTATTGATTTAATAGCTCGAAATGGAGTGGTATGGGTGTTTATAGTGATTTTTAGCTTTCTGATACTAATATTTGGCATCTTAGGATTATTTTCCCTTATATATGCAAGTTTTTCAGATGCAAGAAATATTCGTACGGGAATGATTGTACGCTCATTAATTCCCCATCTTTTAGTAGTTTTCTTGGTACTAGAGTGGATTCTTTTTGGAATTGCTTTTTCATTAACTGCCGATGTTCTTATAGATGGATTAGGATTAACAATGTCAATCATTGCGATGTTACTCTTTTTAGGAGCAATTTATAGAGATTACATATTTCGCCAAAAAGGAAGCGTTGAATCTTTAGCTAATGAGGTGAAAAATTAAACATGCCTCGTGGGGGTGGCGGTGGAGGTGGAGGATTTCGAGGAGGTGGTATGGGTGGTGGATTTCGAGGTGGCGGATTTCGAGGTGGAGCTGGTAGCTTTAGAACTGGTGGACGCCCCAGTGGGGTTCCATTTGGGAGAACGGGATCAACAAGAATAGTATCGAGATCACCAAGTGGACCTTATAGACACTCGAATTATGGTCCAAATCGAAGATATTACGGATACGGTCGGAGATATTATGGATATGGATTTTACAGGCCATGGTATCGGAGATGGTGGTATTCCCCAATGTGGGCTGGTTATTATTATCGACCTTGGTATTATTCTCCAATGTACGTTGGTGGAGGAGCCGTCGTAGCGATTGTTTTCTCTTTAATATTATTACCTTTACTTGGTGTTGCAATATGGTTTCCATTCAGCTCAGCAGACAGTTCTGGTTATGTAACTTATCGTTCAACAGAAACAATTTACTTTAATGAATACTGGTATGAATATGAAAACATTAAAGAAAACAACGAAATGACATATTCCATCCAATCTTATTCCAGCAATATAACTTTTGCAATTTGGGACAATCCTTTCGAGATGCTTCCAAGAACTACGAAGAATGGTGGTGATGAATATAGTATCAATCTTATTAATACTGAATATCGATATTATTCAATTTATTTAAGACCTGGTTCTTCTCTTACATATAATTTTAATGCATCAAGCTCTGTTGATTTCTTTATAGCTGATGGAGCCGATATGTATGAATGGAATACGGGAGGTTCACCAGTATTTTACGTAGATGATCCAAACACGGTCACTGGAAATGGAGTATTACCTATCTCATCAGGAAATGATTATTATGTCGTATGGTATAATGATCTAGCGTCTCCTGTTGACGTGAACTATACAATTACTTATTCTGCTGCAAATGTGGTGGATTTTAGCAGTACTGATTTTTTCATAGAATCAGTAGATACAGTATCAACAGATACATTTACAGTTCCAAATGATGGTAATTGGTATTTTTTTGTTTACTTCGATCCGATGAACTCTCTTGAAGAGAGCACTACAATCACATTTGATGTGACCTACGATACGGGTATTACTAGTATTGATAGATGGTTAGATATACAACCCTTCTTGATCACTTTAGTTATCGTTGTGGGCGTTATAATCATTGTCGCTTTCATCGCACGTAAAAGCCAGAAAAAACTCAAAACCAAACCGCAATCAAAAGTATCTCCAAAAGCAAAAGCGACTCTAGCAGTTGAACCAACAACACAACCAACCAAACAACAACCTGAAACGACTTTAAAATGCGTGCGCTGTGAATCAAAATTAAGGTTAGACTCTCAATACTGTCCAAACTGTGGAGCAAAGGCAGAGGGAAGAAAAATTGGTGAATCAGGAGTAACTACACCAGTAGATTCTAAAACATGTTCATATTGTGGAAGTAAAGTCACACCTGGAGCAAATTTTTGTAAGTGGTGTGGAACTCCAAAAGCTAAGTAAATATTCATCCCCAAATATTAAATTTAAATAACTAATTTTTCCTTTTTTTATATATCTTCAAATCTCTGAATAACTTTTTTATACAATTAACATTTTCTAATTTAAATCAAAACCTATATAATTCAGATTCTTAATGGCGCAAATTGATAAAGATTTATCATCATTAGTAAAAAAGAGCGTATATTTTTTTGATCTCGATGGTACGATATATTTAGGAGATACACTATTCGATGGTGTATTAGAATTAATAGAACTACTCAGAAAAAAGAAGAAGAAATTTTACTTTCTTTCAAACAATTCAAGTAAATCTTCTAAAGATTATCTCCTGAAATTAAAGAATCTTAAAATCGATATTTCTTACGAAAATTTAATTTTATCTCAACATCCTACCATTGACTATTTAAAAAAAAATTCATATAAAAGAGTTTTTTTAATGGGTACTGAATCTCTTAAAGAAGAATTTAGAGAACAAGGGTTTATTTTATCAGAAAATGACCCCGAAATTTTAGTACTTGCTTTTGATCAAGAATTAACTTATAATCGTTTAGTAAAAGCCGCATTGTTAATACAAAACGATATTCCATATATCGCTACTCATTTAGATAATAGATGCCCTACTAAAAACGGATACATACCTGATGCTGGAGGAATAGCTGCTTTGCTTGATAAAGCCACTGAAAGGATGCCAAGAGTTTTTGGTAAACCTAACAAAGAAATGATACTCTTTAAACTTGATTTTTTGAATATCGATCCCAAAGATGCCGTAATGTTCGGAGATCGTTTATATACTGATATAAAAATGGGAATAAATGCAGGAGTTACTACATGTTGTGTGTTATCAGGCGAATCCACATTGTCAATGATCAATAAGAACGAAGAATTTAAACCTGACTTCATAATCGAGGGAATATGGGAACTTCTTGAAGCTTTGAAATAACCATAAAATTCCCACTCTCTTCATGTTTCAGCAATTCGATAATTTTATTTCTTAAGAGATATTATTACTTTTATCATGCTAAAGGTTTTTCAAAATGACCTTTTAAAAAAAAGTTATTACTATTATCGTCTAAAATTTATACGAGAATATGTTAGTGATTAAATAAATGACCACCATTGAAAAAAAGAAATATATCTATGATTTTAGTGAAGGAAAAAAGGAATTAAAATACTTACTAGGAGGAAAAGGCGCTAACCTAGGTGAAATGAGCAACTTAGGATTAAATGTCCCCCCTGGATTTACCATAACAACTGAGGCTTGCTTACTTTATTTCGAAAATCCTAAAGCTATTATGGATGAGATTAAACCAGTTGTTATTCAACATCTAAGAAAACTGGAGAAGCAAACAGGAAAGCAATTTGGAGATAAGCAAGGTCCTTTACTGGTCTCTGTTCGGAGCGGTGCTCCTATTTCAATGCCCGGTATGATGGACACAGTGTTAAACTTGGGCTTAAATGATGAATCAGTTGTCGGTATGGCTGAACAAACTGAAAATCCACGATTCGCTTATGATAGTTATCGTAGATTTATTCAGATGTTTGGAGATGTTGTAATGGGTATCGGAGATGAAAAATTTGAAAGAATCCTTGTTAAATATAAAAGAGAAATTTCTCGTACTGCACAAGATACAGATCTTACAGTCACAGATTTACAGAAAATAATTGCAGATTATAAAGCTTTATATGAAAAAGAGATTGGTTCCCCATTTCCTCACGATCCCGTCAAGCAACTAAATTTATCAATTGAAGCAGTCTTCAAATCATGGAATACTAAACGTGCAATTACTTACAGGAGAATTAGTAATATACCTAATTTTGGAACAGCAGTTAATATTCAAGTAATGGTTTTTGGTAATATGGGATGGGATTCCGCTACTGGTGTAGCATTTACAAGAGATCCATCAACTGGCGAGAATATAAAATTTGGTGAATACTTAGCGAATGCTCAAGGAGAAGATGTGGTTGCAGGAATTAGAACTCCTAAGAAACTATCAGAAATGAGTGAGGAATTTCCTGAAATATATAAACAACTAGTTAAAACAATGGAAAAACTTGAAAATCATTATAGGGATATGCAAGATATTGAATTTACAGTAGAAAAAGGACTCTTATATCTCTTACAGACAAGGAATGGGAAAAGAACTCCTTCTGCAGCAGTGAAAATCGCAGTTGATATGGTTAAGGAGGGTCTCATAAGCAAAGAAGAAGCAATAATGAGCATTGATCCGTTCAAGATTTCCAAATTACTCTTTAAAAGCATTGATGAAAATGCTATTGTTCGTGTATTAGCCAAAGGAATTAATGCTTCTCCTGGAGCTATTTCTGGAAAAGCAATATTTGATGCTGACACTACAGAAGAATTAGCAAATGCTGGAGATACTGAATTAATCTTAGTACGTCCCCAAACTAAACCAGAAGATGTTCATGGTTTATATGCATCAAGCGGTGTTTTAACTCAATTTGGTGGAAAAACGTCTCATGCTGCTGTTGTAGCAAGAGGAATGGGTAAACCTGCAGTTGTTGGGGCCCAAGATATAGAAATTGATGAAGAGAACAAATTATTTAGAGTTGCAGAAACAGAGATCCATGAAGGAGATTATATTACAATAGATGGTACTACTGGACGAGTGATTGAAGGAAAAGTACCCTTAATAGAACCTGAAATTAGCAGAGAATTCTCTGAACTTCTTGCAATTGCTGATGAGCTTAAAACCTTAGGAGTAAGGGCTAATGCAGACACACCACTTGATGCTACTACAGCTTTGGAATTTGGAGGAGAAGGTATTGGCCTAACGAGAACAGAACACATGTTTATGGCACAAGATCGTCTTCCTGTGGTTCAAGCCATGATAATGTCTCGAACAATCGAAGAACGAATGGAAGCTCTAAATAAAATTCTACCGATGCAGAAAGGAGATTTTTATGAGATTTTCAAAATAATGGAAGGGAAACCAGTGACGATTAGATTACTAGATCCCCCTCTTCATGAATTCTTACCTGAATTAATTACTGTAACGCTAGAGCACCAAGAATTGAAAATGACGAATAATTTATCAAAATCACTGCTTAATACGAGTCCATTGGATGAAGAAATTAAGAAGAAGAAAAAAGTACTTGCGCTAATTAGATCGCTTTCTGAGGAGAATCCGATGATGGGATTAAGAGGTTGTCGACTTGGGATTGTTTGGCCTGAAATCAATGAAATGCAAGTAAAAGCAATATTTCAAGCTGCTTGTGAATTAAAACTTGAAGGAATAGATGTTGTTCCTGAAGTGATGATCCCCTTGATAGGTATGATCTCTGAACTTACATATGTTAAAGAACAGCTAGTAAGAGTTGCCAAAGAAACAATTGATAGTTACAATGTAAAATTGGATTATAAATTTGGTACCATGATTGAAATTCCTAGGGCGGCTCTAACAGCTAGTGAGATTGCAACTGAAGCTGAGTTCTTTTCCTTTGGAACAAATGATCTTACACAAATGACATATGGTTATAGTCGCGATGATGCTGAAAGTAAATTCCTTCCCATCTACCTAAACAAGGAGATTCTCAAAGAAAACCCCTTCGAAACGATAGATCAAGATGGCGTTGGAAAACTCATGAAAATGGCTGTTGAAGATGGAAGGAAAACGAACCCAAACTTAAAATGTGGAATTTGCGGTGAACACGGCGGAGAGCCAAGATCAATCAAATTTGCGCATTCTATAGGTCTAAATTACGTTTCTTGTTCCCCTTATAGAATCCCCGTAGCAAGAATCGCTGCAGCCCAAGCTGCAATTGAAGAGAAAAACTCTAAGAAATAAGCTCTTTTTATCTATACTTATCTATTTATATTTTAAAAAATCTTTTTGAACTCATATTTGAATTTTGTTTAGTAATGCTATTCTTTAACTTTTTTTTCAGAAAAGGAGGCGATACTTATTCAAAATAAGCACTTAAATTGATAATTTTTCTTTCTTTTCAATTTTCTTTAATTTCAATTATAGAATCGTAAGAACATAAAGATTATATCGACATGATAGATTTAATATACTAAAAATTATTCTGTTTTGAGGATTATGACAATATCTTTAGATGAAAAAATTTCTTTATTGAAAGAAGTAGGAGAAGAAATCATCAATATTGAGGAATTACGAAAACTTTTCATATGGAAAAATGAACATGGTGAAGAAATTTATGCTTATGATGGATTTGAACCCTCTGGAAACATTCATATTGCTCAAGGATTATTGAGATCTATTAACGTAAATAAAATTACCAAAACTGGTGTGAGGTTTAAATTTCTCATTGCAGATTGGCATGCCGCTGCAAATCATAAATTTGGTGGAGATTTAGATATCATCAAGAAAGTAGGCGATTATTTTATTGAAGTATGGAAAGCTTGTAATATGGATTTAAGCATGGTGGAGTTTATTTATGCATCTGACTTAGTAAAAGATTCTCAATATTGGGAATTAGTCTTAAAAATTGCAATGAATAGTTCACTAAATCGTGTAAAAAGATGCACCCAAATAATGGGAAGAGAAGATAGTGATTCATTATCTGCCTCTCAAATTCTTTATCCTTTAATGCAATGCGCTGATATCTTTTTTCTTCCTGCAGATATTTGTCAATTAGGACTAGATCAAAGAAAAGTCAACATGTTGGCAAGAGAAGTAGCAGGTAATTTGAATAAACCAAAACCAATTTCTCTAAGTCATCACATGCTAATGGGTTTAGGAAAACCCCCTGAAACTAATTTAACAGGAATAGATCGTGCTGTAAAACTAAAAATGTCAAAATCTAATCCCGATTCTGCCATTTTCATGTTAGATACAATAGATGATATTAAACGTAAAATTAACAAAGCTTATTGCCCTCCAGAAGAGATAAATGAAAATCCAATTTTGGAATATTGTAAGTACCTCATTTTTGAATTAGTAGATGAGTTTAAGATTGAAAGACCTGATAAATATGGAGGAAATATTACTTATAAGACATTTGAAGAGCTAGAAAAAGATTATAGTGCTGGAAAGCTAAATCCACCCGATTTAAAACCAGCTGTAATAAAATATCTGGACCAATTAATTGAACCAATGCGTATACATTTTGAAAAAGATCCAAGAGCCAAAAAATTACATGAATTTGTCAAAAAAGTTTATGAAAAGGAAATTAAAATATAAATATGTTGAAACTATTAGCAATTGGAGATTCACACATTCCTCGCAGAACAAAAGAAATTCCTTCACATATATATGATAAACTAGAAACGTTAACCGAAAAAAACCTTTTTGAGTACACATTTTTTACTGGTGATGTGATTAATGCTCCTAAATTTCTTGATTTCTTGAACCTCAAAACAAAAAGAGATCTTTTTATCGTACTTGGAAATATGGATTATTATGGGGGTAATCGTAACGCACCTATTTACCAAAAACTAGAAATTCCTATTAAAGAGAATGATTCTTTGGCAATTGGATTGACTCATGGGACTCAAATAAGTCCTCGAGGTGATCATACTCAATTAGAATTATTAGCATCGGAACGGAATTATCACGTGCTAATCTCTGGTCATACTCATCATGAAGAAGTATTCCTTTCGGAAAATGGGACTTTATTATTAAATCCTGGAAGTGTTACGGGAGCATGGTCATTTGTAGCAAGTGGAAATCCTAGTTTCTTGACTCTAACACTTGAAGAATCCAATTCTAATATAGATATTGATCTATATGTTTTAAATAAAAAGAATAATAGATTTGAAGAAAGAAGTTTTTATTTGTTATATAAGAATAACACGATTCATAATCGATATTAATCCCTGTATTTAGATTTTTTCCAATACCAAGATTTTTGGGAGTTTCAACAATAAACCAAAATTTCTTTTTCCTGTACTTCCCTTACTAAATTGAAGTTTAGTCTTTCCAAAAGAATTCTTTTTTAACATCATGTTTAATGTTGAATTTTGACCATTTGAGAAATACATCATGTCTTCGGGAGCAGAAATGAGTTCTAAATCGTATTCTTCAAGTTTATCTCTATTTAAATTATATTTTCCGTCACTTGCTACAAGATTCAACCAAAAAATATAATTTTCTTCTATTTGTAACCCCAAATTAATCCTAGCATTAAATTTATTAAGCGTTTTCTCGTTCTTGGGATTTTTTCGTCTATCGTCAATTATACTTTCAATAACGCCTTTGAAAGTGATAAATAAATTTTCTTTTTCAGAATCTTTCATAATACTAGCTCGTTTTACTGTTAAAATAATCTAATTTACCAAGTGAATAATAATTTATTTAATTTAATTAAAATATAAGTATTTTGAAATTCTTATTAAGCTGTAAATTTTAATTTTGGATTATAGCATTAAAATGTATAATTATCAAATCACCGTATAATTATTTTTTTTTATGAAAGATAATGGCTTTGATAACCTATTTAATTTAATAAAGATATAAATATCTTGAAATTCTCAACTTTAAAAAAATAAATAAATCAATTCAGAGGTAAAATAAAAATATGTGGTTTTTCTTTTCCCCTAATATAATCTACGGACCTGATTCCATAGATTTTATGGAAAATATTTCAGGTGGTAAATGCTTCATAGTTACTGATAAAATTGTTAAAGATTTAGGTTATTTAAAAACTCTAACTAATGTTCTTGATAAATTTGGAAAGGAATATGAAGTTTTTGACGAAGTAGTTCCAGACCCTAGAGATGAAGGCGTTCTAAAAGCTCGAGAACAATGTCTTAACTATTCTCCCGACATCATTATTGCGTTAGGTGGTGGTTCAGTCATGGATACTGCTAAAGTTGTTTGGTGTTTATACGAATTTCCAGATTTTACTCTGGATGACATTCATGCATTTAGAAATGATCTATATGATATGGGCAAAAAAGCAAAGATGGTTGCTATTCCTACCACTTCTGGAACAGGAGCAGAAACAACGTTTATAACCGTAATTTCTCGCTATGAAGAGGAGATATGGAAGAAGTTTTTCTATCTTCATAGAGGACTAATACCAACCTACGCGATTGTAGACCCAATTTTTCCAATGGGCATGCCTACAGAACTAACTGTTGACACAGCTTTTGATGCTCTCGCTCATTCTATAGAATGTTTAGGATCTTTATGGAGAAATGAATTTGGTAATGCTTTAGCACTAAAAGCAATCGAATTAATCTTTAAATATTTACCTATAATCTATAAGGACGGAAAAAATCAAGAAGCGAGAGATTTCCTTCACCAAGCAGCCACCATTGCAGGATTAGCTTTTGGAAATGCGCAAGTACATATAGGACACACACTCGGGCATTCGTGGGGCTCGATATATCATGTACATCATGGCAAGAGTGTTGGAATTGTAATGAAATATGTCACTCAGTTTATTATGAATGATCCTGAGAAAGACGATACAATCAAGATTTACGCCAAACTAGCAAAACAATTAGGTTGGGTCTCTTGGAGTGAAGGAGACAAAAAAGCAGCGGAGAAGGTTATAGAGAAATTGGCTGATCTTCAAAAAGAGGTTAACTTTCCTATGAGTCTCAAAGAAACCGGTGTTTCAAAAGAAGACTTTGAAAAAGACTTGGATTCTTTAGTTAATTTGTGTTATCAAGATGCCAGTTCTGTTCTTACTCCGAGATCAACGACTGGTGAACAATTTAAAAAATTATACCAATATGCTTATGAAGGGAAAGATATAGATTTCTAATTTTACAGTTATTCTATTTATTGTTATTTCTTTTTTTTAGTTTTCATTAAAAATTTACTTTTTTTTAAAATGTAAAGCATAAATAGTTCGGTTTTGATTATCTAATCAATATATTTTGAGTACTAAAATTATATTTTACACACAATTTGAATAATATTTAATAAGGGTACCTAAAATCATGTCAATTCCTCAAGATGAACAAAGATTTTTACAGGATCTTGAAAACTTGATAGGGGAACCCATACCCGAAGTTCCAGCAATTGATAATGGCACATTTGGATATACTTTAAAAAACGATAGAATCAATGGAATTTCATTGTTCTCTTGCCATTTAACATCAATTCCAGAAAAGATTAATGTACTTACTTTTTTAGAAAAATTATTATTGAGAGGTAATAGAATAAAGTTATTTCCAGAAAGTGCTTGTTTTATAGTTGCGTTAAAAACGCTTGATCTAAGTGAAAACAGCCTAATGAAAATACCAAGAACAATTCTTTCCTGTTCCACATTAACTGAATTAAATCTAGAATCAAATTATATTTCAGAAATACCGAAAGAAATTGAATTTTTACAGTCATTAGAAATATTAGATTTAAGTCAAAACAAACTTACTAGTTTACCCGATATTATTGGAAACCTCAAAAATTTAAAATCGTTAGATTTAAATGAAAATCTTATTGAATCCCTTCCTGATTCTATTGGATCTTTATCATCATTAGAGTTGCTGTATTTAATCAATAATAAATTAAAAAAAATCCCTGAAACTATTGGGCAATTAAAATCTCTAAAACGCCTTAATTTGAGAAACAATCAGCTCACCGAGCTTCCAAAATCTATCAGTAATTTATCATGTCTTACTTCTCTTTTTCTAAAAAACAATGAAATCGCATTACTTCCATCATCTATAGGAGAATTAACGAATTTATGCTATTTAGGATTATCCTCCAATTCGTTAGTAGAATTACCTGAATCAATCGGTAATCTGAAAAAATTAGAAAACCTCAGTATATCAACAAATAATTTAATTGACCTCCCTAGTAGTTTTAGTTTGCTTACATCATTAATACGATTAGAATTATCAAGTAATAAAATTAAAAACATTCCTGATATCAGCAAATTAAATTGTTTAAGAATTCTAAAACTGCAAAAAAATAATTTAAAATACTTGCACGAATCAATAGGATCATTGCATCATCTTGAAGTTTTAAAAGCAGATAGAAATGAAATTGAGAATCTCCCAGAATCAGTAGGAAATCTCTCAATGTTAAAAGAATTGGATTTGTATGATAATAAACTTACCGACTTACCTTCTTCCTTTGGAGGGTTAATAGCTCTTGAAGTTTTAGATTTGAGTAAAAATCAGATACAAAAATTACCAGATCAAATAGGTCTGCTAAAAGCTTTAATTGAATTGGATCTCTCATCTAATAAATTAACAGAATTAACACCAGAGATTGGTTCCTTGCATTTAATTAAAAATCTAATTATTGGTTTTAATAAATTAAAAACAATTCCAGAAACCATTGGAACACTTAAAAATCTAGAAACTCTTGATTTAGGGAAAAACCATTTAATAGACATACCACATTCAATTGGCTCATTAGAGTCACTTAGACATCTTTATTTATACTACAATGAATTACCTCAAATTCCTGAGGCAATTGGAAATCTTGAATCATTAAGTTATTTATATTTAGGTAATAATAAACTCCAATATCTTCCCGAGTCAATAGGTAATATGAAGTCTTTAGAATATCTATTTTTAAGAACCAATCTCCTTACTGAATTACCAGAAACTATTGGAAATTTACCTGCTTTGAAATATCTAAATATAGAGCGTAATAAATTCGGTAAAATACCCGAATTTTTGAAGAAATTAGCACAAAGAAACGTGAAATTATTTTTATAGAATTAAATTGCTACTTTTGTTATTATCTTTGTGACATATTATAATATTAAAAAAGAAAAGATTCCTATAATTATATAATTAGATTTTTGAGGCGTTAGAAAGAATAATGAAAGGTTTTACTGGAAAACTATTAATTGTTGATTTAAATACTAAGGTAATTGAAGAAGAACCATTAGATACTGAAATCGCTAACAAATTTCTTGGTGGTGCGGGTTATTGTGTTAGATACTTATATAACCACATAAATAAGGATACAGATCCTTTATCACCCGATAATATTTTAATGTTTATGACTGGACCTTTTTGTGGATCCAATGCTCCCACTAGTGGTAGATTTGTAGTATGTGCTAAATCACCTCTAACAGGGATTTGGGGTGAATCAAATTGCGGTGGTTTTTTTGGACCGGAATTAAAAAAAGCAGGTTTTGATGGGATAATCATAAAAGGAGCATCCGAAACCCCAGTATATTTGGAAATGACTGAAGATGGCATAAAAATAAAGGATGCAACATCCTTGTGGGGTAAAGGCATTATTGAGACATCAAAATCATTGAAAAATGGACTGGGCTCTGAATTAGCTAGAGTAGCTTGTATAGGGCCAGCAGGAGAAAATTTGGTTCGTTATGCTATAATTGGTTCTGAAGATAAAGCTGCGGGAAGAACAGGGATGGGTGCTGTAATGGGCTCTAAGAAGCTGAAAGCAATAGTGATTAAAGCTAAAAAGAGATCATACGAACCTGCTAATCCTGAAGAATTTAAAGAAAGCGTGAAAGCCACAATTGAAAATATAAATTCATCATTTGCAACTCAAATGTTCGGTATCCTCGGTACCAGTGGTGGTGTTGATATGTATAATTCAACAGGTGAACTTCCAATTAAATATTGGACACTCGGTACATGGGAAGGAGCATTCAATTTGTCAGGATCGACAGCTTCAGAAAAGATCTTTACTGGCAATTATCCATGTTTTGCTTGTCCTATAGGTTGTGCAAAGAAAACCGAAATCAAAGAAGGAGAGTATAAAACAGATGGAGAGATAGAAGCTGCTGAATATGAAACTGTTGCAGGATTTGGTTCCATGATATTAAATGATAATTTGGAATCAATCCAAGTTGCTAACTATTTATGTAATGACTATGGTATTGACACTATAAGTGGGAGTAGCACAATCGCTTTTATCTATTATCTTTACAATACTGGTAAAATTAAAAAGGAAGATATTGATGGCTTAGAACCAGAATGGGGGAGTATTCAACCACTATTAGACATGATTAAGAAGATTTCTATGAGAGACGGTGTAGGTGATGTCTTAGCGAACGGTTCTGATGCTGTAGGGAAACATTTTAAAATATCACAAGATGAAATTGCTACAGTATATGGAATGGAAATACCTTATCATGACTTACGAAGGATGTTTGGAATGGCGGTTGGTTATGCTCTCGGGACTCCTCGTGGGCCCTGCCACACATCTTGCGATGCTTATTTTCTCTTATTAGGCGTCCCATATGATGAATTTGGTATAAAAATGGAAGTGGATTGGTATCAAGATGATGCTGCTATGGCAGTGTATTGTGCGCGTATCCAAGATTATCGAGCCATTACAAGTTCATTAATTATGTGCATATTTGCTAATGCACCTCCATCTATGGTAATATCCATGTTAAAAGCTGCTACTGGACAATCATTTAGTATGGATGAGTTTAAGATTTTGGGAGAAAGGATATATATGATGAAGCGATTGTTCAATTTAAAAATGGGCTTGACAGGACATGATGACCGATTACCAAAAATAGTACTTAATCCCCTCAAAGAGGGTGGTTCCGCTGGTCAAACACCTAATTTTGAAAAACTTAAACAAGGTTATTATGACTATCGTACCTTTGATCTCGATTCTGGATATCCTAAACCTGAAAAACTTACCAAATTAGGATTAGATAAGTTATAATTCAAATTTTTTTTTATTAATTTTTTTTAGCTGTAAATTAGGATTATTCCTATTGTTTAGAGTTAACAATTTTTTTTACTCGCCCAACTTTACCGCTTCTCAATCTAACTTTAATTCCATGATGGTGATTAGGAGAGTTTGTGAGCACATCTTTGACTATACCCTCGGTTAACTTACCAGATCGCTGGTCTTTCTTTAATTCGATTAAAACTTGCATGCCGGATTTGATATCTACTCGCTTTGTTCCATTCAACTTTTTTGATCAAGTTTTTTATAGGTCTTCTTTACTATGAAAATGGTTCCCTTCATTTTACTTTTTGCCTTAATTTTCTGTTAGCACTGTTAGTTCTTCAAGAATCATTATAATTTTTCTTAGTCTTATTTTATTTTTTCAAATTCTTTATATATTTGTAGATGTTAGGTTAAAGTATGGACATTTCAAAATCCATGAAAATTAAATTATCTGAAGAACTGCCGATATATCCTAAATTTAAAGATAAGATCCGAAGAGCTCCTAATCGAGGATTATCTTTAAATCGTGAAGAAATCATATTAGCATTAAAAAATGCTCTAAGATATATACCTGAAAGTTTGCATAAAACACTAGCTCCTGAATTTTTAGAAGAATTATTAACTAAGGGAAGGATATATGGTTATCGTTATCGTCCTGATGGCGAAATTAAAGCGAAGCCTATTCAGGAATATAAGGGAATACTTGAAGCAAGAGCTATTCAATTAATGATCGATAATAATTTAGATTATGATGTTGCACTTTACCCTTATGAATTAGTTACTTATGGTGAAACTGGGCAAGTTTGTCAAAATTGGATGCAATATAGATTAATAATGAGATATTTGGAAACAATTAAGGAAGATCAAACACTTGTAGTGATGTCTGGTCATCCTTTAGGTGTCTTTCCAAGTAAGAGAAATGCCCCTCGTGTAATAGTTAGTAATGGTTTAATGATTGGAATGTTTGATACTCCAAAGGACTTTCAAAGAGCTACTGCCTTGGGTGTGGCAAACTATGGCCAAATGACAGCAGGAGGATGGATGTATATTGGGCCTCAAGGTATAGTTCATGGAACATTCATAACTTTATTAAATGCAGGGCGACTTTACTTAAACATCCCAACAAATGAAGGTCTAAAAGGAAAACTTTATCTTAGTTCTGGATTGGGTGGTATGAGTGGGGCCCAAGCAAAAGCAATTGAAATAGCAGGTGGTATTGGAGTAATTGCTGAAGTAGATTATTCGAGAATTTTAACTCGTTATGAACAAGGATGGGTTGGAAAGAAATCTTCTAATTTGGAGGAAGTTTTTCAATGGGTAAAAGAGTATAGAGAAAAAGAGGAACCAATTTCTATTGCTTACCATGGAAATATCATTGATGTTTGGCAATATGTTGTAGATCAAGAGATTGAGGTTGAACTCGCATCAGATCAAACCTCTTGCCATGCAGTATATGAAGGTGGTTATACACCTTCAGGAATAGATTTCCAAGAAGGTCGAGAACTATTAAAATCTGATAGAAAAAGATTTGAGGAATTAATTGATACATCACTCCAAAAGCATTATGAACTAATTAAAATAATGTCTCAAAGAGGAACTAAATTTTGGGATTATGGAAATTCATTTCTTAAAGCTGTATTTGATGCGGGCGTAAATGAAGTAGCTAAAAATGGTGATCTCAAAAAAGGATTTATCTTCCCTTCATATGTGGAAGATATAATGGGTCCTCTTTGTTTTGATTATGGATATGGTCCTTTTAGGTGGGTTTGCTTAAGTTTAAAACACGAGGATCTGATAAAAACTGATCAGGCTGCCCTTTCATGCATTGATCCAAATCGGAGAGCACAAGATCGAGATAATTGGTTTTGGATTAAGAATGCTGAAAGTAATAACTTGGTTGTCGGCTCTCAAGCTCGTATTTTATATGCTGATATGGAAACACGCGTTAATATTGCTCTCAAATTTAATGATATGGTTAGAAATAATGAAATTGGTCCTGTAATGCTCGGAAGGGATCATCATGATACAGGTGGTACAGACTCCCCTTTTAGAGAAACATCTAATATAAAAGATGGGAGCAATATAATGTCAGATATGGCTCATCACTGTTGGGCTGGAAACATCGCTCGTGGATCCACTATGTGTGTATTATCAAATGGGGGAGGTGTAGGAACAAGTAAAGCCATCAATGGCGGTTTTGGGTTGGTTCTAGATGGCTCAGAACGCGTAAACCAAATCATCAAAAGTACGCTTGAATGGGATGTGAATTGTGGGGTTTCCAGAAGAGCTTGGGCAACTAATGAAAATGCACTTAAAACAATGTATAAATGGAATATCGAAAATAAAGATCGAGGACAAGTAACGCTACCATTTTTAGCAAATGATAATTTAATAAAGGAATTAATAGATTCTAATAGCGGAAATAACTAATAATTCAATTACTCATTAAAATTGAAAGATTATGAGAGAAATTTTTAAATATGGTTTAGATCATTTGACAGTTCCTATTGCTTTGAAATTGGTCAATGGTGAGATAGAAGGGATATTAACTAACGAGGTAAAATCAACAGTTAAAAGGAGCTTCGATAATGTTCAAATTATGATCCAAGGCGAAACTTTGAGGTATGGTATTAATACAGGTTTTGGTTCCTTAGCTACTACAAAGATCTCTAAAGAAGAAACTGGTAAGTTGCAAGAAAATTTACTAAAGAGCCATTCTGTAGGTGTTGGTAACATTATTGATCAGGATATTGCAAAACTAATGTTAATATTAAAATTACATGTTCTAAGCATGGGATATTCTGGAATTTCAGAACAGGTAATAGATAGAATCTTTTGGCATATTCAAAATGATTGGATACCCAAGGTTTATTCACAAGGTTCAGTAGGAGCTTCTGGAGATCTTGCTCCTTTATCACATCTCTTTTTACCATTGATTGGTTTAGGATATCTGTCTAATGACGGAAAATTTTATCAAACTTCCAAAGAAATATTAGATCAACATAAGTTAAAACCAATACACCTGCAAGCTAAAGAAGGATTAGCGTTGATTAATGGAACTCAGTTCATAGCTGCTCATTCTATTATGGTTGTAGACAAGTTTCTTAATTGTCTTGAACATGCTGATATTATCGGAGCATTGAGTCTAGAGGGTTATCTTGGTTCAACGCAACCATTTAGTGAGAAACTTATCAACCTAAGACCACATGATGGGGCTAAAAAAGTCGCTCAAAATCTCAGATCCTATTTAAAAAATTCGGGATTTGTTGAATCGCATGCAGAATGTGGACGTGTTCAAGATCCCTATTCAATACGGTGCATCCCACAAGTACATGGCGCATCACGGGATGCTTTATCACATTTAATTGAAAAATTAGATTGTGAATTGAATTCGGTTACTGATAATCCAGTCATTTTTGATGAAAATACAGCTCTAAGTGGAGGAAATTTCCACGGTCAACCATTAGCATTACCCTTAGATTATGTTAGTCTTGCGGCTTCAGAATTAGGAAATATATCGGATCGTCGTACATATCTCCTATTAGAAGGAAAATGGGGTTTACCAACATATTTAATCAAGGAATCTGGACTTAATTCGGGCTTTATGATTGCCCAGTACTGTTCCGCAGCACTTGTAAGTGAAAATAAGACAAGTTGCTTTCCAGCAAGTGCTGATAGTATCCCAACATCAATGGGTCAAGAAGATCATGTAAGCATGGGCTCAATAAGTTCACGAAAAGCACTTAATATTATAAAAAATCTTGAAAATGTCTTGGCTATTGAAATGTTATGTGCTGCTCAAGCAATTGATTTTAGGCGACCCCTAAAATCTAGTAAATTTATTGAAACAATTCATAAATTCATAAGAGAACGAGTTCCACATATTACTAATGATACTATCTTATCTGATTTGATTGAAACATGTAATAACATTATTCAGTCAAAAGAAATACTTGAATTAATTAAAAATTATGATTAAAATGAAAAAAAACACTATTCCTGATTTAGTTGTTATCAATGCAAATGAATTAATTACTATGGATACAAAATTTGGATGTCCAAGAATTGGAAATTCAATGACAGAATTAGGAATCATTAATGACGGAGCAATTGCAGTTAAAGATAGTGATATTATATTTGTTGGTGCTACCAGTGAGTTAAAAACAATTTATGAATTTAGCAAGATAAAAACAGTAATAGATGCAACTGACCAATTAGTAACCCCTGGGTTCGTGGATCCTCATACTCATATCATTTTTGATGGTTCGCGAGAAAATGAGTTAGAAATGAAACTTGAAGGAAAAACCTATTTAGAAATTCTAGAAGCGGGGGGAGGGATTTTAAAAACTGTCACTGCAACTCGGAAAGCTACAAAAGAAAAATTAGTTGAGAATGGTTTGAAAATATTAGATGAAATGATGAGTTATGGAACTACAACAATTGAAACAAAATCAGGGTATGGACTATCGCTTGAAAGTGAAATAAAATCTTTAGAAGCAGCAAAACAATTAAACTTTAATCATTCTATGGATGTAATATCTACTTTCTTAGGAGCACATGCTGTACCGCCAGAATATGAGGGTAAAACAGATGAATATGTAGACTTAATTACTTCAAAAATGATCCCAAAAGTAGCACAAGATAAATTAGCAGAATTTTGTGATGTGTTTTGCGAAGAGGGAATTTTCTCAATAGCACAGACGAAAAAAATATTAAATGTAGCTATAAAATATGGTCTAAAACCGCAGATTCATATTGATGAAATTATGGATACTAATGGTGCTGCTTTAGCTGCTGAATTAAATGCAATTCAGACAGGTCATTTATTAAAATCTAATGAAATGGGGTTAAAAGCAATGGCACAAAAACAAATTATTGCCACTTTATTACCCGGAACTCCATTTTGTCTCATGCTAAAAGACTTTGCACCCGCAAGAAAGATGATAGAATATGGAATGCCTATAGCTCTTGCAACAGATCTTAATCCAAATTGTTGGACAGCATCGATGCAAATGATTATTGTATTAGCTTGTTATAATATGAAATTAAAACCCTCAGAAGCATTAACTGCAGCTACCATCAATGCTGCTTGTGCCATCCAAAGACAAGATAAAATTGGAAGTTTAGAAGTTGGAAAAAAAGCGGATATTAATATTTTTAATGCTCCTAACTACCAATTTTTAGCGTATAAATTTGGCGGAAACTTAATATCTAAAGTAATAAAAAATGGAAAAATTGTTGTTGATATACAGTCTGTTAGAATGAATTAAGTCAGAAATCAAAGTAATCTTCTAATAAGTGCTTTCTTTCAAGTTTTTCAGGGTTTTCAAGCTGCAAGTAATAATCTACTGAATTCAAAATAGCGTCTAAAGGTAGTACTCCGATTAATTCCGTACCAACTATTTGAACACCATATCTTGCAGCTTCAAATCTTACCATCTCCATTTGTCGGTATAATGGGGTTTTTTTAAAATTTACATTACTAATCCCTACTTGCACACAATCCCGACCTTCGAGTACGGTTCCCATTGCTTTTACATTAACTAAACCCCCTGAACGTAGATGGATTGCTTTCGCTACTTTTTTAGCAACTTTAACATCTTTTGTTCCTAAGTTTATATTAAAGCTAATTAACGGATGTCGTGCTCCCGTGATGATAGCACCAGCAGTTGGATGGAACACTGATGGTCCAAAATCTGGTTTTCGATCAGGATCTGATTTAATTGCCTCCTTTAAACCTTCATATTCTCCTTTTCGAATATTATCAATGTTTATCCTCTCCATTTTACGAGCAGATGCTTCATATAAATAAATCGGTATTTTTTCCTTAGCCATAGCTTCTGCAAACTTAACGGATAATTCTACACACTCCTCTAAAGAGATATTTTGAGCAGGGATAAAAGGAACAACATCAATAGCACCAATCCGAGGATGTTGTCCTTTATGTTTATTCATATCAATCAATTTTATTGCTTTTTTAGCAGCAGCGATGTTGGCTTTTAATACGGCTTCTGGGGTACCTACAAAAGTTATGACTGCCCGATTATAATCGGAATCATATTGAACATCAACTATTCTTGTTTCAGGAGTATTTTTTATTT
Organism: Promethearchaeota archaeon; assembly: GCA_019894955.1. Lineage (GTDB taxonomy): Archaea > Asgardarchaeota > Lokiarchaeia > Sigyniarchaeales > SOKP01 > SOKP01. The sequence continues at coordinate 2,926 of JAGXNQ010000017.1, read as the reverse complement.
CATTTACTATTTGTTCTACTTTTTCTTTATCTGTTCCTTCGCTAAAATTTGGAACTGATTCCACTATCTTTTTGTTTTTTATTTCCATTCAAGATCTCTCTTACTTTTTGGTTATACTAAATAAAAAGATATACTTGAATTAATACTAAACCCTCGAGATATTGTTCAATATAAGAAGAAGATAATAAAACACTGATTTCTATTTTTTATTCAAAGGATATATGATTTTGTCTTGTATGTCTTATCAGTAAAGATATATATATTATCCATACCATTTCCTATGACTGGCTCATTTACTTTCAAATCAATTAAAATATTCTCTTTTTTTGTTCCCCGTGGTGTTCTATTAATATTCTTCCCTTCAAAAATTATTATTAATGCACGCTGGTGCAAATATGTATCAGAATTTTTTCCCATTATAATTATATCATCGTTATTAGTAAGGTAACCATTATCAATAGAAATTCGAGCTATTTTTTTATTAGGTGAGTAAGATTTAACTTGACCTATTTTGATATATCTATAATGAGATAAATTCGATGGCGATTTATGTTGATGATCTTCTTCAGTCATTCTCTTGAAATAAAATCCCGGAGTAAATCCCCGATTATAGACCCTTTTTAACTCAGTTACCCAACTTCCAGCCTTTTTTTTAGAAAAAGTACCGTCATAATAAGCTTCAATTGCTTCTCGATATACTCTTGATACTGTCTCGACATAGTGGGGGTGCCTCATTCTTCCTTCTATTTTAAATGCATCTACCTTAGATTCAATTAATTCTGGAATATATGCGATGGTGCACAAATCTCTTGAATTCATGAATCGTGTTCCATCATAAATATACTCGGTTCCTGACTCTTCACGAACCCACCACCGTCTTCTACAAGGTTGAACACAACTACCCCTATTTGCTGAATTTTCCTCAGATCCACAGATGTCTTGCGAGAAATAGCAACGTCCACTTACGGAAGTACACATGGCTCCATGGATAAACACTTCGATTTCAGCTTTAGATAAATTTCTCTTTATTTCTTTAATTTTCTCTAAAGATAACTCCCTCGCTAAAATAATCCTTTCAGCTCCTAATGCTTCATAAGATTTCGCAGAAAGCGAATTAGAAACATTGCATTGGGTTGAGATATGAAAAGGCACTCCAATTTGTTTCGCTATTTCTAAGGCAGCTAAATCGTGAATTATAACGGCATCAATATCTACTTCTTTTGCTTTCTCTAAAATGGTGCGTAAGTATGAAAGTTCATTGTCATATACTAAGATGTTCGTGGCGAGATAAGCTTTTAAATCACTATCATGACAAAAATTCACTATATCTACCAAATTTTCTAAAGCAATATTTTCAGATCGCATCCTCATGTTAAATTTTTCAATACCGAAATAAACGGAGTCTGCGTATCTTGATGCTGCTTTAATCGCCTTGAGATTTTTAGCTGGAGCTAATAATTCTACTTTTTTCATCTTTTAAGTTTGATTATGTTAATTGGATACTTGTAGGAACGATACAAGCTTTTGGGTTGCTTCCATGTAATTTTTCTAGTTCTAATATTAAATCATCCCATTCTTTAATTAGAATAACATTTTGCGGAAAAAAATGATGTAGATCCGATTCACTAACATTTGGAGAAAAATAAAATACATTGCGTTTCTTAACAAATGCTTTCCAAATCACCGTATCACCATAATTGGAATATAGTTTTGCCCCTGTTTCCGCTATAAGACTATGATATCCTCTTCCTTCATATGAGGATGACATGAATACGATACTTCCTTTTCTTTGCAAAAAAGCTGTAGGAGCTATCATCAATAAATTTAAACATTTTATAGCTTGGTTTAATTCTGAATCTTCAGGAAAGGCATTCAAAAAACAAATTTGATTGTCTTGTGTAAGTGGTGTTTTATAATCTACCTTAGCGACTTCCATTGTTCTTCTATGGGCATTTCGATAATGTCCAGCAAACAAGGCAGTACTTTCACCAATTTCATTCATGATAACATTGATAGAAAAATCTAAACCAACTATGTCTGCGATATCTTCAATATCTTCCCTAATTTCCGTCATTCTTCCTAAACCTGCACCAACACCTCTCATCCCTGCTGAATGATTTGATTCAAGCGTACGAATACCACATACCCCTGGTAAAACTATTTTTGCACCACCTCCAAATCCTGCGAGAGGGTGCGGTATGACTCCGCCTACAGCGATTTTTACTTCTGATTCATGATACGTTTTATTAACCTCTATGGGTGTTCCAATTTTAGATTCACCCAAATTTACCAGATTTAAATAAGGATGGTGATTTTCGATGGAGTAATTGTCAGCAATATATTTCCCCAATTTTAATTCACAATCTCGTTTATTCATGGGTCTATGAGCTCCGATTGCCAACAGAATTTTGATCTTATCCTTTCCAATATCTGCTTTTTCTAACTCCTCAAAGATATGGGGCAAAATTTTAGTAGCTTGGGTAGTCCTCGTCATGTCATCAACTACGATTACCGCGTTGTTCTTTCCTTTCGCTATTTCTGATAATTTATCAGTCCCGATTGGATTTAAAATGGCTTTTTTGATATCTTCACTACTTATTTCAGGATTTTCAGCTCCCTTCATTCTACAGATTGACACGTCCCATGAATCTGGAAATCTTGCAGTAAAATAATCAGGTTCTCTCCAAGCCGCCCATGGAAATTTATACTCTTTAACCATATTTAGAACCTTGAAAAATAGTTGATAATTAATAAAGTGAATATGATATTTTTAAATCTAAAAATTATTACTAAGTTTAATAGGTATTTTTTTAATTTAAACGATGAGTAGATTGAAACAATGAAGAACACAAGAATCTCAAAAGATGATTATTTTATGAAGATTGCTGAAGTAGTATCATTGCGATCAACATGCACCAAACGAAAA
>JAGXNQ010000179.1 GCA_019894955.1 Promethearchaeota archaeon | reverse complement strand
TATGTTATAGAAGATTTGCAAATAAATGGCGGAGGTTCAGATTGTATCTTAATAGAAAATTCTAATGTATTCTTTAATATCGAGAACTGCACTGTTGCCCATTCATGGGGTTTCCGAGTTGCTGGGATAAGCTTGTCAAATGTAAATAATTCTCTGATAATCGCGAATAATTGTTCGTCAAGTACTTCTGGGATAGTTTTATCTCGTTGCTATAACAACACCATTTCGGGAAATACGGTAAATGATAACAATGAAGGAATAGTATTAATTTCAAGTGATAATAACACCATTTCAGGAAATTTTGCTAACTACGAACTACTTGATGGGATAACGCTTTATCATAGTAATCATAGCATAATTACAGGAAATAGTGCAAATAATAACGATAATGGGATTCAAATAATTGATTGTAATAGTAACACCATTTTGGGAAATATCGCGAACAACAACACTTGGAAAGGGATTTATATAGAAGAAGGTGCTAATCATACCATTTCTGGAAATATAATGGATAAATGTGGATTGGTTTTAGGAGGCTTTAATATCGAAGAATGGGGCTCTCTTAAAATTGATACCACGAATCTAGTAAATGGAAAACCGTTTGTATATTATAAAAGTGAAATAGGATTAGGACAAAATAATTTTTCAAATGCGGGACAGGTAATTTTGGTCAATTGTAATAATTCAATCATCTCAAACTTAAATACCTCTTATTGTAATTTAGGAATTTGGTTATTATTTTGTAACAACAACACTATTTCGGGAAACACCGCAAGTAATAGCAATTCCGGGATAATTTTATCATATAGTAATTATAATACCATTTTGAGTAATACTGCAAATGACAATAGGATTTATGGGATTCTTCTGATTGATAGTGATTACAACAACATTACGGGAAACACCGTAAATAATAACGATTACGGGATATGTTTATCATATAGTGATAATAACACTATTTCAGGAAACATCGTAGATAGTAACGGTTGGATAGGGATAAGGATGGATGAGTGTAATAATAATAGCATTTTGAGAAACAATGTCAGTAATAACTATGATGATGGGATATCTTTATCGCGTAGTGATTATAACACCATTTCGGGAAACATCGTAAATAACAGCTTTAAGGGGATAGATTTATATTATAGTGACTATAACGTTGTTTTGGAAAACACCGCATGTAATAACGATTACGGGATATTTTTATTATATAGTAATTATAACACCATTTTAGGAAATATCTTATTTAATAACCATGATGACATACGTGAACAGTTCTGTGAAGGGAATAATTTTGGAAATCACGAGATTCCAGGATATATTCTTTTCTTTCTAATTGGCATGTCATCTGTCCTATCAATCATTTTAATTAAAAAAATCAGGAAAAATAACACAATTTCGTGAAACTCTGCTTTCACGAAAATTTGAAAGATAGGATTCATTGAAGATTTAGAAGGAATTCCATAAGATTTGTTGTTTGGGTAAACTCTTCGTTGATTTGTACTAATTGAACGGTTTTTATCTTAGTTTGATATATAAAATTAAGATTTTCAGCTTCTTCTAATGCTAATTTGTATAGAGACTCGTCAAATAAGTCATCACTTGAAGTTCTTTGATTATTTTGGCTGCTTTTCTTAATAAAATGTCCTAAGCTTATGTGAGGAATATATTCAAGATCATTTCTAAGATAGGGTGATAAAATTCCTTGATATAGCTCATCATGTAATTGAATCATTTCCTTATTCCCATTTTTAACCATAAGAAATAACCAATGGTCCCAAGATTTTGTAAAACCCCTAAGTTCAATGTTAAAAGGCTTCCAATTATTTACTATAGATTTTATATGGTCTGAAAGAGATTTTCTTGAAATTAACGTATCATTAATTGGAAATATAAGAGTTATATGTGATTTTATTAAAGTATAATGAGGATCATATTTCTTTCTAAAAGTTTCTAGCTTAGTTGAATTAATCATGGGAAAACATGCAATGCATAATAGACCATAATTATAATTAATCCAGATTATTACAGTATTAATTTTTTAGAAAAATATACAATAATATGGAATGGGAAAGGGGGGATATATTCCAATTATAGAAATTATTAATAGTTTGAACCCCCGACCTCTGGATTCCGAACCCAGAATCATACCAATCTAGACTACTTTCCCGGTAATTTAATTTGAACCTAGAATCATACCAAGCTAGACTACCTTCCCACTAAATTGACGTGATTTAAAATCGCAATATTTGAAATTAACCAAAATTAAAAATACTTGTCTCTTCCAAAAATATAAAATTGAAGAAAAATTTACTAATATGAAATAAATTCTTCTTATACTACTAATAGGTGTAATAGAAATGCCTTCTCCAGAGGAAGCTAAAGAAGCTTTTGAAAATGTTAAAATCTTACTCACAAATATGATTCAAGACCGGGCAGTGCCGAGAAATATTAAACGCGTTGCCCAAAAAGGTATTGATGAACTTTCACGCGAGGACGAGGATGCGACTGATGCAGTTCTTGCCGCAAATGTTATTTACTTAGTAGATGACCTTACAATGGATGCTAATATTCCCTTTCATTCGAGAACAACAATTTACCGAATAATGTCAGTATTAGAAAAAATTAAGGATTAGAATATTAGGAATTTTTTCATTCTTCTTTATTGTAGATTCGAGGAATAATTAGAAGATTCCAAATTCTCTTATTTGTTTTGCGAGTTTGGGTAATAAATCTTCGAGTTCTTTAATTTTTGAATGATTTAATTCGAATAGTGAATTAAAATTTGGGGATGTTTCCTTGTTAAGTTCTATTATGAATTCATGAGCCGTGGTATTAACTTTCTTAAAAATATTATCAAATCGTTCTGTGACCTCTTTTAATTTGGGAGATACATCTTTTCTTTGCTTTCTCAACATGTTTCTGAGTTTTCCTCGAGGTAGACGAATTTTATCAATTAGTATATCACATTTATTGAGAAATTCGTACGCTTTTGATTTGTTTTCTTCAGATAATTTTGCTTCGATGATTTCCGTTCGCCATGTATTGATTCGTCCACGCGCAAAAGTATCAAAATTAAGAGAGATCGAATCTATTCTTTCTTTTACTAAAAATCGTAAAAATTCGGGATCATCACTAGGTGCTTGTCCACAAATACCTACTTTTTTACCTAAACCATGTGCAGTTTTGATTAGATGACTGATTGATCGCCGCATGGCTTCACTGTTTGTGCTATAAGAATTTCTTTTTGCAATTGGAATTAGCTTTGCTTCGTCTCTATCAACACCATATGTAAGCATTGTCAGATCATTGCTACCTATAGAAAATCCATCAATTAATTCACAAAAGAGATCCGCACAGATAATATTTGAGGGAATTTCTGCCATTACATAAACCTTCAATGAATCTTGACCTCGAATTAATCCCTCACTTTCCATCAGTTCTATAATCTTCTTGCACTCTTCAGGAGATCGACAGAAAGGAAGCATGGGTATCACATTTTTGAGACCCCAACTTCTTACTTTTTTTAATGCTCTCAATTCTAGCAAGAAAGCATTCTGAAAATCATTATGGGTATAACGAGAACAACCTCTAAAGCCCAACATCGGGTTATTTTCGTCACTTTCATAGATCCACCCGCCAAGCAAATTTTGATATTCATTAGTTTTAAAATCTGATAAGCGTACGACACATGGTGCGATTTCTCCATCAGGAAGTATTTTCCAAACTCCTGCTGCAATTGTAGCGATTCCTTCAGCAAGTTTATCAACATAAAATTCTTCTTTATCATCAAATCCAATTGTTAATATCTCGATTTTATCGAGCGTATCTTTAAGACGCTTGATTTCAACGCTAAAGAGATCTTTATGATATAAATCACTCTTTTTTATTGATTCAATTCGCTTGCGATGTTCTAACAATATATCATAACGCATTAATAATGCTTCATAATCAATTAAAGCGTTAGGATGAATTTGAATTTGATCATTGATGATAAATTCTAATCGTGCTAACCCTGTACCATCAGGATACTTACCAGAACTTAATGCTCCTTTTGGAATTCCTAAATTAACCAATACTTTTGTTTTAGTTTTGGGCAATTGTGCAAATTCAATAGTATCAAAATCGTATTCTACTTCTTTTATCCATAGTCTCGATTCTCCTGTGCTACAATCGATAGTAATATAATCCAACTCTTGTTGACGTTTTATTTCTTTTACTTTTTCAATAATATCATCTGCTCCTACAATGGAAGCAATATTTAGTTCTCTCGATACTATTGCTGCATGACATGTTGGACCTCCTCGTTCAGTTACAACACCTCCTAGATTCTCCATGTATGATGTCCAATCGGGATTTGTTTCTTCAGTTATAAGTATGTCTCCTTCTTCTAATAAATAAGCATCATTAATAGATTCAATAATTTTAACCTTTCCATAACCGATACGTCGTCCTATCGCAATTCCTGAGTTTTCAATTAAATATCCATTTTCGATTAGTTCTTTGGGATCTTCTAAAAGATAGAAAATTTCTTCAATATCTCCTTTTTGAGAATGTACTGTTTCTGGTCTTGCTTGGACAATATAAATTTTTTCATCTTGTCCTAATGCCCATTCAATATCCATTGGACATCCATAATGCTCGCGAATTTTTAAAGCATATTCAGATAAGACTAAGACTTGTTGATCATTTATACAAAATTTTCGCTGTTCTTTTTCATCAACAAATGTTGTAATAGTCCCTCCTTTATTCCTATCAAATATCATTTTATTTTCTTTCTTTACCAAACTTCGATTAATAATTCTTAATTTCGAGGCGTGTTTGAAAACGATAAATTCATCACCCTTTTCAACGCCTTGAACAATCAACTCTCCAAGACCCCACGTAGCTCGAATTACTACAACATTAGGATTCCCTGAATCAGGATCTTCAGTAAACATGACACCAGAGGCCTTAACTCCATCTAAACCACCAGCAATTTCTTGAACTCCAACACTCAATTTGACTGCAAAATGATCAAATCCCGCTCTTTCCCGATACATTGTCGCCCTTGTAGTAAATACAGATGCCATATCCTTTAGGATATACTCTAAAATTTGATCTTCACCAGAAATATTTAGATGAGTATCTTGTTG
>JAGXNQ010000178.1 GCA_019894955.1 Promethearchaeota archaeon | reverse complement strand
CCTAAAAGAAAAGAATTTAAAAAACCACACTGAGTATATAAATCTAAAGGTGATTTAGTTACTGGAGATCCTGTAAGTATTCTTTTATATTTAGCCTGCTTACCTAATAATAAAATTGATTTAGCTTTGAAGTATTTCAAATCAAAAATGATATATTTATGAAATTCAGACCAAAGTGGTATTCTTGTCCCAATTTGCATATATGAGAGGATTTCATCATAATCATTAATTATTCTAAAACTCATTTTATCTAAATTTATTGAAATATTATTTCCCTCCTTTTAGAATTAAGTAAAGATCAAATTTAATTTTTTCATTTCAAAAATGTCAAAAGCAACCAATTTGGGTGCAAGATTTTTAGGTTTATAATTTAAAATACCTGAAAATATTACTTCAAAAGCTAAGAATGATGCATTTAATCTCACAATAGGGGCAAATGAGATTGAGGGAATTTGTCCAGACATCAGTGCTTTTAATGCCCCCGGTTCTCTATCGTATTTTTCCTCAATTTTTGGAAATTTAGTTAGTTTTTGATAGAAATTCGATTTTAAATCAGTAATTATTTCTTGAGAGCTCTCTATTTCTTCTAATGTTATATCATGTGTATTTAGTCCATAAAAACTTTCATAACTCATGCTCTTATCAGTAAACCAGCAACTATATATAAAAGGAATTGCCCATGACTCGAGAAGGTGTATTTTTCTTTTTTTACATTCTCTAGCTATAAGGATTGATGCTATAGGGTCATCTAATGCTAAAACTACGAGTGTTATCTTATCTAATATTTCATTGATATTACTCGAATTAACTTCATAAAATTTAAGGAGTTCAAGATTAGGATTGATGTTTTTTAATTGTTTTTCGAGCACGTCTACTTTGAATTTTCCGATATCGCTTAAAAAGCAATTCTGACGATTTATATTAGATAGCGCAAATTTATCATTATCACATATTAGTAATTTTTCACATCCCGAACGAGCTAATTGTTCCACTAAGGGACCACCAAGACCTCCAACTCCAAAAATGGCAATTGGAGTTGTTCTTATTTTTTCTTGATCATCAAAAGATACTAATCCTATATTTCGTTTAAATGAATCCCAGTATAAATCTGACCAATCTTTAGGAATTTTCTCGTTGAACAAAATCTTAGCACGGTTTTAGGTATTTATAAAATACTTCTTTGAATGAGTTATATAAAAAAAAGGTTGCTTAATTCTCTATTAGATCTATAACATCCTTCAACAATTTTTCTTGAGGATTGATTGATAAGTCAAGGAGTTGTTTTGTTTCGGCAATAATGTGAGGATTTTCTGCGATTTCACCACGATAATAATTAAAAACAACTTGATCTTCGAATTTTTCAGTAGATTTATTATAATGCCAGCATGGTACGTATCCACGGGGTCTAAAACCAGCATCGTAGAAGAGTTTTTGGTAAGTTGGCTCATAACCACTAACAAAACATTCAAAATAATTTATGTTTAGGGTGGCAATTATCTCGTTTATTTTTTTTAAAAAGGAGTATAATTCTTCTAAACATGATACTTTGAAATTTGTTTTCTCAAAATTTTTACTATATGGATTATGAACAAATTCCATTAAAGAATTAAGACCAGTAAAAGAGAGTTTAAAAATTTGGTTACCATATTGAACTTCTTGAATCTTTAAAGTTAGAATTTCACTTAATTCTTTGATTTTATCTTCGTCTAAAGAAATAGTAGGGTTCTCAACTTGAGGATCTTCTAAAGAATATCTCTTGCTTGAATAAGCATACCAATTTAAAACTTGACGAATGATATGGGGTGCTTCCTTTTTTCGATGTTCCTTAAAAACTCTTTCGTCATAAATAACATGCAATACATCAGATTCAATTTTAGAATTAAAAATATCTTTGTTTGGAAGGAAGGCAATTGGTTTTAAACCAACAGTTGATGTAAAAAATTGTGATGTTGACTCATTTGTGCGCATTTCACCGTACCATAGTAAGATTTTATCTTGATACGTTTTCCAGATGTAGGAAACACATCCAATAAAAGCTTTTACAACATCCACTATCTTATGATATTTCTTTTTTACCACAAATCCATAAAGAAAACCTCTTTTTTCCGCAAATTCCAATTGAGCTCCGAAACAACCAACAGTTTCATTGTTCTCTAATTTAAATATAAACCACAGATAGTCATCACTATTTATCATCTCCCTTACTCCTTCTGCGTGTTCCATTTTCTTATAAGGGTAAGTATTATGATAAATATCTTTAAAGATTATTGAAATATCTTCTGCGTCTTCGGATTTTGCCTTATGAATAATCGGACACGTTCTTTCTGAATCAAGATAATTTTTGATAATGCTATAATCTAAATTAAAATCAAGATTTAATATCTCTGAGCGAATAATATCAGATGAGAGAGCTAAAAAATCATTTATAGTCAATATTGATTTATTATTTAAGATTATGCTTTGAATTACCAAGATTCACACCTATTAACCTAATTAAAGCGAAACTTATTTTATTATATGAATAAATATACGTTCTTATCAAATAACTATTTCAAAAAATGTTAAAGATATATATATAAATTTTGATAATTATACTTAAGAGAAAATATAATGTGAGTATTATGGAATTAGAAAGTATAAATCTTAACGGACAGCTAAGCCAAGCAAACGAGTACTTAATCAGTCAGGAAAACACTAAGGCGATCAACTTTTTAAACAATGTATTAGACGATGATCCAACCATGGATAATGCGTGGTTACTCTTAGGTATTGCAAAAAGACGAATCGGAGAATTTATCGATGCAATTCAATGTTTTAAAACTGTGACTGAGTTAAAACCTTCAATAGAAGAAGCTTGGGGTTTATATACTGTAACACTTCTCGATATAGGAGATTTTTCAACTGCTGAAGCCGTCATACAGAAGGCATATGAATTAAATCCGACTAACGAAAAGATTAAGTTTTATCAAGAGAATTTAATACGCATTTATAAGAAATTTGGTCCCTTCTTTTAAAGAAACTTCATTCGGATTAAAAAAATTCAGGATGTTTTCTTTCAATATTATTCAATGTAGTCACTAAATCAAATAGGAGTTTCTCATTCCGATATTCATTAATAGTTTCAGAAAGCTTATCCAAAATTTCATTTGCAAGCCTTAAATCGTTCTTTGTATAATTATGTGTTTTATTCCTGAAGATCATATCAAATTCTTCTTCAAACCAACCTAATTTTTGTTTGAATTCTTTCTTAATGAGATTCTGATCATCAAATTTAAGATTCAAGGTGTCTCCTCCAATACCTCAACCACTGCCAAGAACGACTAAAATACTCTTGAACTAACATTATAGTTTTACTGCCTATATTTAAACCTATTCAAAATCCCACTATTTCTATTTACTAACGGGAAAAAAAGGACTTTTATTTTTGTGTTATATTAATTAGTTGGGGTTTTAATTCATTTAAAAAAAGAGATAGGGTGTTGGTTTTTTTATGTCGACTTAAACTGGCTGTATTTCTTCTAGATAAGAGATTCTATTAATCATTAAGCTGACTTAATTGTCCTAAACTTTATTGAATAAAAAGAAGAATTGGTCTACACTTTGTTTAATAATTTTAAAATCTTCTTCTAATTAAGAATACTTTTTATTTTCATAAATTGGTGATGACTATTAATGAAGATGGAACGACATTTGATAAATTAGATTTAGTTAAAAGATACTTTTCACGAATTTTCAATACTTTATCTAAAGAAGTAAGAGAAGACCTTTTAGAATTAGAATTGGACAAAGAAGAACTTAAAGAAATTAAAAAAGAATTGGCATTTTTATCTGAAGAAAAACAGATAGAATATCTAAAAGAACTGAAAACAGAAAAACAGCGAGAAACTTGAATTAATAATATAAAATAGATATATGTTACCTCTTTTAGTACTTAAAAATCTATAAGATATTAGAATAAGCTAAAATCCTCCTTATGATTATCAATAAACAATAACAAATTTTTTATTAATAATTTCTTTTCAATTCTTAAGATTATAATTAATATTGTTTGATCAAACAAGTCAAAAAGTATATTGTGTACTTTTTTTCTATTTTTACTAATCAAATCAACAACTAGAAAAAGATTTGAAAGATAATGAGTGAAAATGTAGATAAATACATAAAGCGTAAAGTTTACAAGGGTACAAACTCAAGAATTGCCGATAAATTCGTAGATGCTGGACTCGAAAAGATTAGGGCTTGTATAAACTGTGGCACGTGCTCTGGTTCTTGTCCATCAGGAAGGAGAACCGCTTATGTCACGCGATCCGTTATACGTCGAGCTCTGACTGGAGATGAATCTGTACTAGAAGATATAGATATCTGGTTATGCTCAACATGTTATTATTGCTATGAAAGATGTCCAAGAGACATTCCCGTCACGGATATGATAATAAAACTTAGAAATATTGCTGTAGAGGAAGGACACATATTAGATGCTCATTTCGGATTAGCGAATAAAATTTTTTGGGTCACAGGTCATGGTGTACCTGCCAATGGAGAAGCAAATAAGAAATGGCAAGATCTAAGAGAATCATATGGATTACCTCCCTTACCTCCCACCGTTCACATGCATCCAGAAGCAGTTCAAGAATGCCAAGAATTAATGAAATCGGTAGGTTTTCGAAAGTTAATGGATGACATTGAAATAATAAAAGCGAAAGAAAAAGAGGAAGCAGAAAAACAAGAAAAATCGGAGGAAAAATAAAAATGGATGAAAAAAAGAATTTAAAATATGGATTCTTTTTAGGTTGTGTTGCCCCAAATAGATATCCGATGATTGAATCTTCAATTAGAGCAGTTTTTGAGCATTTAAACGCTGAAATTGTTGAATTAGAAGGTGCATCTTGTTGTCCCGCTCCAGGAGTTTTTCGTGCATTTCATATTCCTACGTGGCTCGTAATTGCAGCACGCAATATTACACTCGCAGAAGAATTAGGAATAGATATCGTTACTGGGTGTAATGGATGTTATGGAACTCTGAGAGATGCTTGGATCGAACTTGAAGAGAAACCAGAATTGAAGAAAATGGTAAATGAACATCTCGCTAAGGTTGGTAGACAATATAAGGGTAGTATTGAGCCAAAACATGTTGTTCAAGTATTATTTCAGGACATGGGGATTGAATATTTAAGAGGTTTTATTAAACATAAATTCAAAGATCTTAAA
>JAGXNQ010000177.1 GCA_019894955.1 Promethearchaeota archaeon | reverse complement strand
TTCCAAGCATATTATCAAGAATCCAGTAGGGATATTCCAGATGTAAGCGTGTTTGATCAAAGAGAATTTGGATTTCTTTTATGGGATAATCAATTCATGCAAAGGCATTTAGCTTTTGTAAAAATTGATGATTTAAGGCAATTTCTTATTAAGAATAGTCCAAAACATGCATATTCAAGTGGTTCTCTTTATAGTCACCCTGACAATAATGAAATGGATAACAAAGGCTATCAAGGATGTGATTTTGTAATTGACATCGATGTAGATCATTTTTATACTGAATGTAAAAACGATCACGATCTCTGGTATTGTAAGGAATGTGGAGCAAACGGCATAGGAATGATTGAAAAATGTCCAAGCTGTGAAAAGCTAAAAATAACAAGGATTGCTTGGATATGTGATAAATGTTTAGAAACTGCGAAAAATGAAATCATAAAACTAATAGATAAATTCTTGATCACTGATTTTGCATTAAATATTGAACAAATCAAGATTGCGTTCTCGGGACATCGCGGATATCATTTAAAGATCGAGGATCCAAGAATTAGAACTTTAACAAGTGATCAGCGGAGAGAAATTGTTGATTACCTAACAGGGGAAAATATATCATTTGAAATTTTGGGTTTACATGAAAAATTCTCAAGCATTCTCGGACTCTTAAAAGATAACCAAGGATGGTCAAACAAAATTATGACTACACTTGAGGAGATTTTACACAAGGATCCCCTTGAGATAGAACATTTCTTACGTGATCCACATTGGGCAGATATACATCCCTCCCGAATTAGTAGTTTGCTAGAACATCGAGAAGACTTTTTAGAGACGATAAACGACAAGCAGCGTAATATTTGGTCTATAGAAGGTTTTGGCTTAACTACGTGGAAAAAATTACTGAGAGCTGTCGTAAAGAAAGTTGGTGCAGAAATCGATGAACCCGTCTCAATTGATATCCATAGACTCATTAGATATCCCGGGACATTGCATGGAAAGACAGGTTTTAAAGTTCAAGAACTTGAATATGATCAACTTGCCGATTTTAGCCCATTAGATGAAAATAATGAACTAATTGACCCGATAGTATTTCAAAGTAAGAAAAATATAACTCAAAAATTGGAAATAACAGCAATTAAAGTTCCTGCAACTAAAATTAAAGGAATAACATATGGGGAATATGAATGGGGTGAAAGAGTTGAAGTTCCTCATCACGTAGCTGTATTTCTATTGTGTAAAGGTGTGGCAAAAATTGTTTAAGTTAAAAATTAATTACATGTCAACTTGTTTTATATATCATATAATATGAGATTTAGATGAATTTTAAAAAGGAATATGAGGATCTTTACAATCAATGGATAAGTGAATTAGAACAACTTAATCTCACTGATTTATCTGAGGAAGATTATAGTAGATATCAAGAGATTAAGGCTAAAATTAATAATTATAATCTCATTGATAATATTCCATTAAAAATCCAACTGATCAAAGAATACCAAAATAATTTTAATTACCTTTTTGACGATTTCCTTCAGATTAGAAAGATAAAAATAATGAATTCAGCCATGGCTTTAGAAGAAATTAATTTAAATCATCTGATCGAATTTGAAAAGAAATTTTATCAAAATCTTGTTGGTTCATTCAAGGGTTATAATAAAATCAGGACTGTTTCTCTCTTAGAAAAACCACAGGAAGAATTACTCCTTGAAGTAACCACCAAACCGATATCAGAAAAAGAAGTATTGGAAGAACCTGAAAAAATAGAAAAAATAAAACCCGAAGAATCAACACCTCTACAAGAAGATACTGACTATCAATATACTCTCGTTCGAATTGTGAAGAAAACTCCTCCCCTAGTTGGTGTTGATCTAAAAAATTACGGACCTTTCGAGAAAGAAGACCTCATTAATTTACCTGTTAAAAATGCAATTATATTAATAAATGAAAAATTCGCTGAAAAAATAGAATTAGCTTAATCTTGCTCAAATCTCTTTTTAAAATCTTCCTTGAAGTATTCACGCCGATATTTTCCATACTTATCAATAGGCGAGTATTTTGGAGGTCTAGGATTTAAAAGTTGCCCTCCACAATTTGAGCATTTTGAATTATTTTCTGAATTATTAAGCCCATATTGATTGCATTCCTTACATTTCAAGAGATATTTAACCATGATAATAATTCATTCTGACTTTTTTTGTTTTAATCTCTAATGAATTCATATGCTCCTTTATGTTCCTCGATCTTAGCATCTAATGTGTCAATAACATCAGAAATAATGCCTTCAGCGTTAAGATAATCTTTAGATATCACTTCCATTCGATAGTATGGAGCTCCAAGGTAAGTAATATCGAGTTTCCGTGTTTCTCGAGGGTTTTCCACAATCCCTGCAACAGTTGTAAGAGTATCTTTAATTCTATCAATTCCATCGCTTTCTCTGTTGACAAGTTTGATTTTTCCTGATATTCTTACAGTAGTAATTTCCACATTTTCATTTATAATTTGCATGAATATTTTCTTGATATCCTCAGGAATATCTAAAAGTTCAGCAATGATTTCATCGCCATTCTCTTTAAGAGTTTCAATGGTTTCTTGATAAAATTTATAATTATCTAATAGGGGCCATCCAATTTGATCCCAAGCTTCATCTAATGTCATGTTTACTCCTTCAGTTTCAGTTAAGAATTGCAGGATGTTGTCAAATTTTACAGCATATTTCCTTTCTTTTGCGACTTTCTTTTTCTGCGCTGAATTCACTCTTCTAAGGGAGAGATCAATATGTCCTTTTGAAGGATCCACTTTTAAAACTCGCAAAACAATAACTTGTCCTATTCTAACAAAATTTCTAATGTTCTTTATCCATCGACTAGAAATTTCACTAATATGAATCATGCCTCGAGCAAATTCCTCTGAAGGTAAACCCTCATAGTCTGTTAAATCTACATAAATATATTGTTGTTCAACATTAACTGCTCGACCGATGATGAAATCTCCTACTTTTGGAAAAGGTGTTCTATTTCTAACCATGGGGAATCAACGATAATATTAATTTATTATTGTAAATCATGTAATTTAATATTTGTAAGCAGATATCATTTTTTATTTTTGGCTTTCATGACTTAAAATTTATTATTTTATATCAATTTTTCATCACATTACACTTAAAAATATTTAAGGAAAAAAATGCCAAATTGGGTCGTACATAGCAAATGGACAGACAAAGCAAAAATAGACCGCTCGATCGCAAATTTCGTTAATCAAAATATAGATTATGGGACAGAATGGGCATTTACTGAAGAAGCTCGGAATATAATTGATGAGGAAGAGACCAACACTTCACGCCAGTTAAAGTTCTTTTATAAAAAAGACCTCGAAAAACAATACAGTAATGAGAAAATGTATGTTAAGGCGTTTTACATTCATCACCTACTAGATTTTTTAAAAGAAACAAGATTAAATGTACGCGATTTAGATAAAATATTCCCGAAATTTCTAAACAAAAAAGTGCAATCAGAAATCATTGATGAAAATGGAGATTGCATTGATTTTATGAACGAAATAAATGAAATTTTCACATTATTAAAAGAAAATCAAAATGAACTTATCGAAGATCTACGCTAAATTATAACCTTCTATTTTGAAACATAATTCAACCTTCAACGATAAATATTTTATTTATACATTTAGAGAAATTAATTCTCTGATTAATGAGAAAAATTAATGATTTCCCAGTTGTTTCCCTAATAACTTGCTGTAAATTATCGTAAAAAATATATATTTTATAAGATTAAGATGATTATTCAAACTATATTCAATTATTTTTAATATAGTTTTGAAATTAAAACAAAGGAAATTGATTGAAAATGTCAGGAAAAATTAAGCCGCACTTAAATCTCGTAATAATCGGCCACATAGATCACGGTAAATCAACAATGATGGGCGCATTGCTCATTAAAACGGGAGCTATTTCAGATAGAGAGGCCCGTGAGCTTGAAAAGCTCGCAAAAGAATACGACCGCGAATCTTGGTCATATGCGTATGTCTTTGATCGCCTTAAAGAAGAACGTCAAAGAGGTATTACAATTGATTTAGCATTCCGGAAGTTCGAAACCAATTCAAAGTACTTTACCATCATTGATGCTCCAGGGCACGCTGACTTCGTAAAGAACATGATCACTGGTGCATCTCAAGCTGATGCCGCAGTCCTTGTTGTTTCGGGAAAGAAGGGAGAAATGGAAGTAGGTATTGCGGCCAATGGTCAAACTAGAGAACACGCATACTTAGCTCAAACTTTGGGCATTAAACAACTAGTTGTTGCCATAAATAAGGCAGATGTATATGAGTATAAAGAAGAACGGTATAAAGAATGCGTGGATGCAGTTTCTGAATTGCTTAGAAATATCGGTTTTCCCGTAAAAAAAATCCACTTCGTTCCAGTAAGCGGAATTAAAGCTGAAAACCTTATCGAACCCTCAGCTAATATGCCTTGGTATACAGGACCTACTCTAATTGATGCTATTGATGGTTTTGTGATTCCAGAAAAGCCTACAGGTAAACCATTGCGCATTCCGATTCAAGATGCATACCGAATCAAAGGCACTGGTGTAGTACCTGTTGGAAAGGTAGAATCTGGGATATTGAAGAAAAATGATAAAATCATCATTCAGCCATCTGGATTCACTGGTGAAATCCGAAGCATAGAAATGCATCACGAGGAAATTGCAGAAGCAATACCAGGAGACAATATTGGTTTTAGCATTAGAGGGATTGAACTAAAAGATGTTTCCCGGGGAGATTGCATGGGTCATCCTAAAGATCCACCAACCGTCGTCAACCCTAATGGTTATTGGATTGGACAAGTAATTGTTATTTGGCATCCAACTGCCCTTGCTCAAGGGTATACTCCCGTTATCCATGCTCATACCGCTCAAGTAGCTGCAAAGTTCGTAGAACTAATTAAGAAGCTAGATCAAAAAACCGGGGCCGTTATTGAAGATTCACCTAAGTTCATAAAAAGAAACGAGTCAGCTATCGTAAAGCTACAACCCATCAAGAAACTTTGTATTGAAAAATATGAAGATTTTCCAGAAATGGGACGATTTGCTGTGCGAGATATGGGTAGTAGCATACTGAATATCTCAGTAGCAGCCTAAAACTGTGTGCGTCGGCATCGTTAAAGATTTAGAAGTCGGTACTGCTTTGGCCAAAAAAACAAAATAAAATAT
>JAGXNQ010000176.1 GCA_019894955.1 Promethearchaeota archaeon | reverse complement strand
ATAAATAACCAATTAGTTATTATGAAAATCTCAAAATTTTATTTAAATGTTTATACTAGAGTAAAGATGTAACCGATTTTATTAAATATAAATGGAGTCCAATTTTTATTTCCTTCACTAACTCACACGTTTTTTCCAATAAGCTGAATCCAGTTGATTTTTTTAACAGTTGTATGGAGATAATGATCATCATCGACGATATTATATTCTAAATTAGAAAATAGAATGTTTGATACTGTTTTTGATTTTTTTAATGATGCCGTTAAATCATTCTTTCCATGAAATATGACTATTGGAACATCGATTGGATGGAATTTTGAAGGATTTAATAAATTAGCTCCAAAAAAAGGCGCTAAAAGAATTAACATTTTTACTTTTTTAGGGTGTTTGAGTGAATATAGTGCCCCCATTAGGCCTCCGTAACTCGAGCCGATAATGATCCAATTTTCTTTCTCATTTATAATGATGTCCAACTGGAGCATTCTTTTTTTCAACAATGATTTGATTGAAATATTAGAATTATGGGGTTCAAAATCTGGAGTAAGAATTTCTGGAAAAATATTTTTTAGTAATCTTCCTTTGAAACCCATTCCGGATGATTCTAATCCATGGATATAGATAATATTCCTCATGGTGTCATACTCTGTCAATTATTATGGAACAATTTCATCATTATCAGATAGTCGATCCATATTATCACTCAATTTTTTCATTTCCCTTTTATATCCAAAAAATATTAATAGAAATAAGGCACCAAAATAAATTGTGATAATTATAAGCATGAAGAAGTAATACTCTCGAGTGAAATTTAGTAAATTTAAAGCAATTCCAATCATAAACCCAGTTACTAACCTTGATTCAGTTGTACTCTTTCTATACTTTAATTTTTGAGTACCCCAATCGATCATTCCAATGATTGGAAGGATTATGCACAAAATAACGGCGATTTCAGGATTGAGATGTGCACCTGAAATTAATTCAATTACATGAATACTAAACATCGAGATTAATGCTCCGATTATGACTCCAGAGCATCTTGAACAAAAATAGAATTTAGTTCGTCCAAATTGAAAAAAGAAAGTGTGATCACTAGCAGAAATCGGATGATGAGTAAGAAGTTGATTATAAATATGGCGTTCCCGGGTTGAAAATATTTTATCGTACACAATTAACATAATAGGAATTGGTAGAATCATGGATATTAAGGCTTGAGTAAAGAACATGAATCCATAATTAATAAATATCATTTCAATTTCGAGAGAACCTGGATAGAACAAGAAATGAAAGAGTACAATTAAAATCATCATGATAAAAGAGGTTATTACAAATATCAAAAAAGTATAATAAACTTTCATCCCTTCATGAAATTTCAATGGTTTATACTTATATATCCCACAAAATAATCCAAGTAAAGCTACTATAAGGCACCAGTCAAAATAGATGACCTTATAAATCGCTACTTGAAAAAGAAGCTCTCCAATGAATCCTGAAACAAATCCAATATAAGGTCCTGCTAAAATTGCCAAGAACACAAATAACAATAAAGAAATGCTAAATTGAATAACATATCCACTATTGTTGATATAATAGGATGAAATCGATCCAAAACCTTCTGAGATATAGAAATAATTCATAATAATGAAAGCAACTGTAAAAAAATTCAAAAATATTTTCTTTAAAATACCTTTGTCAGTCATACATTATCACTAAACAAAAATGCTAAAAAATACCGATTAAATTAACCTACAAAAAAATCTCGTCAAGTTCCTCTATTAACTTTTGTTTTGTTAAATCGAATCCTTTGCGAAGTGTACTAGTAATAATATTTTTACCAACAGCGATTTTTAGAATGCTATCATCTTCCTCAACAATTTTTATACCACTTTCGTTTAAATCCAATTGTTTTATTAAAGCTTCATAAGCATTCTCTTTAGTCTTATAGGTTGCTCTTGATAACTCATTATAAGTATTAACATCTTCTTTTATATCTAATAAAATTATCGATTCTGCCACCTGTGAAGTAAATAATTGTTTTGAAACAGCTTCTAGTCTGCTATAATTTTTATGGGTCTTTTTACATTGTGATGTAGTTTGATCATTTTCAAGATAAGCTTTGAATTTCATGTTTATGATTTCATTAAATTTCTCCTCTGAATATCCTCCATTTAGGATCAAACTTCTTGCAGAATCTAAACTCAGTCGAATTTGTTCTTTTGTACCCACTTTTGCATCTTTATCAGTCCAATATTTATAAAAAGCAGTCACGATGGGTTTTATAACGAAGTGTAATACTCCTGCATTTAGTTCAGAATCCAGAATTTCTTCACCATAACCAAGTGAAACATTCATTTGGTGGATCATTCTGTCTCGAACAATATTATAATTTCTCTCTACATGTTCCATTACAAATACCAATTAATTGATTATTAAAAATAGAATATATGATGTTATAGAATAATCTATGAAATTAATAGTTTGGTTATCGTTTATTAATCCGTGTTAATATCAATAAATAGTATCGATACCATCAATATGCATCATCAATTCCATTGTAAAACTCCTTTTTCTTTAATTCAAACCCTTTCCTTAATGCCTTGATGATAATCTTTCGACCAATGGTAACTTTTAATATAGTTAAATCTTCTTCAACAATTCTTATACTCTCATCAGTATACTCTAACTGTTTTGCTAAGATTTTCGTGGTTTCTTCTTTAGTGGTGAAAGCGTGCAAACATAAATCAGCATAATCGTGTACGTCATTATTTACATTTAGTAACAAGATAACTTGTTTTAAATAGCTCAAATATGTTTTTTCTGCAATATCTTTTAGTCTTTTATAATTTTTGTGGTGCTTACTACTTTGACGAAATACTTGATCACCTTGTAAATAACTTGGAAAAGTTTTTTCCATGAGTAAATTAATTGATTCTTCAGTAGCACCATTATTTAAAGCTGCCTTAGCTGTTTCTAATGTAATATGAATTTGATCAAGCGTTCCAGAACGAGCATCATGTTTTGACCAATAATCATAAAAACTTTTAATTATAGGTTTCACTACAAAGTCAAGAATCCCTGCATCTAGTGCAGTGTCAATTAATGTACGACCGAGTCTTAAAGAATCCTCCATTTGCTCAATCATCTTTTCTTGAAGTATAATATAATTTCTCTCGATGTAATCCACTTTTCTCTCTCATTTTTTAATTGATTTTATAATAGTTTAATTATTAGATATGCTTAAACTTAAAATTTAAAATGTTTAATAATAATAATAGTTTTAAAAATTTGATAAGATAATTAGAATAAAACTTGTGAAATATTTCAAATTAATTATACTAATGGAAAGAGCCGTACATGCGCTATATTTTTAAAATCTTGGTATTGGGAAATCCAGATATGATTCCCTTATATGTCACAAATGCTTTTGGTGAAGAAGGTGAAGCAAAAGAGTCATTTATGGAATGGTATAAAGAAATCACTGTATTTGAAGATATATGTGATTTAGAAGTAGATGTAATTGATAATCTCATTGGAGTAGATTACGATGAGTTATTACCTATGGTTGATGGGATCATATATTTTATTAATCCGATGAAAGAGGAAGAAACGGATTTCTTTGAAACTATCATGCCAATTATATATTCAGTAAAACGAAATATCCCTACTGTTGTTATTTATAACGACCCTGAAGGAATAATTCCGCTCTCAGTTAATGATTTGTTAGAAAGTTTATGGATTAATCATTATGAATTAGAAGGGTTTGCTAATCTCTCCTCAATAGATTTTCATCAACCTCTTCAATGTTTAAGTTTTGCAATGATTTCTGGAGATACTCCTCTAAATATCGAGAATGCTTGGATGAGATATCCGATACTCATCCAACTAGCAAATATATTTTTCAAGAATCACCAATATATTCATGCTGCACATGCAATTAGAAAAGCAGCAATGATTGCAGACATTTTGAATATTCCAGAGAAATTCATTATTAGTGAACAAGCAGCATTTTTATTTGCTGAATCAAATCAATATTTAGATGCCTCAAATATCTTAAAAGATATAAATAGAAAGAAATCAATAAACTACAAGAAAAAATACGCTGATAATGAGGTAACTTTGGGAAATATCTTCTTTAACAACAAGCAATATGAGCAAGCAGCAAAGAAATATGAAGCGGTAGCACAATGGATCGCGAATGAATTAAAAGATGAAGCCTTTAAGAATGAAGCATTTAAATTATCAATAAATTCTTGGATTTCTTTTTGTAAAGTTGAAAATGCTTTTAAAATTCTTAATAGTCTAAATCATAAAGAAGCTATACAAGTACTAAACGAAGTAGAAGATAAAATTGAATCTGCAGTAGACTATTTAGTAGGAAATAATAATTATTACGTTGCTCGAGATCAATTATATAGAACAATTACTGTTTACCAGAGGGAAGATCTATTTAATTCTCTTAAAAAATTTACCAAAAAACTTGAGTCTGTATTAATATCAATGTTAGAAATACAGATTAAAGAAAAAGATAAGTACGCTGCACAACAAAGCTATGATGAAATTGATAATCTCTGGGTATCTTATGATGTGAAGAAAACAGATATTGATCACCAAATGGTGGATTTAATCAAGCTTTTTTTGGATGACGGAGATTTTGGAACATCAATGTTACTAACAAACAAACTAAACTCACGTTCATTAAAAAAAAAAATGACTGAATTAAGTTCTAAAGTGGAAGATCAGAATAAAGAGATTAAAAAGAAAAAATCTGTAGAAAGGATACAAAAAGGATTTGATATGGTTTATGAATTTGTCATGGAAGAAGAACTGATTATAATTAGGTTAAATGAGAAAATATTAATAGATGCAGATAAATACGTTCAGAACGGTCAATTTTCTAATGCGGTTAATATCTTAAATGAACAAGCATTATTTTATAGGAAAATTGGAAAGGATATAGCAAAAGACGATATTTTAACGAAAGCACTTGATATACTGCTTGAAGGGAGGGAATTTCAACAATTTTTTGACTTTTTTGAAATGATCTCTAAAGCTGCAAAGAATAATTATCTCATTAAAAATGAAACATCTATCAAAGAAAGATTAGAGGAACAACGTATTGAGTTAAATTATAAGCAATATGAGCGTAATTTTGAAAATTTTTTAGCACTTTACAGGGATCATATGCTTTATGAACAAGCTAAAGAAATAAGTAAACTTTTCATAAAAATTATAAAAATGGAAGCTCTTCAGATTACAAGTACCCAAGAAGACCATCAAGGAATCCAAAAAGCGATATTGTTAGTGAAAAAAG
>JAGXNQ010000175.1 GCA_019894955.1 Promethearchaeota archaeon | reverse complement strand
AATCAATGAAGAATTAAAGCGAATAATCATCGAAGCGTTTGAAGAAACTTATAAAATATCAAAGGAGCGAAAAATTTCACTTAGAACTGCGGCATATATAATTGCGGTATCTAGGGTGGCCAAAGCTATCGAATTAAGGGGAATTTTCCCTTAGGAAACTTCTTTTATTTTTTATCTATGTAAAAAGACTTGTATGAGAAATTTGAATAAGTTTAACTCATTAAGGAGTGACATGTTTGATATTAAATAATCAAAAATGTTCTCCTTCAGAAAATAGTGTAAAGTTCTTTCGAACCCTTCTTCATTTTTTATCATTTGAATGATTCTTCTTATTAAATTAATGATCTGTTTTTCCACGACTAGCATATCACAATTGCCAGGGTTTATACTAATGATATTGATTCCAGCGCTACGATCAAATGATAATTTACTTAGTTCTTCATTTTCCTTAACATAATCATGGCTTAAATAATTATTGAACATGTTTTCTATCTTAATATAAATTTTCTCTTTCTTCAAAGGAGAAATATGTGCTTCAACTACATTTACTAATAGATTTAGAATTTGCTGAAATACTCCCAAAATGTTATAATATTCTGCTAAGCTAGATACACCTTCTGCTGTAAGCCATTGTTGGTAGTATTCATCAATAGTCTCTTTAAAGGGTAAGAAAAGATCCGTATTACCTTTCCATAAGTTCTTCCATTCTTCTCTATCTGGTATGTATTTTTGAATAAAAGATTGTTTTATAACATTTAAACGGGCTTTTAACATGTCTGAATTTACAACCTTTTCTGACGCACCGATAAAAAGTAAGTTTAAATCCTTTTCGTCTAAATAGACCCAACGTAATCCTCCCATCTCTATACTTTCTATCCCTTCTTGAAACTCAAACACAGTAAATTGATTTAATGCAGCTAACAGCCCACTTACAAGATCTTCATCTAAAGGTAAGTCTAAATATGATTTATACAGTAAAGTAATCCCAGATTCCGAATCTAGCACCCATACATTCATCGTTACTACCTAATACCCGTTATTTTTTCTAAATTTAATAATATAATGTTCCGTGTAGAAAAAAATCTTTTGAATTTATTAGTTCATGTATTATGTAGAAATTCGTTCAAACTCCTTGATTTGCAAAAGGATTTCAATCGATTCATCATATCCGTTATTTTTAGCTGAAAAGTCAAATCAGCAGCTCCTCCTAGCAATTTTATAAAATCATTAGTAAAGATAATCGTATCAATAAATACACCCACTTTTGATTTAGTTGCTGAGAGAGATTTAATCCGCAATCTTCCTTCAAATTTTTGAATTTGCTCATTATTTCTAATATTTAATTCGATCAAATGACCCTTTCCTGCTTCTTCTCCTTTATCAGAAAGGACTATTTCAGTCTCCATTTCAATTGGAACATTTACAACTTTTATCTGATCATGGATTTTGCTATGCATTACATTAGGTGCTATGAATTCAACTTCAATTTTTTGTACAGGTGTGATTTTTTCCCACAGTCCCGGAGTATAAAGAGCTTTTATTAAATCATCCTTATTACAATTTTCAATCTCTAATACTTTCGAGATTTTAGTCATGATCTTTCATATTCTCTCTGAATTTAATATTAAATTAAAAAGTGGAATGTTTTTATTTTTTATCCTTCTCCTAATAAAAAACACTAAATTAGATGATAAGCCTCAGACTTCCTTTGATTATTTCATGCAATTAGACCATAATTCATAATCGTTTTATTTCATCACAGGCTTATCAATATTACACCGTTTTATGAGTGTGAAATATCAGACTGCTAAGTAAAAATTAACTATTCCTGAATAACCTGCTATTTTCTAACAGTAATTCTTTCTTGCAGTTGGGACATATCCACGTAGTTTCATTTTTTTTAACCGAATTTATACACGTATCACATATTGTGATATCGCAAATACAATAATAAGATTTTTCGATACTCCTTTTTAAATCTTTCTCACAGATATAACAATTAGGTGGAGTTGCAGACATTTATATTCTGACCATTAGAGTTTTATTATTAATTTTTAATATAGGATAGTTATTTTTAATATGGTATAGTTTTAAAAATTACATCATTTAATTTTTATATAATGGATAAATTAAAATCACGACTTCAGTTATTGAGTCTTATAAGCTTATTTCTTATTTATAGAGCGATTTCTTCTCTAATTTCAGGAAATTTACCCGAATTCTTATTATGGATTAGTTTTACTGTTGTTTATTTAATCTCATTGATGATATTGTATTTCATCTTTAAAAAAACTAGTTCTCAATCATAATAGTTGGATATCTTTATCGGGGCATCTACTTTCTTTTCTTGAAGAAATCCGGAATAACACCATCAATCCCGAGAGATTTTAATACTGTATCGCGAATATCAATTTGAATTTTCATATCCTCAAAACTTTTCATAGTTTCTGCTAATGTTTTAGAAAAAGTTTCACTAAATTCCTTCATTGAATCAGCCATTAACCTCATAGACTCTCTCATAGTCGTGTTTGTTTCATGTAACTCTGAAGTAAGTTTTGCCATACCTTTTCCCAATTCTGATAATTCTTCTTTAATCCCCATATTTGTAAAAGTTGTGAATTTTTATGAATTAATAATAATAAGAAGTGTTCCTATATAAAGAATCGATTCTACTTCGATTAATGAAATTATCTTTCATAACGAGAATGCTTAAATGATTTTAATTTTTCTAAGATCATAATAAATAACAGCAATTTAAGAAAAAATGTCAGAATGGAAGAATAAGATTAAAACTCATGCTACAGAAGAATACTGTACAGGATGAGGTATTATAGACGGTATACTTAATAGTATAAGTGCTATAAGGCAAAAAAAACAAGCCAAAAAATCGAAAAATTAAATAAAAAAATTCTCGATAATCAAACCAATAAAAGTTAGGGTTTTATTTTTACGGTCCTGCTCGGACTGCAGAGAAAGTACCATTTGAAATTTTTTATGAATTTATAACCTTTTTATTTTAAACCTGATCCAACTTTACGGTAGTTAAATCCTTCCTTTTTCATATTCTCACTGATAAAAATATTGCGTCCATCAATAATGATTGGTGTCTTCATTAAGGATTTTATCTTTTTAATATCCAGTTCATAATATTGTCTATGGTTTGTGGCAAAGATTAGCACATCTGCTCCAGTAAATGCTTCTTCTAAATTGTTAGTTAGTTTCGTGAGTTGATAATCTTTTTCTTTCACGTAGGGATCGTGTGCAATATAAACAATGTTGTGAGAATGGTATCTATTCATGAGGATTTTTACTATGTTTTCAGTAGGCGTGTTTCGCGTATCATCCGTATTTGCTTTATAAGATACACCCATCAATACAATTTTAATATTATCTACTAATTTATGAGCCTCACGAAATGCATCTTCCATCAATTCTACTACATGTTTAGGCATAAAATCATTTAGTTCTCTAGAGTCTGGTATTAATTTAATCTTGTCTCTATTATCTGCGTTAGTGTACTTATCGTGACCATATAGTAATAGCCATGGGTCTTTGGTTAAACAATGCCCACCCACACCGCTACCAGGTAGATGCATCATTCTATCATGACGCTTATTTATTAATTCAATGATTTCATATATATCGCTATTAAAATCTTCACATAATAAAGCACATTCATTTGCAAATGCAATATTTACATCTCGATATGAATTTTCAATGCATTTTGTTAATTCTGCTGTAAGAGTATCAGTTACATGTAATTCTTTTTTTACAACTTTTCCATAAAGAAATTTAGCTTTTTCGTTTGCTTCTTCGCATCCTCCTCCAATAACACGAGGGAAATAAATAATGTATTCTAATAATTTTCCGGGCATTACTCTTTCGAAGGAAAACACCAAGTAGAAATCTTCCCCTCTTTTCAAACCACTCCCTTTCTCTAAAATGGGGTTCACAACATTATTTGTAGTTCCTGGAGCAACAGTTGATTCAATAATAATGGTAGCTCCCTTTTTCATGCATTTTGCTATCCTTTCAGATACTTCTATTAGAGATTCATATCTTGGAACCTTACTTTCTAATTCTACAGGGGTTTGGACATCAACCAGAATGAAATCAGCGTTCTCACAACTATTGTAATTATCAGAGACATGAAATTTTTTATTTTTGACAATTCGAGTAATCAAATCATCTAAACCAGGTTCATCCCCTTCGTAAGGATTCTTACCATCATTAAGCCAATCAATCTTCCACCCAGATCTAGCTGAACGTCTTTGAATGCCGGTGACATGGAAATCATCAACATCTGCTAACAAAGCTGCCATTGGAATACCTACATAGCCCATTCCTATAACAACGATATTTGTTGTCATTTTTATTCTTTATAATACAAGTTGTAAATTTCTAAGTAAATTATTATTGAAATATTTTGTTAAAAAATAAAAAAAGGTTAAATATTAAATTTGTTAAAATTATCGCTTATGGCTTTTTCTTTTGATATGAGGTTCCTTTTACGGCTTTAAAAATCCCTGCTATAATTGCTCCAGCTATGAAACCACCTACATGTGCAAAATGCGCTGTGGACGACCCAAAAGGATTGGAAAAAGAATAAACAGCATAAGTTAATTCAGATATGAAATATGCTATTATAAAGTAACCAGCATTCACTTTTCGCATAGACATGCCCGTTGATGAAGGAAGATAAAATTTATTTTTTGGATAAAGAATTAAGTAAACTCCCATAAGTCCAAATATTGCTCCAGAAGCGCCTAATGATGGTATAGCCCCTAAAATAGGACCCCAAATTGGTATAATCACGCTAGTCAATGCATGAAGGAAAGTTGCGAAAAGTCCAGATGCAAAGTAGGCTATTAGGTATAACCAGTGACCCATTGCATGTTCACAGTTGTCTGTTATTACAAGAAAGAACCACATATTCATTATTATATGGACGAAATCACCATGCATAAACATTGAAGTTAGAATTGTATATAATTTCTCACCCGCGAAAAATTCATTAGGTACAAAAGCATATTCTATGTGCATTTGACCAGCAGGGTCCATGAGTTGCCACACAAAAACTAAAATGTTAGCTATTAAGATAATAACTGAGAAATATTGTTTAAAGAACGGTATTTTATCAGGTTCAGCTTCAAAAACCATATTTTTTTTACACCAATTATTTCTTTATTATTTTTGTTAGAATAATCAGAGAAAATTCTGTTTTATTCTTTATAGGTTTTTTATTATAAATAAATCTAGCTTATAATTGATAAATCCGAAATTCTAAACTTAAAATAAGTTCTCTATTATATTATGAAATTATTAAAAACTAGCTTGAATGACAT
>JAGXNQ010000174.1 GCA_019894955.1 Promethearchaeota archaeon | reverse complement strand
CTGCAAGAGATAATGGAAACTATGAATCGGAGCGTTCAATCTATGAACTTAGAGAAAGTGCTTAGTGAATTGAAATTCCTAAAAGCCAACACTAATCCTGAGATGTTAGCCGCTAGTCAAATTCTCCCTATTACCCAGAAACCTGAATCAATAACTGCCGGGATAAATTTAAATACTCCTACACCGGTATCTGACACGGGCGAAGCTCAAGAACCAGAAGTTTATGGATTTGTTCCGAAAAAGAAGAAGAAAGGTGATGATGAAGATGAACCCCATCTTATGAGACCATCAGATTTATTTAAATAATCTATTTTTTGGTATTAATTTCTCAATCTTTTCTTTCTTTATTTAAAATTATTCATGAAGTTAGTCAGTTTTCCTTTTACTTCATCTAAATCTTCCCCTATCTTTTTAAATTTTATCACTATTGCGGGAATTTCAAGATCATCATTAAATTTATCTAATAAAGAGGTATAGATATTAGAAATAGAAGGACACCCTGAAACTTGATTAAAAATTACTCCATCAATCTTTAAATCTTTAGCAGCTTTAACATAGGATTGAGTTAGTGCTTCTTTGTCACATCCTAATCCTTTTTTTGATGCATCTAAGAGGAATTTAGCGTAAGATTCTATTGGATCAAGTTTTGATGATACAGGAATTTCTTCCAATAAGCCGAAAATATCCCAATCGGCATAAATAATACGACCTCCTAAATCATATATCATTTCATGAACCTTAGGGTCCCAACCTGAGAATATAGGTGTGAATAACAATCGAGGTGTTCCAGACACATCCGTTCCAATATTTTTTCGAATTCTCATCCTCATTTCTTGAATTAGGTGCCCTATATTATCTAAATATCTTTGGGCATTTGAATTGTAATCTTGAAACGAGATCGTTAATAAAGCTAATATTTCTGCTAATGTTGCAGGATTAGAAGGATAGAAATCAGTAGTACAAATTTCATATAAAATCGTTTTGTAGAATCGTTTCACTTGGTTTCCTATTCGAAACTGTTTGTTTAAACTTTCTTCAGTGACTATGTTTCCAGTTATATTTTCCAATTGTGTAATTGCATTGTTTATGTTATTAACCATTAATTCTAAGGCTTTATTAGAATTTCCCATTTCCTTTGGGGGGATCTCAACCCAGATTTGAGGGGATGTTGTGGATTTTAGTGATTCCGAAAATTTATTCCACTCTCCACATCGCATGGCAAAATTTAGGTTCGCATCCATATAGTTTCCTTTTGAAATGTGCATTCCATAAAGTGCATTAATACCATAACATAATTCAGATGGGACTCCATTTTTAACTCCCAAATCATACATGTTATTATATTTTTCATTAATAGAACCAATGACTTCTTCAAGGATTTTATCTACGATCTTTAGAATATCAAACTGTCTGGCAAGATCTAAGGCTTTTGAGGTTAAATCCCACCCCAATACACTTGTTGCGGAGTTCAATGCTAACAAAACAGTATTTAGTTTGAAGGTTTCCATTCTTATTGGAAAAACAGGAATAGCTCCTGCAGCAAACACAAGATCTGGAAAACCTAAAGCCACAGATATTAACTTTTTTCGTTCACGTGTTTTTTTTCTTTTTAAATAATCTTTACCAGTGAGGAAATTGTATGACATTTTTAACACAGATGCAAAACTGACTACATCATCTGCATATAAACTCATTGATTTGTGGACTCCAAGATTATTTTGAACGCTTATTTTTTACGATATATTATTTATTTGAAGGTAAAATTCAATATTAAAATTTGCTAGAATTGAGATAAAAATCATAAAAGTAAAAGAAATGAAAATCTCGTAAAAATGATTTACTAAATTCGTTTTATTCTGAGTAATGAGTAATCTAATAGGAAATCTTAAATTAAACCAAACATTAAATAAATTGAATATTAAATTTAAATTGATTGGAATAAACATTATTTTTTAATCCATTAAATCAAATCATAATCGTTTTAAATTTGAGTTCTATTCCTAATTGAATAATACATCCTATAGATCTTACACAAGATCAGACTTAATCATGTTTTATTTGAAAATGGTTGTATTTAGTCAGTTTATAAGAAAAGATAAAGAAAAAAATTAGTTTGTTGATAATATGAAAATCAAAACCATTGAAAAAATGATAAATTTTAAAGCTTTATTTAAGATTATAAAAGAAGTGGTCCAACCACTTGAAATTGAACCTCAAAGCTTTGTTAAAGATAAGAATTTAACTCTTTATGCTTTAGATAAAAAATCAAGATACATTCAAGTTTCAGCCTTTTTCGACTTGGAATTCAACCGTACAATTATCACCATCTTGATATTGACAGAAAAACTAAAAAATTCTAATCAAAAAATTCAAATTACAAATAAACAATCATTATATCAATCTATTAACTATCTTGAAGCGATTAAATATTCAAAGAGGACGAAGATTGATTATAATGAGCTTGAAGCTAATTTACTTAAAAAAATTATAGTAAAAATTAAGAGCGAATTTGATTATAAGGATAGATTACTAAAATATCCCTTTTCATTGACTCCAGACTTTGATGACATTAATTTATATGCGCAACATAGTAGTTTTTTAGATATAATTGAAAGAAATCTTATCGAATATGGCATTGATCATTCTCATATATTCCGCAATTATGATTTTGCTAAAGATTCTGAAATTTATCAACGTATTATTGATATGATTGTGGTTTCTAATAAATTCATAAAACAGAATGAAGATAATGATTACATGATGCTATTTTTCTATTCACATAAAAGTCAAACCAATTTTAGTTTAATTGAATTAGTAAGATTAAGTGAAGAAATAAATAATTATTCCAAAGAAATTCGAAAAACATTGAAAAGTAAAGATCGTGTAATAAAACCGGTTCTTATCATTCTTTCTTTAAATGGAGTCAAGAAATCTCTTTTGACTTATCTGAGAAATCACATATACGGAGAATCTTCCCATGCTATCCCAATTTTTATTATCCCCCCAAATAAAAGTAAGATATGGCATAATCTCAATGAAGACCGATCTTTATCGGATAATTTAACTCGTAGAAAAAATGAAGTTAAAAACAAAATTAGGAGTCTTAGAATGGTTTCAAATACATCTCATTATAGAAAAGATCATATTGAATCAGAGACAAAAAGACTTTCTGAAATAAAAAATAAGATTACCAGTGTAGAAAAAAATCATGACCTCGTTGATATATTTTCTGAAATTTTTCATTTTAATACGTCGTAATCTTTGTTTTTACCCTCTTAACCAAAAATCTATGGAAGAAAGTAATAAAGAATGTAGAATTTATGTTTGAGTTCTGTGATAGATGTGGGAGTATAATGATACCATCTAAAGATAAAAATGAATCAACTTTGGAGTGCTCTTTATGTACTCATAAGAAAAAGATAACGGAAGAGATTTATGAATCATATGTATTTTAATTACTTACTCATCGAAGCATTTCCATGAAAGCTCCGAGACGAGTACTAACTTGCTCGATATTATCTCCTATTCTGTTAAAGGTTAAAGATATTGATGGAATTTCTAAATCTCTTCGAATTTTATCTTTTAACATGGCATAACAGTTAGATACTGAATGACAACCAAATAATGAATTAAAAACTAATCCATCTGCCTTTAATTGCTTAGCAACTCGAATGTATGAATCAGTCAAAACGTTGTTATCACATCCGATACCACTTTCAGTCACGTCTGATAAAAATTGAGCGTAAGCTTCAACAGGGTCTGATTTACTAGAAATCGGAATATCATCAAGGAATTTAAGGACGTCCCAATCAGCATAAATAGCTCTACCTCCAAGCTGATAGATTATCTCGTGAGTCTTAGGTTCCCAACCCCCGAACATGGGTGTAACCATGATCTTTTTGTATTTTGAAACATCCATTCCGATGCCTTTTTTAATTCGTTCTCTCATCTCGTTTACCATTTGATGAATATTTTGAGCGTATCTTATTGGGTTTGAATTATAATCTTGAAAACTAATACTAAGCAGAGCTAATATTTCACTAAAGGTAGCAGGATTGCATGGATAAAAATCTGAAGCTCCAATTTCATAAATTATAGTTTTGTAATCCCTGCGAATTTGATTTGCTACCTTAAAGTGTTCTCTCAACTGATTATCATTGTAGGTGTTACCACTTATATCCTCAAGATCAGTCAGAGCAGATCTAATATTATCCTCAAGCAACCCCATGGCATTTCCGATATTTCTTGGAGGAATATCTAACCAAATTTGTTTGACATCGCTTTTTATACTTTTTAAAGATTCTAAATACTTGTTCCAAGCACTACATCTTATAGAATAATTTAGTGTACCGCTCACATTTTTCATTTTCGAGACATGCATCCCAACTAAAGTTTTTAAAGCAAAGCAGAAGTCACTCGATATCCCTCTTTCTACTCCAATATCGTACATCTCATTATACTTTTCATTTAATGTTTCTATTACTCCATCGATTATGTCATCAATGACCTTACTAACTTCTTTAATCCCTGCGTTTTTTATGTAACCTAAGATTTTTGAGACATTATCCCATCCAAAAATACTAGAAGCAGAACCTAAATATGAAAGATATTTACTTACTTTGAAAACTTCCATTCTAATGGGAAACACAGGAATGAGATTCGGAAAACCAAACAATAAATCAGAAAATGGTAATGCAACTGAAATGAGATGTTTTTTCTCTCTTAATTTCTTCCTTTTTAATTCATCTCTCCCTGCTATTAAATTATAAGACATCTTTAAAACAGAAGAGAACCTGATAATTTCATCAGCATATAAACTCATTATTCTAACATCTCCAAGTATGCTTCAATTCGAGTGGATAATTGGCCCCTATTGGATCCAGAATAATCTCTTTCTAAATTTAACACACGAATTCCTTCCATTTGTAATTTTTCTTTAAAATAAGATGAAAGCATTGAAAAATGATCACAAAACTTAATGATATGATTTAATACCCCTATACTTTTTCCCGTTTTTTTTTTATAAGAATTGTTAATTTTTACTAATTGAGCAATTTTGTTATCCAAGAAGTTTGGAACTGAATGATCACTAAGAGTGTTCCTCTTGTATCTCTGAACTAATAAATCATAAGGGTTATGGCTTGAATTTATTTCTTCTTCACTAAAGACTTGTGAATAGTAGTGATTTCCTATCCAAGTATCAAAGAAACACACATTACCTCCAGCATCTTCTATCAAATCTACTAAGTAATCGTCTATAAATGCCGAGCAACCAGTTAATACCACGTTCTTTAAAGTATCAGTTTGATGGATTTGTTTATCTCTATTATTTTCTATGAATTCAGCTAGTTTATCATAATAAGAGGGTCCAAACAACATCGCTT
>JAGXNQ010000173.1 GCA_019894955.1 Promethearchaeota archaeon | reverse complement strand
GAAATTAGCGCACATGCGTTTAGTATATGGATAATTTACATTTCGGTTTTCCGCACTGGGTATAGTTATTTCATCAGGAGTATAAGATTTTTGAATCCATGCATATGGATTTTTAGCAGCAATTTTAGAGAAATGTTCGAAAAGTTTGCCCATATATTTTCTATGTTCCTCTATACTACGTCCAGAAGATGCTCTTAAAGCTGTCTCGATGATAGCATATGTAAGTGATGGATAAAATAATCCATATTTCTTATCAATTTCTGAGAGATTCCATTTCTTCCCATTTATATATTTCGGGGACCTTCTTTTGGGCCAATGTTCAGGACGGGTTCCATTGAATGATTTAGCAATAGAATAGGCCGCTTCGCCGCCCGTAATAAGAATACAACGGTGTTCCCCATTAGCAATAGCTTTTGCAGCCCGATTAACTAACATTTGAGGACTTTGTCCCCCATCAGGTAAATATATTTTTTCTTTAGGTGCGATATTGAGCTTCTTACTAAGCTCACCCGGAGCGTCTCCATATGACCAAGAACGGATATTTACCATATAAACGGCATCAATAAAATCGACAATATTGTCAGTTTGTGTATTTTTTATTGCATCTTGACTAGTTTTGATCATTAAACTGAGTGAGTCAAGAGGTAGAGGCGTATTTTTACGTTGAGTGAACTGAGCAGCTCCAACTATAATTGGAATATGTTTTTCCCCATGATAAATAACAGTCTTCCTAATGATATAGTAAATCTCTTATTTTTATTAAAAATTCGCTAATTATGGACTGAACAGCATTTCTAAATATACAAATTTAGCTAATTTTTAATTTAATAGATCTTTTTTTAAAATATAATTAAAATACATACTGGGGATATGAAATTTGGAAAAAAAAATAGTCTTGGTTGGAGCAGGAAGCACATCATTTGGGCCATCAATGTTTACGGACATATATCATAGCAGTGAACTAGAGGGATCGACAATAGTCCTTCATGATATTGATATTGATAAACTTAAGATGATATATGAACTTTTAGAGGCTGAAAATGAATTAATTAACAATAAATTTAAATTAGAATATACTACAAGTAGGTCCAAAGCCTTTAAAGATGCAAACTTTATTATAAGTTCTATAGAAATTGGAGACAGAATGAAATTATGGAGAGAAGATTATGATATACCTAGAAAACATGGTTCTACTCAAATTTTAGGAGAATGTGGGGGTCCAGGAGGCACCATGCACGCTTTTCGAATCATTCCAGACATTATAGATATTGTAAAAGATGCTGAGAAGATATGCCCAGATGCTTTTTTCATAAGCTTTTCAAATCCAATGGCGCGAGTTTGTCTAGCTATTAAACGAGCTACTCAAGATTTAAAATTTGTTGGGTTATGTCACCAAATAGGTTTGTTGTATCTCTATTTGCCCCAATTATTTGGTAAAAAGCTTCCGGAAATGAAAATAAAACCTTATGGGTTAAATCATTTTGGTTTTTTGATGGGGCTTGAAGAAATAGAAACTGGAAAGGATTTAATGCCCGAATTTAATTTAAAAGCTCGAGATTATTTCAAGGAACATGAAAATAGGTTTGATTTTTCTACCTTATCTTTTGAAGTCTATAAGAGATTTGGATGGTTTCCATATGTCGGAGATACTCATTTAGGAGAATACCTCCAATTTGGTGAAGAATTTACAAATACCCAAGATATGATTGACTGGATTGATCATACTGAAAAAGGGGGTCAAGGAATATATGACCGTCTATTGAGATATTATAAACGGCTGAAAAAAGGAAAATATCCGAGAAAAGGAATGCTGAGATATCTCTCTTTAGAAGGAGCAATCCCGATAATAGAAGGTATTCTAAAAGATGATAATAGGTATGAAAC
The DNA here is from genome assembly GCA_019894955.1 of Promethearchaeota archaeon. Classification (GTDB taxonomy): domain Archaea; phylum Asgardarchaeota; class Lokiarchaeia; order Sigyniarchaeales; family SOKP01; genus SOKP01. The sequence goes on along the minus strand of JAGXNQ010000173.1, from coordinate 3,542 downwards.
TGCTGTAAACATTCCAAATGATGGAATCATTGATAATCTTCCTCAAGATTTAGTTGTTGAATGTCCGGGAATTGTGAATAGAGAAGGAGTTCATGGTGTAAAATGGGGGAATTTACCAAAAAATATCGCAACTATCCTCCGTATTGAAGCAACAGTTCAAGATTTATGTGTTGATGCGATTCTAAATAAATCAAAAGAACAGGCAATTACTGCATTAGCTGTTGACCCAAATGTTGGAAGTTTTGAGATGGCTGATAAGATATTTAATGAAATGAAAGAGAAGTATTCTTATTATAATTATTTGAAATAAATAAAATAGTTCTATAATTTGTTATAATAAACTTTTTAATAGAAAATATCATCATTTAATGTAAATTTTATAAAGAGGAATCTATAATGATTATAAAGGCTACAAATGAGTATTTAGCATTATTAAACCAAGCTGTTGCCCGTGAAATTCAAGTTTCGGCACAATATATGCTTCAGCATACAAAAATTGATAAATTGAAGAGAAAAGTAATTAAGGAAAACTATTTACTTGAAAGTACGACGTATGATGAGTTTGGAAAGATTTTAAAGGATTTAGCAATAGAGGAGATGAAACATCTTGCCCAAATTATGCAAAGAATTTATTTATTAGGTGGAGAGGCAACTACTAAACCTGATAGAGTTATTATCGGAAACTCGATGAAAGAATTTGCTGAATTAAATTTAAAAGCTGAAGAAGAGGCCTTAGAACTCTATCGTCAGTTAATCGAAGCTGCTAAAAATATTGGTGATCGCGAAACATGGGCATTATTCACCAAGATATATAGTGATGAAGAAGTACATTTATTGAAATTTCAAGATTATGTTGATATGGAAGCTGAACCTGATTTAGGAGAAACTCCTGCCTCTGAATGGAGATCTATTTTTGGTGATGAGTACATTGCTCTACTTAATAAAGCTCTCGCAAGTGAAATATCAGCAGTCGTTCAATATACCACTCAACATGAGAAAGCTGAGGGTTTAGAACGAATGAGGCGCAAGAAGAATGCTTTAGAAGTTGTTACCGGAAAAAACAAAGCAAGCGTCGTATCAGGAGTTCTTAAAGAAATTTTTCTTCAAGAAATGGACCACATGGAAAAAATCTCGGAAAGAATCTATGAAATTGATCGAGAATCTATAGCTACACTCGATCCTTTGCCTGAAATTGGAAATTCTGTTGATGAGTTTATAAAACTTGATAGAGAGGCAGAAAACTATGCGATAGTTTTATATCGAAAAGTTATTGCCGAAGCAACCCGACTAGGAGACATAAAGACGGAAAAATTGTTTGAAGATATAATACAAGAAGAAGAAGAGCATTATTGGGCATTTGATGACTTCTTACCCTAATTTTTAAATTTTTATTCTATTTTTTTTTTTTCTGATAAAATTTATTGCTCAAATTTATATTTAGTATTTATGGTTAATAACTGGTCTCCTATAACTGATGAAATTGTTTCAAGATGGACAAAAGATATTGATCCAGAAAATCCTCTTCCTGAATATCCTCGTCCTCAGCTTAAACGTGAAGAATGGCTAAACTTGAATGGGATGTGGGATTACGCAATACTTCCAAGGGAAACACAAGAAATTAAAGAGTATGATGGTAAAATATTAGTCCCATATCCAATAGAATCAGCTTTATCTGGTATAAAAAAGAAATTATTACCGGATCAAAGATTATGGTATCATCGAAAGTTCACTATCCCAGAAAAATGGATAAATAAGAGGATTTTCATCCACTTTGGAGCTATTGATTGGGAAGCTAACATTTGGATTAATAATAATGAAGCAGGCTATCATAGAGGAGGATATACTCCTTTTAAGATCGATATTACTGATTTTTTAAATCAAAAAGATCAAAATGAAATTATTATCGCAGTATGGGATCCATCTGATAAAGATCACCAAAGTCATGGAAAACAGTCTTTAAAACCCAAATTTATAACTTATACTCCATCATCTGGTATTTGGCAAACCGTGTGGCTTGAACCAACTCCAAATTCTTACATTAATAGTATAAAAATGATTCCAGATATTGATAAAAATAATTTAATTCTTAATGTTGAGGTTCATGAACCTGGATCTCATGATAAAATACACACAACTATATTTGAAGAAAATAAAGAGATACTCTCAATAGAGGGAAATTTTGAACAAGATCTCCTCTTAAATCTTCCTTCACCTAAATTATGGTCCCCCGAAAATCCATTTTTGTATGATATTACAATATCCTTGATAAGAAATAATGAAAAAATTGATAAAATTAAAAGCTATTTCGGGATGAGGAAAATCTCCCTCGGTAAGAGTGAGAATGACATTAGACAAATTGAATTAAATAACAAACCAATTTTTCAATACGGTACTTTAGATCAAGGTTATTGGCCCGATGGGTTATATACCGCACCAACTGATGAAGCTTTAAAATATGATATTGAAATTACAAAGGAACTTGGATTTAACATGATAAGAAAACATGTTAAAGTTGAACCCGCTCGGTGGTATTATCATTGTGATAAACTGGGAATATTGGTTTGGCAAGACATGCCGAATGGTGAGAAATGGACTATATGGCATCATTTAAAAATGATCTTGTTAGGTAAAAAATACAAGGGAAAGCGCTCTACTCAAGCTAAAATTGACTTCTATGAAGAACTAGAATCCCTAATTAAAAATCTCTATAATTCACCATCAATAGTAACGTGGGTCCCCTTTAATGAAGGTTGGGGGCAGTTTGATACTATTGATGTGGTAAAAAAAATCAGAAAATTAGATACTACACGTCTACTAGACAATGCTAGCGGATGGTTTGATAGAGGAGTAGGTGATATTAGGGATATTCATCATTATCCTGAACCAAAAATGCCAGAGAAAAATCTAAATAGAGCTGCAGTAGTGGGAGAATTTGGTGGATTGGGAATGTCAATTAAAGAACACATGTGGAATTTCAAAAGAAAATTTGCGTATAAATCTTTTCAGAATAAGGAAGAGATGTTTAAAAGCTATAAAGATTTGATAATTAACCTAAAAGATCTCATTAAAAAAGGTTTAAGTGCTGCTATTTACACTCAAACAACTGATGTTGAGCAAGAAATAAATGGTTTACTAACATATGACAGAGATATTATAAAAATGGATAAGGAAAGAGTTCGAGAACTAAACTTGAGCTTATTTTAAATTTTCATTTGAATTTCGGTAGATACTTCTTTTGAAGTTCAAACATCTCCTCATAAATAGCCTCTGCCATCTCGAAACTTCCACAATTAACATCAGTTGCCAAACAAGTAATAGCAAGATCTTTTGATTCTTTTAGAATGGCTTCTACACATAAATCCTGAATGGATGATTCGATTCTTAGGATTGCAGCGATATTTTTAGGAATTTTTCCTAATTTTACGCCATGTAGACCCTCTTTATCTACGATTGCTGAACATTCAATCACTAAATCCTGTGGTAGATTTTCTATTATACCATCATTTGGGATGTTTACTGCAACCTCATAGGAGTTTTTATCC
>JAGXNQ010000172.1 GCA_019894955.1 Promethearchaeota archaeon | reverse complement strand
CAAATAAGAGTATACAATTTAGCGTAGGTGATGATAAACCATTGAAGAAATGCTCACAGTAATTAAAACAACCCCAATAATGAAAAAAAGAGAATAATATCCATTTCGCGGTACACACATTAAAATACATACTTGACTTGTAGGAATTCCTGGCCAAATTTCGCAAGCACTTCCACAATGATAATTTAAGTTCGCAAATAATCCTTGAAATAATAAAAAAGAGATTATTTCAAATAACAAACCTAACACAAAAGATAATATAATAATTATCATTACATAATTCTTCATTTCAATATCACTCTGATAATATCTAAGTATCACTAAGAGATATATGTTTCTTCGTGAAAGTGTGGTTTCACGATCTTTTCATATAGCAGTGAGTTAATTGAACAGCTTTACAGTATAGGAAGCGATATATTTTAATACCTCTTGTTATTTATTTATTCATTATGACTGAATGGAATTCTTTTAAGCGCGTGGAAGCGGTTTTTAATATGGAAATCCCCGATAGGGTACCCAAATTTGAGATATCAATTGAAATTCCTGAATTAAATCCCCTTGTTGACAGTCAACAATTAGGTACTGGGATATTATTTTTTCCACCTCAGATGATTGATATGTTTCATCATAATCCCGCACTAATCTCACAAATGGAACAAATTGTAACAAATTCTCGCAGCCTTGAGGCTCTTCTTGGTGGATCCTCCAAAAAAACTGCTCGAATTCATCTAGAGTATAATTATGACATGTTTCTTGCAGCTCCTGGGGTACCAATGATTTTTAAAAATAAAATTTTCGAAGATTTCCATACTGAAGAGGATAACAAAGTTGTAAGAGGTCCAGATGGAAGGCTTGTTTGGCGTACCAGTCCCAATGGAGCTCATACAAGACATGGTTTTTTACAATCTCCTGAAGATTGGGAAAAATATTTAGAATTTGATGCTGATCACCCAGGAAACGCTATATTAGTAAAAAGAACAATTAATACATGCAAAAAAATTGACATCGCACCAGTCTTTTTCTTATTTAGTTGTGGATTTTTTGAAGAATTATGTGGTATGTTTGGATTTGAAAAACTTTTCAAGCTTTTGGTTAAGGATAAAGGATTCATTAAAGAAGCCGTGAAACAAATGAGCGATTATTCCATCACAGTAGGAGAAAAAATCATTGAAGAGGGAGGTGAATATATCCACATGACTAATGATCTCGGTCTTAAAGGAACAAGCATCATTTCACCAAGAATGTTTAGAGAATTTTTTAAACCAAGTATTAAGAAGTTCTGTAAAAAGATACATGACCTTGGAGGTAAAATTTTAATGCATTCTTGTGGATATATAATGGAAATGCTTCCTGATTTTGTAGAAATGGGAATCGATGCTCTCCATCCAATAGAATCAGCAGCGGGGAATGATATAGTTGAGATAAAGAAAGAATTTGGAAAAGATTTGATTTTAGTTGGAAATGTTCCAATTCCCCTTTTAACTCATGGAACTCCCGAAGAAGTTACTGATTATGTGAAATATCTCTTAGAAAATGTATCTAAAGACGGAGGTCATATATTTTCCTCATCACATTCTGTAACCAAATGGTGTAAGTTAGAAAACTTTTTGGCCTACAACAAGGCAGTTGATGATAATGGAATATATCCTATCATTTTTTGATTAATATTTATTTCTATGCAATCCACATTCATTAGAACGAAATTTCGAATTAAAAAAATTACTGTGAATAATATGAAATTTAGATTGATTGAAAGAAATGAGATTGAAAAAATTAGGGATATAGATCGTAGCGAATTAATCGAAAATGTTTATTACTACAAGAACAAAGAACTCTCAGTAGTTTCTGAACATCATGAAATCTCGGGATGGGATCCTATTAACTTAGAGAATATTATTACAAACCTTTATACTCTCTTTGATCGAAAGGGGTATTTTTATGGTGCATTTGAGAAGGAAAAATTGGTAGGTATTAGTGTTTTGGATTCAGATTTTATTGGTATTAACAAAAAAACACTATTACTTGATTTTCTCCATATAGATAGAAAATATCGAAAAACTGGTTTGGGAAAATCCCTTTTTGAACTAGCAGCAAAAAGAGCCAAAGAATTAGGAGCCAAAAAGTTATATATTTCGGCTACTCCTTCTAAAAACACGGTTCAATTCTATTTTCATATAGGTTGTAGATTAACAGAAGAACTCAATAAAGAGTTGCATGAGTTAGAACCAGAAGATATTCATCTTCAATTAGATTTAAACGATTTTTAGATAATTTTTTTTAAATCATTAATTGCTAAGTTTATCCCTTCTTCAATAGATATAGAGGGAGAAAATCCTAACTTGTCTTGTGCTTTTTTTGGTGAGGCATAGAAATGATTTACATCATAATTCCTCGAATCTTTGAATATAATATGACTCTTACTCTCAGTTTTTTTAATTATAAGTTCAGCTAACTTTTTCAAAGATACTGGTGTACCAATTGACAAATTAAAGTCGTCTAGAATAGAATCATTTTTTTCAATCTCTTGAATACAACCCCAAATGCCGTTCACAGTATCAGAAATATAAGTAAAATCAAATTGTTCTTCACCAGAACCATTTATATATAAATCTTCACCTTTTAATGCTTGAATGATAAATTTAGGAATTACTCTATCCAAGTGATCATTAATACTAGTATAAACGTTTGAAAATCTTAGGATTCGGACTTTTAAACCATAATATCGAGTATAGGTTTCACAGAGATTTTCACCCGTTATTTTTGATAGACCATAGATATTAATTGGCATTTTTGGTGAAGATTCGGTTACAGGCAATGCATCAGGTTCTCCAAATACTTCGCGAGAAGATCCAAAGATGATCCAAGGTGTATTATTGCCTCTTGTTCTAGCAGCTTCCAGTACATTTACAACTCCTCCTATATTCGTTGAGACACATTCATGAGGTTGTTCTTGGGCAATTATTACTCTACTCAGAGCTGCTAAATGTACAATACCATCGACATCCGAGATGTGCTTTTTAAGCATTCCTAAATCTTTAACATTATATTTAGGATCATCTTCGATATCAAAAGGAATGACAGAAATATTTTTTTCCTCTAAAAAGCCTTTTAGTGCCGAACCAATAAAACCAGCGCTTCCAGTGATTAAGATTTTCATTATGAGATCAATACTTCAATTGAGTTATTTTATTATAGATTTCAATTTACAGAAATACTTTATTAGTTGAATTAATTCTCCCCTCTATTAGAATCAAAAAATAAAAGTAGTGATCAATATGAAAAAGAATTGGTACAAAAGTAAAGTGTTTGTAATAACCGGAGCAAGTGGAGATATTGGGAGTGCTGTTTGTCGAAAATTTGCCCCTCTTGGCTTAAGAATGTATCTTTTAGATCTCCTTAATCCTAAGATAGATCCATTAAAACAAGAATTAAAAGATTTAGGGGCAGAATTAGTAGAATTTTATGAAATGGATGTTACAAATCAAGATCAAATCGCAAATACATTTAAGAAAATTGGTCAAAAAGAGCAGTACATTGATATTTTATTCAACAATGCTGGTATTGGTAGTAAGTGTTCAATTACAAATAATGGAAGTTTTGATGAATATAGAAAAGTGATGGCGATCAACACGGATGGGATGTGGTTAGTGTTACAAGCCGCATTACCATTTCTCGGTAGACCTATTAAAGCAAGAAAAACTGTCAACAAAAAAGGTGGACAGTTGATATTTACATCAAGTGCAGCTGGAAGAACAGGAGTCCCAAATATGGCAGCTTATGCAATGAGCAAGAGTGCAATTATAGCTATGGCAGATTCTCTACGATTAGAATACAAGATGATGAAAGAGATGATAAAGGTCATAACGATCATTTCAGCACCAGCAAAAACTGGTTTCTATAACACCCCTGAGACTATTGAATGGATCGAAAATTATGAAAAACGAGGATTCTTATTCAAGCTGCTAGAAGCCGATGATATTGCTAAAAGAGTATTCCACGCTTCAAGGAAGAATAAAAAAGAGATCTACGTTCCTAGATGGTGGAAACTAATAGATATTCTATTTGTTTTTAGTCATAATCTGATTGGTAATTTGCTTATTAAGATTGAAAAAACTAACAGAGATTAGCATCTAGGATTGTTTCCCAAATCCCTCGCGAATAATAAAACAAATTTTTAATAATACTTCGATCCAAATACTTCCAATGATAAATGGATATTACCAATGTTTCATATCTCTGAATTGATAGTTTTAAATACTAGAGAATTTATGAACTTAATAATCTCTAATTTAAAATCAATATATACAAAAAAAGTGATAATTAGATGGAAATACAATGGGGTAAGATGATCCTTCATGGACTTCTAAACGCAGTATTTTATATTGGCTTACCTTTAGGACTTATTTATATATTTGAGTATCTTAATGTCATTACATTTGCTGAGAGTTTCACTATTTCAATTATGATTTTTGGAATAATTGGAACAATCGTCTCAATGCTTAAACATGCCTTTCCAAAAGAAACCTCTGCTAATCGTTTAATGGCTTTTTTTATTAGCCTGTATTCAGGTATATATCTGTTCTATATCTTTGGCGGATTCGAAGCGGGTACTAAATTAGGAACTTATTATATCAACACAGAATTTATTCAGATTCTACTAGGATTACAAGTTATTGCTTGGTTATTATTAGGTTCAACCATAATAAGAGCTTTACAATACTTAGTAGAAGCAATTGAATTACGTAAGAAGACAGAATACAGAGTTACTAAGAAAGGGTTTAAGTTAAGCCAGATATTTAAAGCTTTTGGGTTTTTGATGGGTTTAGTAATAATGGGTTATTTTGCTAGTATTATTTACAGTGGAATGAATTTGAACTTTAATATGCATGATATAGGACCTGGTGATGTGATATGGGATCAAGCAGGGACTCCTGGTGTTTATACAGATGACGCCATAAATATGACACTAACATTTGATATAACTAACAATGGAATCTATGCCATTTATGATGTAAATCTCTCATTGGGATTATATCTATCAAATGGTACAAAATTAGGGGGAGCTCCAAATCGATATTATAGTGCATTTCATTCCTTTACCCAAACACTTGATCAAAGTCTAACAATAGTAGTGAATTCTACTTACGTTGGATATTTAATATTAAACAGTGATACACTAACACTTCAAATCTCATTTGAAACTATATACGCTGCTATATATCTTGATCTGGATCTATTTTTACCCGTACCTTGGACTGCTATAGTTTAATTTATTAAATTCTTTTTCTTTTTTAATTTCTATTTTATTTTCAAAAATTATTTAAATGTTAAGAATAAAATATCAATATGGCTGACGAAGATCCGCCAAGACCGAAAGGTTTGTCAGTTGGTTCAGATGCTCCAGTATTTGATATAGATGATATATATGG
>JAGXNQ010000171.1 GCA_019894955.1 Promethearchaeota archaeon | reverse complement strand
ACCTCGCATGTGATGAGGAAATTTCCTAATTAAATGGTAACTAAACTTTATCTCTAATAAACCTTAATAAAGGTTTTTATTTTTCGGCTTTCCCTCCTTCTCTTTTTTAATATGAAAACCCAAGAAAAACTTAACTGAGAGATTAATGATTTCATTCATTATTGATATATATTTGCGAGTTTGAGTTTTCCATAGAATTGGAGTCGTAATGTTTATAATTTTTAGGGTATAATATTAATAAATTACTTAATTATTTACTTAGGGATTTATAACATGGATTTTGAGAAATTAACAGAACTAATAATTGAATTGGAAGTAGATGATATTGAAGCAGCTGTAAAAGAGGCTTTAGATGCAGATGGAAAGGATCCATTTGATATTCTAAATGCTTTGACAAAAGGCATGGATGAGGTTGGTCGTCGATATGAAGAGAAGGAATATTATTTGACAGAATTAGTTTTAGCTGGAGAAACAATGAAAGAGGCATTTAAAGTGCTTCAACCAGCTTTAGCTGCATCAGACAAGTCAATAGATAAAACTAAGATAATATTGGCCACAGTACAAGGGGACAACCATGACATTGGAAAGAATATTTTAGGTTCATTATTATTGAGCAGTGGTTTTGAAGTGCATGATTTAGGGATGGATGTTGATGAAAATGTCATTGTAGAAAAAGTAAAAGAAACAGGAGCCACTATTATCGCATTAAGTTCCTTGTTGACCATGACTGTTGAACATATTAAAACAACTCATGAAGCTTTAAAATCAGCAGGTCTCAGAGATAAAGTAAAATTAATCGTTGGTGGAGCTCCCTTGAACATGGAACTCGCTAAAAGATTAGGCGCAGACGATTTCGCAGATGACGCTGTTGATGGAGTTCGGCATATTAAAAGTTTAGCAGGAAAATAATATTAAATTTATTATTTTAATTTCTTTTTTCATAAAAAAAGAAAAAATAGAGTTATAATTTAAGTTCTATCACTCTTTCTTGATGATCTTTAACCTTATCAGGGGTTAATTTGTAGAATTTCCAAAACACGATCGTTCCAATTAACATTACTATCGCTGGAATGACAGAAAAGTGCAGTTTAATGCCAATTATTGCAGGAGCGTCCTGAACAAGAGCACCTTCGACAAATCCCGTAAAAATATGGATAATCGAAAAGGTAAGGGCTTGAAAGAGAATCCCTAATCGTCCAAAGAATTGTAGAAATCCGTTATAAATACCTTCTTGTCGTGACTGTGTTGTAACAACTGCCTCATCAATGACGTCAGCTAATACAGGAGAAATCATTGTCCAAAAGCCTCCTAAGCCGATCCCCCAAAATATGATACCAACAAACATGATCATCCAATTATCGATAAACGCCAATACTAAAGTGAATATGATTAGTAGAATTGCGCTTATTAACATTGCTTTCTTGTTATTATTCGACTTATGCGCTAATCGGGCCCATAAGGGTGAACTAGCAAAAGAGCCTAAAAGAAATGCTGCAGAGAGAATGGTTACTATGATTTCGTCTTCAAGCAATACAAAATCTACTAGATATGGGATTGATGCTTGGAATGAAATGACAAGACAACGGTAGAGAGAATAAGTAATGATGAACACTAAGAAACTCTTTTGTGATAAGGCAGTTTTCAATAATTGAAAGAAAGGGGTTTTCTCTCTTTCTTTCTTGAGATAGAGATCTATTGTTTCTCTATCCTCACGACACCCCGGTATTGCAAGTACAATAACTACAAGACCGATCACAGCCATTAAAACAGCTTGATAAATAAAAGTCCCAGGAGCTGTATCATCTATGATCATCGGAGGTATTAGAGCACCAAGGGCAATTCCAATGATACCTATAGGAGTTTGGACAGCAGTTGCAGTGCGCCTTTCTTTTACGGACCTGAACTTATCGGGAAACAGGGAAACGTAGTTGATGAAAAATATGGAGTTAAACGTATCAAATAGACATGTAGAAAATATTAACCATAAGAAGAGTATTAGAGGTTCCGATCCAGGGGGTGCAAAAATTATAGTATAACTTAATATATAAGGAACTCCACCGATAATGATCCAAGGAAATCTCCGACCCCATTTTCTTGTAAATTTAAAGGGTCTATTAGTTAGGAATCCCATGAGAGGGTCATTTACCGCATTCCAAAGAGCGAAAATAATGTATCCAATACCAACCCAAAATGTTTCCAATCCCAACACTTGTTCATAAAAATAAAAGCACCATGCTGTAAACGCCATTTCTATGAATTCATTCAGGAATTTGGCAAATCCATAAGATGCCATGTTTAATTTCGAGTGTGTTAATTCACTTTCCATAGTAAAAACCTTTTTTTTATTTCATATAAAATGTAAATTAATGATAATTTGTTCTGGATGTATTTATATTTGATTGTGGTTGAGTCTTTTTCATTATTTTTTTAATCAATATCCTCATAAATATTAACAAATTCTTCTTATTAGCTTACCATTGAACTCTACTTGCTCTGAAACTTAATAAATTATAAAAAACAGATTTTAATGTTTTAAAATTCTCATTCTTATATGGATCCAGATATTAAGAAAGATGAATTCAATAACGCTATTCAGAAATTATTCCATGGAGAAATAATGGAACGAGCTGCTGCTGCAAGAAAATTAGGACATCTAAAAGAGGGGCGTGCAGTTAATCTTTTAATCAAAGCAATAAATAAAGAAAAGGATGTCGTGGTAATAAATCGCATAATTGAGGCAATGGGTGAAATTAGAAATACAAAATCTACATTGTCAATACTTAAATTTTTATCTGAAGAACTCGAAAAAACAAAAGAGGATCAAGATAAAGCAAGACTATTCTTAATTATTGATAGTTTAATGAAGATAGGAGATAAACGTGCTTTGCAACAATTAGGACTTTTAATAGATTCTTGTGATGCCGACATCAGAGAGCGTACTGAACAAGCATTTGAATGTATCGATGTTAATTGGCGTGAGAATATCAAAAAATTGAAAATTTAGATTTTGAAATTAAATTGTATCTTTTGAATTATAATATAAATACTTTCTTTGATGCTAATTTTAATTTATAAACCTTAATTTAATATCTTTTAATTCTATCTTTCAATTAAATAACAAAAAATCAATATAAAATGATGACTATGCTTCCAGAATTTATGGGGGAATTATTTAAAGAAGTTGATGGTAAGAATGATTCTCATGATGTGAGCATTTACTCACTCTCTACTTGCATGTGGTGCAAGAAATGTAAAAATTATCTAAAGGATCGAAATGTTAAATATAAATACATTGATCTAGATAGCCTTTCACCCAACCAGAAGTCAGAAATACTTGAATACCTCAGAGAGAAATATAAACCAGATAGGATTGCCTATCCATTCTTAGTTTGTGATGATAAATTTGTTGTGGGGTATGATCCAAATAAATATGAGGAGATAATGAAATAAGAGGTAATTTATCATGGATATGAACACAAAAGAAGGAATGTTGGAATATTGTAATAAAGTAGCTCAAAAAAATCAATGGATACTAAATAAAGAAAAAGGTACATTAGATGAATTACTTGATGGATTGGGTGTGAATAAAAATAAGCTAGGATACCAATCCTGTCCTTGTAGATTAGCTTCAGGAAATAGGGATTTAGATAGAGATTTAATATGTCCTTGTGATTATGCCCCTTTAGATATTAAAGAACACGGCACATGTTATTGTAATCTCTACATGCGTTCTGATTTCTATGAGACTGTAGATGAAGCTTTTATTTTAGTACCAGAACGAAGACCTAGAGAGAAAGATCAAGCAGTTGTAGATTCTCTTAATAAATAATATATTTACTCCTTTTTTGAAGTTTTAGATGTCAATAATTCATAAATAGAATCCTTAAATATTTTCATGACAGTTCTATTAATATGAATGATAAAGAATTGTCTGATGAAGAATTAGAGGCAAAATTCGAGAAAGCTATAAAAGCAAATGAATCAAACCAAGATAATTGCGGTACAGCACTTCCAAGCAGTAAGGAAGTTGGAATTCAACGAACCGATGTTAAACTTAAAGAAAAAAAATAAGATTTAAATAAAAAGAAGGTTATTTTGAATTTTTTTCTTCTGCTACTATTTTTAATTTACTCTTTGCCCCAATTTCATTAAATTGGCTAGGTTCTATTTCAATGTTTTTTCCTGTTAAAGCATTAACTATGGTTGCCGCTAGTATCCCCCAAGGACATATTGAATTAGTTAACTCTGTTGGTTTTAAAAAAAATTAATGTAAGTCTTAATTATTATTTAATACTTTTTTGAAAATATATTGTTAACTATTTGTTTATAATCTTTAAACCCAATTCTTAATAATAATTACATATTTCAAATATTTGGTGGAGACAGTGAAAGAAAGGATTAAAGGTAGAAAGAATTACCCTACAGAAGAAATTGATTTAAAGAATTTTTTGTCTGACGAGAAAATACGGGAATTAATACAAAAAAAGGATAATTTCAAGTTTAATGAGGATGACTATTATAAATTGTACAATTGCGTTGATTGCGGGGAGTGCGAAACTGAGGAAGAGAGAATTCAATTAAAAGAGAAATTCATTGAAGATGGGAATACATTTGAAGGCTTGAAGGAATTACGAGAATGCTTTGAGAAATGCAGAACCCCTTATCCCTCAAAAAAAATGCGTATACGTCGTCCTGAGGGAATTCCCGAAAAATCCGATACATTGTATTTTATGGGATGCCTCTCGACAATTAGAATACCAAGATATACGGAGCATTCCCTTCAATATCTACTTAATCAAGGGATAGACTTCACAATTTTAGATGAGGAAATCTGCTGTGGGTGGCCATGGTTTGCAAGCGGCTCAATGGAAGAGTTTGAAACATGTAAAAATGAAAACATTGAAATTTTTAACCAGTTTAAGAAGATAATTTGCTTGTGTCCTGCTTGCTATTTTTTATTTAATAAATATTATCTTCCAGAAATGGAAAAGAAAGTGGAATTTGTTTATATTAGCGATTATCTGAGATCATCTGAGGATAAGAAAGAGGGGAAAGTTGGAGTACAACATTTATGTCAATTACTTAATAGGGGCAAAGAAGGAGTGGACAAGATGGTTAATAAAATACTCCAAAAAAGCGGATATGAAGTAGAAGATATTCCAATGTGGTGCTGTGGAGGAGGAATAGGATATATGCACCGTACAGACATTATAGAAGCTATTGCCCGCAAAAGAATGGAAGATTTTAATAAGACAAATATTAAATATGCTACAACTTACTGTCCCAGTTGTTGGTGGATACTAGCACGATTTAGTAAGATCTGTAAAATTGAACCAAAAGCTAAAGATATATTCGAATTACTAATGTGAATTAAATCATGAAGGAAGATTATGACTGTCCTTGTGAAAATTTAGATCCTCATAATTTCTTAACAAATCAAGAAGTACTAAATCTCCTCAAAGATGTAAGCTCTTATTCATTCAAGCAAGAAGATTATTATAAGTTATATAACTGCGTTCATTGCGGAGCCTGTGGCACGCAGTCTGAACGTTTCATACTTAAACAAAAATTTTTAAAAGATGGTAATAAAATCTGTCTCTTATACACATCTGACGC
>JAGXNQ010000170.1 GCA_019894955.1 Promethearchaeota archaeon | reverse complement strand
GATCTATATGAAAAAAAGGAACTTTTCAATGATTTACTCTATAATTTTAATCAAAAAGAACGATTGAATCAAAAAAGAAATCGCTTTTATGAAATGATATATGATTTTGAACATCAAAAATCTCTATCTATGGAAAATATTAAAGAAATTAATGAGCAAATTGATAATTTGGAATCTCAAATAGAACCAGAATTTATTGAATGGAATGATCGAATTAAAGAGATTCCTCAATTTCTTAAGGAGTATACTGAAAAATTAAACGAGTTAGATATAATTCAAGAAGAGAAAAATGGTATTCTAAATAATTTGAAATCTAAATCTTTGAGCATTAATAATTACATCTCTGATCTTAAAGAAAGATATTCCAAAAGAAAAGAAGACTTTGAGAAATCAGATGTGTATTCTTTTAATATGTTCAAAAGTTTGGAGCTTATCGAAGAACAATTAAATATAAGTAATTCCGAAGAACGACAATTAAAAGAGGATAAGAGAAGAAATAACACGGATATTATTGACAAACAAGCTGAGCAGAATAGTTTGAAACTAAATTTAGGACAGGATAATTTTCGATTACATGAGATAAATCAAGATTTTGAAGCGAAAAAGTTAGAAATAGAGAGAATTAATACCGAGATCCAACCTTCTATCCTGGAAAAGGATATCGAACTTAGACCAATCGAGAAAATTAACGAGGATATATATATCACCCAGAAAGAATTAATGAAGTACACTGATGTTAACGAATCTTTACTCATTGAAAAAGAACGGCTACTATCAAGTTTAAAAGAAATTAATACAAATCAGAATTCATTAGAGAAAGATATCAAAGCAGCAATGAAAACAGAAGTTGGAATGGAAAACACTTACTATAATAAATTTAAAGGAATGTTAAGCGATTTAGAATCAAAAATCAATAACAAATTTAAGGTTACAGGTATAAAATCATTTTGTTCTTTGGAATTAAATGGTAAATTTGAGGAATTAGGAATTATCATTAAAGCTGCAGTTTCAAAGGATCAATTGAAGTCGTGTACTGCACTAAGTGGGGGTCAGATTTCAATGGTTTCAATATGCTTAATGCTTTCATTACAAGAAATTAAACCCTCTCCTTTATGTATGTTTGATGAAGCAGCAATGTTTTTAGATGACAAAAACGCAGAGATATCATATGAATTGATAAAGACCACTCTTGAAAACTTACCCATCCAATTAATAATGTTTCTTCCTAAATCGTCAAATGCATTATTTTCCCTTGCTGACAAAATAATAGGAGTAGCAAGAGTAGGTAATAAAGAATTATCAACAATTTTTCACCCAAAAATCATAATGACGGATTGATGCATAATGGGATATGATGATATATCAGAAGAATTAACAAATTATATTGATACAGTCAAGGAAGATGTAGTCACAGGTAAGATCTCATTATTAGAGTTGGAATTAAATCCTATTTTCGACCAATTGAAAGAATCACTTAGCATTTACAACATTTTTAACTATTCTCAAACATATGAGAAAGCGTGTGACTTACTTGCTCTAAAATTTGAGGAACTAAAGAATTTACTAAACCATCTCGACAACGATGAAATATTTTTGAATTTCTTGAAATCTAAACCATCTGATATTGAAATAGAACAAGTGTTAGGAAATTGCTGGAGGAAGGTATTCCACTTGGAATCAATTTCACCTGAATTTATGATTTACAGTAACCACCGTTTTAGCAAAGATCGCCTAATTACCGAAAAGATTGACCATGTTAGAAAAGAACCTGTAGGAGGCTCATTCTTATTGGAGATTCCTCGCCAAAAGTTTACTGAAAAAATGCTGGACTTTTATGAACATATAAAAAATAAATTACCTTGTAAATTTGATAAACTTTTTGATGAATTCCAAGATCAAATGGAAATTTATGAATCTTTTGTATATATATTGCACCTCCTGCAGATAGGAAAAATCACATATGAAAAAACAACAAATATAGTGAGATATAAAAATGAATGAGATATCGATAATAATGCATTTATTAAGTAGGCGCGTTAATCTTCATGAATTTGGAGCATCAGAAGATGAGCTTCTTAGATATTTAAATATCAAAGGAAAAAATAAACATATTTATCTGAAAAAGTTAATCATAGATTTATCTAATTATATAGAACCATTAGGATACTATGTTAAATTTAATCCTCTAAACTTCTATTGGTATTTATCCGTTAATTCTGAAATTTCAAATATGTTTAAAACAAATCCATTTGAAGGACATCCAAGTTTAGCCGCTACATTATTCTGCACCCTAACATGCTGTTTGAAAAATGAGGGATATACACAAATTCAAGAAATAATAAAATTAAGAAAGAAGAAGACACTTTCAGAAGATTTAAAGGAATTAGCAAAAAAAGGGTATTTATTGATAGATCACAAAAATAATGAAATTAGACTGACACCTTTAATCGGGTATCAATTAGACTTAAATCAACTATTTATGAAATTAGCTTTAATTAATAATGAAACAACTTCAAAAAATTAATCAGATGATTTCCATAAATTAAACAACATTAAGCTAAGAAATTTTTTTTAAAATTAACAAATAAGAAAAATAGCTTTAATGTGTTGTAGTGATTTTTAAAATCATGGAAGCGACTTGGTCATTATATTTTTCAATCTCTTCGAAATTATCAACAGTTTCTCCACATGTGATATAAAAATCTTTTACATTGATTTTTCTTTGCTTAAAAAAGTCAGTAATCTTTGATTTGATTTCATTTGCTCCCGCTTCTTTATCACCTTCAAGTAAATCGATCTTATTGATGCATACAGATATATTATCTGGAAAAAACCTAACATCATTAAAGAAATCAAATTGGGGGTCTAATTCTCTTTCAGCAGAGAATACTGCTATTATTTGGGTTGCTATCCTTGAAATCGTTATGATTCCCATTTTTACTACCGCGCGCTTTCTATCTCCTCCTGGAGCGAAAATCGTATGAGCTTTACCACTTTCTTCTTCCCGAAAAACTACTCTATTAGGATGGATAGTCTTTGTTTCTTTTTCATTTAAAGCATCAGATTTATCTCCTCCTGGAAGAGTTGCCTCACCGCTAAAATCTGTCTTCAGAATATTGCATTTTAGTCCTCCTTCTACATTTTCAATCTCTCCTTTATTAAGATATCTGACAAAGAGACGTAAAATTGAAGTCTTACCTACTGAAACATCGCCTAATAAACCGATATTCGTCATCAGTCCCCCTCCAATAATTTATTTAATAATAATTCATAGTCTGGAATTAGAAACTGTTCGAGGAATGCATTGTTATGAGAATGTATGAGAGCGATTAAAAGTTCCTTTAAGTTCTTTGCTTTGCTAGCGTATTTTATAAGATTTTTAGGCGTAGCTTCTTCATTAAATTCTTGAGGTTGCTGTTCAAAACCGAAATTAGATAAATCTGGTAAAGAATCAAAAAAACCAAAAGCAGAATATCCTTGATATTGATAAAAGACAAAAAAACGTGTCTTAATGGTTTCAATGACCTTAGATAAATACGCTGATGGATAAATTTCTCCCAAAATCAATTCTTCATCCTGCTTTATCACGAAATATGGAGATATAGGAGAGATCTGATTTCCATACATTTCCTTAGGAGGTAATGAAACAAAAGGTAATTTCTCAGAGACAATTGTCCATAGATCTTCGCGTTTTGAATTTAACAATATATCCTTAATCTCTTCGAAAGCGAAGAAAAAATCTGATTGTAGTGCCAATAATGAACTTAAATATACAGAGAGTGAAGCAAAAGTGGCTTCTAACAGAGGTCTTCTCCCTTCATCTGTAGTTGATGGTTTTACAGCACCTCTCCAAGCTCTTAATCCCGTGTATGCAAAACCTTTAATGTCAAAAAAACTTCCTGAAAGAAATATGAAAGATGGTACAGCACTTTGTTCTTTCGTCAATAAATCTCGTGATTTATCATTCAGAGCTTCTTGGAGCTCTTTATCATTGAACTTTGAATGGACTATTGGCATGATTAGCCATTTCTTTTTCTTCGCCAATTTTGTTGCACTTCCCTTATTATATTATATATAATAAAAATTTTGAATAATTAATTTTTCGTATTTTATTATATTAATATGTTATCTCAATATAACTTCAAAAACTCAGAAGAAATGTTGATTATTTAATTAGTATTAAGTTATTATAATTTATCCAATTGGATAAATAATAATTCTCGTATTTTTTCTGTTATTATATCATAATCTTTAATCGATGTTAGATTATTAATATTAATATATTCTATTAATTTAGTATTGTTATAAAAATCATAACTTATACTAAGATTTGGGGTCTTTTCCTTTATTTTTATTAATGCTCCCCTTAAAAAAACATTCATAAAATTTTCATTAGTTTCATCAATAGCCCGAATTTCGGGATCGATAAATTTAATGTTAACTTTTTGATAATCATAAAAATTGAGTACACATAATAGGTGTTCTTCTTCATTTCTATCCTCCGAAAAAATCTTTCTCTTTATATTTGTTCCCTTGAATTCTTCCGGGGCGATATCTTCCTTGAAATAGTCGTCAGGACGTTTTTCTTTTTCAGAAAAAAGTTGGTCGGCACTTAAAAAAGATTTGGTAGATATTAACGTATTTAAGCTAGAAAGCATTGATCGTAATTCCTCGATTTCTTGGTGGAGCACTTCTAGTTGCTCCTTTTTTTGGTGATATAGAGTTTGTAATTTTGAAAGGAGTTCAGTAAGGTTTTTGGTATCTTTTTCATTAGAATACATTGACATTATTATGTATTTAAATAACTTAAATTTATTTGTTCAGAGGTATTTGATTTAATTATTAAGTAAATGAGGACACATATGCACTCAATGATTATAACTCCAAATCCCTTAGATCCAGAAGTACAAATTTTATCCCAAGAATTTAAAAATCGGGATTATAATGTAGAGTATTTCATCCCATCAAAAATATCTGTCAAAATTAATATTAATAAATTTCAGAGCCGTTTTGAGAAACTTAATCCTCCTGCTGCATTAGTAAGAGGATTTGGTGCAGCATCAACTCAAAAAATATTTTTTCGACTTGATATTTTAAGTGCAATTGAAGCCTTTGGCATTCAGTTGATCAATTCAAGGGAATCCCTAGAAATTGCAAGCGATAAATTCCTAACCTCCATTTTCCTGGAATATAATAACATTCCTACCCCTAAAACTATTGTCTGTGAAGGTACAGAGGATGCACTTAATGCATTTGAAGAATTAGGTAATGATGCAATATTAAAACCACTTTATGGTTCAAAAGGTATTGGTATTACAAGATTGAACGATAAAGCTTTTGCTGAAAATGTCATATATTCTTTAGGACAATTGAATTATGTATTTTATCTTCAAGAATTTATAGAACATCATAATCGTGATATTAGAATTCTTGTCTTAGGGAATAAAGCGATTGCGGGAATGTATCGAGTAAGTGATAATTGGAAAACAAATATTCATGCTGGAGCGAAAATGGAACCTCTCGAATTGACAAACGAACTGAAAAATCTCGCTATTAAGGCTGCACAAGTGACCCACACTCAAATTGCTGGTGTTGATATTATAGAAAGTGAAGACGGTTATCA
>JAGXNQ010000016.1 GCA_019894955.1 Promethearchaeota archaeon | reverse complement strand
TTTAATTGTAACTGTAAGCTCTCCCGTTGCAATTAGAGCTATTTTATCAATCTCTTCCTCGTTAGCAAGTTTCACTTTTTCTGATATAATATGAGCTAAGTGAACTCCAAAATCTCTTGCTTCACCCGAGATATTATTGGAGAAATAATCAACACTGAAATTTTGTCTTTCTAATAGGGGTTTAATTTCTTGAATGACAGATTCAACACTACCAATCAAATAGTTTTTTACTCGAGAAAAACAAGGATCATTTTCTTTAGGAGTTTCTAATTTTGGATTATTCAAGCCTTCTTCAATTATATTGGTGATGGAAGAGGGTACGTTATCCCAAATCTGATATTTTTTTAAAATTCTTTTAGCATCTTCAAAGGTAGAATAATCAGGAACAGTAGGTCCAGATGCAATCGAATCTAAGTCATTTCCAACTACATCAGATATGATTAGAGATAGCAGTCTAGCCCCACTTGTAGCATGTACTTTTTTTGCCAAATTACCTCCTTTTAGAGATGATACATGTTTTCTTACAACATTTATCTCTTGAATTGAAGCTCCTGATGCAATAAGGAGGGAATTTAGGGTTTTTAATTCTTCCAACGTTATTCCTTCTCTTGGTAATGGTAAAAGTGCCGAACCTCCTCCTGAAATCAAGAATATAATAAGATCATTAGAGGTAGATTTGTTGATAAATTGCATCATCTTTCTTGCTCCTTCGAATCCGGATTTATTAGGTATTGGATGCGAAGCAGGATTAATCTCAACATCGCTTTTCATATCATAATTGCTCATATCTTGATTTTGTGGGACATTTATTATCCCTTGATATCGGATGTTGGGTAATTTTAGAAGGAGCTTTTCAAGAGAAAAGAACATATCTGCACTTGCTTTTCCACCCCCAATGATGTAAAGAGAGTTAAAATCCTCTAAAGGATATGCGTCATCTTGAACACATAAGGTATCATTTATTACTTTTACAGATCTTTCTATCAATCTTCTTGGCATCACTGATTGTATTGCTTTTTCCAAACAATCTAAAGAGATTTTTCTAAGATTTAATTCTGTTTCCGATAAGCCTTTAGATAATAATTGCGCCAAATTTTTGATTAACAAATTTGTCATGCTAAATTCTCCTACGCTTAGAAAGCAAATCTTACATTTAATTAAACTTAAAATTGTTTGGATTATTTTTATCCATAATACTATAAGATATTAAAACATAAAAATTAAAGTAGTCGAGTGTAAGATGACCGAAATATATGATATTGCAGTTATTGGAGCGGGTCCGGGAGGATACCATGCGGCAGTGAGAGCATCGCAATATGGAGCAAAGGTAGCCTTGATTGAAAAGCGAAATTTGGGAGGTACTTGTTTGAATTGGGGTTGTATACCCACCAAAGCGCTATTTGCTTCTGCTGAATTAATCCAGACCATAAGAGAACACGGAGAAGAATTTGGGATTTCTTGTGAACTTAATATTAACTTTGCCAAAGCTGTAGAACGGAAGAATAAAGTTGTTAAGGAATTAGTTGAGGGAATTGCTGGACTTGAAAAAGCTTGGAAAAACGATGTATACAATGGTCATGGCAAAATTATTGGTGGAAATGCCAATGATGGATTTGATATTACCATTAATGGAGAAGAAACCCAGAATATAAAAGCAAAAAGAATAATTATTGCAACTGGATCCTCTCCAGCTTTGATTCCCGCCTTCAACATTGATCATGATAGAATATTAACAAGTGATGATATTTTACACCCTGATTTTAAAAATGTTCCAGAAAGACTATTAATTATTGGGGCTGGAGTAATCGGGTGTGAATTTGCCAATATATTTACAACATTTGGTTCTAAAGTCACGATGTTAGAATATCTATCAACCCCGATAGCTACAGAGGAACCCATGGTTATTAAAGAACTCCAAAAGAAGTTAGTTGAAATGGGTATAAATATAAAAGTATCTCAGAACGTTTTATCCGTTGAAAATACAGGCTCTGGCGTAAAAGCTACAACATGTTCTGCAGATGTTCCACGAGATCAAGTTGATAGTGCCGAAAAATCGTATTTTGAAGCAGATTACTGCTTAGTCTCAATTGGAAGAGCTCGTGAATCTAAAGATTTAGGCTTAGAAGAATTGAGTATTGAAACAAACAGGGGTGCAATAACAATCGATCAAAAAACCTGCGAAACTGCAGTTAAAGGTATTTATGCAATTGGAGATGTCTCTTTATCTGGAGCACCAATGCTTGCCCACATTGCAAGTTATATGGGAGACGTATCCGTAGTAAATGCTCTAGTGAGTATAGGAGGATTTCCTGTAAAAGAACGAACTACTGATTATAAAGTTGTCCCTGCTACTATTTTTACCAGCCCAAATATTGGTTCTGTGGGTCTACGAAGAAAACAAGCTAAAGATTTAGGTGTAGATATAGCTATGGGACGATTCGCATACATGTCATTGGGAAAAGCGAAGTGTGCAGGTCATGAAGAAGGATTTATCATGATCTTAGTTGATAAAAAAGATCATAAAATAGTTGGTGCTTCTTGTATTGGCGCTGAAGCCCCTGAATTAATTGCTGAAATTGCTTTAGCAATGAATCATGGATTAACTGTTCATGACATTAGTGAGACCATCCATAGTCACCCCACAATATCAGAAATGGTTCTTGAGGGTGCAGAGGACGTATTTGGATTCGCTATTCACAAAAAAGGCAGACCTGTACATCATTAATACTCTTTCTCTCTTCATTTTTATCTTATTATAACTTTTTAACTATTCTTTAAATTTTATTAAGGACTAAAATTAATGAATAATCATGAAAGAAGATTCAGAAAAGAAATATATTGGATTATTACCTCAAGATCAATTATTAAAATTATATGCAAAACATGTGAACGCACCCAAAGTACGCACATTTAAAGGATTTGGATTTGGAGTAATACCTGGAGAGAGAAGTGGAATAAAATTTAAAACATTAGCTGGTATTAAATCTTCAGATCCACCATTAGAAATTTATAATTGCCGATCCAGTGGTGGAGTGTTCAATCTTGGTCATAGTAATCCTCAAATTGTCCAAGTACTAAAGGATGCATTAGATAGTGGGTTAGATATTGGGGATCACATGTTATTATCAGAATGGAGAGCTCTTTTAGGTAAAAAATTAGCCGATTTAATGCCTCCAGGAATTACAAGAACGACTTTTGGTGTAAGTGGTGGTGAAGCCATAGATACAGCTATTAAGTTTTCACGCGCATATACTAAAAGAAAAGGTTGTGTATCTGCTATAGGGGGCTATCATGGACATACTGGATTTGCGTTATTGACTGGTAATCCTGAATTTAGAGAGACTTTTCTATGGCATAATCCAGATTTTAAACAAGTACCTTTTGGAGATGCTGACGCGATGAGGAAAACGGTTACAAATGAGGTTTCTTGTGTCATTTTAGAAACAATCCCGGCAACAGGAGGTGTTTTGATAGCTCCAGAAGGTTATTTTGCAGAAGTTCGTGAGATTTGCGATGATAAAGGTGTAATGTTAATCATGGACGAGGTTCAAGCAGGTTTAGGACGAACAGGTCAATTCTGGGCAATTTATGGAGGGATGTATCCTAATGAAAAAGTAGTGCCTGATTTCATAGTTTGTGGCAAAGGAATGAGCTCTGGAGTTTATCCCCTATCTACATGTAGTTATAAATCGTTTATTGAAAAAAAAATATTCAATGAAGATGCATTTATTCACATTTCGACAACGGGAGGATCTGATTTAGGATGTGCTGTTGCTAACACAATGCTAGATATTCAATCTGATCCAAAATTCCTTGAACACGTGAGAGAAATGGGGAAACTTTTTGGAGATGGATTGAAAAAAATTGGAAATGATTATCCTGACCTAATTAAAGACGTTAGAGGTAGAGGTTTAATGTGGGGTGTTGAATTTCATGAAAAAGACCAATGTCAAATATCCATGCTTCAAATAATAAAAGAAGGAGTATTATTGAATTATTGTGGTAATAAAAAAGATACACTTATTATAATGCCTCCTTTAATCGTTCAAAACAATGAGATTGAAGAAGTACTTATTAGAATTAGAAATGGGATAAATAAATTAAGAAAATAAAAAAAAAAGATTAACATGTGTGATACTTATGTTGCTTTAAGCAACTATACTAAGGACGGGAATGTAATTTTTGGCAAAAACAGTGATCGCTTGGGAGCAGAAGCTCAATTGATAACTCATGCGCCCCAAATGAGATATTCTAAAGAAGATATTTTAGAATGTACTCATATTAACATTCCTCAAGTAACAGAAACTGCCGCCGTGTTATTAAGTCAACCATACTGGATGTGGGGTGCTGAAATTGGTGCCAATGAATACAGCGTAGTTATAGGAAATGAAGCTATTGCAACCAAGGAACCACTTAATGAAATAGGATTGCTGGGAATGGACTTATTACGTCTTGGACTCGAACGGGGAAAAACAGCCAAGGAAGCATTAGAAATTATCATTAAACTTTTAGAAACACACGGTCAAGGGGGTGCACATAACAAGAAAGGATTAAATTATCATAATTCAATGATTATAGCTGATCCTGAAGAAGCATACGTGTTGGAAACTGCGGGAAAATGGTGGATCGTAGAGAATGTTCAAGATTTCCGTTCGATTTCAAATAATATTTCAATTAGGGGAAAGGGAGATATGAGAAGAGAAGGTATCGTTCAACATGCAATTGAACAAAACTACTGTACTGATGACGATGATTTCGATTTTAAAATGATTTTCTCATCATCTCAGTTGCCTGACGTATTTCCTCTTGATAGTAGGGATGGATGTTCTTTAAATCAGTTAGTTAATAATCGTGGTAATATTACACCAGAGATGATGATGAACTTCTTAAGAACACATGATCCCGTAAGGATATGCATGCATCAACGTAATGATCAATCAACGAGTTCTCAGGTTTCAGAATTAAAACAGGGGAATCTTCATTCCGTACATTGGTTAACCGGTAGTACCATACCATGCTTGAGTGTGTTTAAACCTCATGTTTTTCCTATAGAAGAAAATAAGATTATTAAAGCAACAAAATATCCAGAAATTGATCCTAATTGGTTTTGGGCAAAACACGCAGAATTCATCACTCCTTTTAA
Organism: Promethearchaeota archaeon; assembly: GCA_019894955.1. Classification (GTDB taxonomy): domain Archaea; phylum Asgardarchaeota; class Lokiarchaeia; order Sigyniarchaeales; family SOKP01; genus SOKP01. Next base: position 24,392 of record JAGXNQ010000016.1, on the reverse strand, counting down.
AAAGAAACCGAATATAGAAAATGCAGAGAGAGAGAAATATTATAAAAAACTCAGAAAAATTGAAGAGAAATTGATAAATGAAGTCAAACAATTGGACCTTAAAGAAACGTCAATTTCTTCTGAAGAATATCTAAAAACAATGAGAGCAATTAATGAAACCGCTTGGCATAAATCCATTTCTGTAATTACTATCTAAATTGAATTTAAATATCATATATTGATTAAATTGGCAAATACTTATAACATTTTGATAACTGGTTTTGAAAAACAAGGTATTGATAACATATTAAGATTCTTTGAGGAATATGGCCAGTCATCACATTTTATTAAAAGAACTGTGAGAGATAGAGAAGAAGTAAAAGTGGGGACTAATATCCCTCAAACTGCTTCAGTTAGATATTTGATTGAAAGGAGTATTTATTCAACAGGACCCGAATACAAAATGGAAGATGAAATTTCTCCTACTATTCCACCAGAAGGAGCACACTTGGTTATTGGATTAGATCCATTAGAAATAATGAATAATTTGAAATTAATTTCTGAGAGAACTTTAGTTATATTAAACGCTAATCTTAATTCTAATAATGTAAATGAAACCTATACAGTTGGAAAAATTGTTGAATTATTGGATCAGTATGTTAGAAGGACGATCTGCATGAATTTCGAAGAACTTGCTCTCATAAAATACAATAAATCACATCTAGCGAGTTTTATGATATTAGGAGTTGCTGTAAAAGAGTTTATAGGTTTCTTTAGAAAAGAATTGGCTTTAAAAATATTATCGAGTAAAATAAGTGAAGATCCAAACTCAATCAAATCATTTGAGATAGGATATAATTTGATTTCACAAGACTAAGAATTACTTGAGAATTTTATTTTTTGATGAATGATACTTTGAAAGAGGCTAATTTACCCTTCTCAATTTTTATTTCTCTAAATGCTCCAGTTAATTTAGTATTAGAATATCCTCCCAACCCAAGTGCTGGGGTTTGAATCAGAAAAGGAGCATTAGCTTCAATATCTTTTGAATTAGTATAAATTTCTGAATATAAATCATAGTATATTGCTGCGGGATTTTCCAATTTTTTCAAACTAAAAGGAGGGGCATTTAACACGTGAGATTTTATGTCAGAATCTTCCAATCTAAATTCTTTTAGTTCATGAGTGTGCCCGGAGAGAGTAAGAATACAATGATCTTTACAAAAATTAATTAACCTTTCCCAATTTGCCGAAACTGTACCATACTTGACATTAAAATTCAGATCTATTCGAGCTTGGGATGGCTTTTTTCCAAGTTTTTTATTAATTGATTCCTTAAATTCATCAAATTTACCAATAAAATCATCTTTTGACTTTTTTAAAGCTATACGATCATAAAAACTCAATTTTTTTTGAATGTTTACTGGAGGAGCATGAGTGAATAAGAATGTATTATCATTCTCTTCAATTTTATTATTTATGAGATATTCCAGAAACTTTATCTGTCTTGTAGTTACTCCTGTAACGGAAGGGTGCCCACTGACAAAATCTCGCAAATTTTTAAAAGAATCTGGACCAGTATCAAGAAAGATAAATACAGAATTACCTAGTCTAAAAGAGTAATTCAACGAACTATTGAAATCAGAAAAATATCCTTTTAAAGCGCGAAAACTTCTTGTTATCGAACTTATTGGATTAGCAGCCAACATATCATTAAGAGCAATTGCTTCATTTGCATTTAATCCTATTTTTTTATACAAGCCACCCCATCGAATATCATAATGATATGGACGATAATCGTGATTTCCTGTTATTGTAAATATAGGGCATAATAATTCTTCTCCTTCAATCATTCCTCTCCTTTTTTTTTGCGGTGTATCTATAATTAGTTCCTTGAATATCCTCCAATTACTATGTTCATAATCAAAATCTATTAACTTTTTAAGATCCTTGGGCAATTTAGATAATATAGAATAATCTATTAGATCCCCTGTTAATACGATAAAATCCAATTCATTTTTCAGCACTTTTTTGTTCATTGATCTAACAAATCTTTTAAAATTATTATTTGGATTGATAAAGCGTTTATATAGGGGTTCGACTTTTTTAGAGGTTTTAGCTGGTGTTTCAGCTTTCTTCTTTGACCATTTTTTTAAAAAAGGAACTTTTTTAATACTTTTTTCTGCTAATTCTAAGATATTTCCCTCAACTGCTAACCAATTCTTAACAATTTCATAGATTCTATCATTTCGTTCAGCTAAATGTAAATCTGTTGCATGTACAAAATTAATATTTTCCCAATCATTTTTTGTAATTACTAAAGAATGATAATTGACTCGATCTTCAGAATTTTCATATTTTTGAATTATATCAAACATGAGAAATGTATAATCCTTTAACCAATCTATTGCTTCTTCACTTAGGGTAAAGTTTACGGTCACACGATAGATTTTACTTGAATCTTCAAAAATGTGTTGTTTAAGTAAATAATCCAAGGAATTTAGGATTTCTAAATCCCCGCGCTCATACATTTCATTGGGAGAAAAAATAATTGCTCGATTAATAGAACCGTTAATTGGTTCTCCTCGATAAGTTTTGGTTTTTACTCTCCTTATGTCTCGATTTTCTTCATAAATGGCTTTTTCTTCTTGAATCTTTCTTTTCTTTTTTGAGGTAAATATTTTTTTTACTCTTATCCATAGATTCATTTTTTTCTTAAATTTCGGCTTTTCCTTGAAAACTTTCCATCTGTATTCCAAAATGGGAATAAATTGAAGCTTATCCGAAAGGATTTCTTCAAGTTCTTTCGGATCAACAATATTGCTGATGAAAATTAACTCCATTTCAAATTTAGTTCTATTAACCTTATAATCTGTATTAAGAATTAAAGGATGACCCAAGTTAGGATTAATTAACTTAATTGTATTACCTGATTGATTCGTGTTTGCGTTTACATTCAATTTCTTTAACACTGCCTTATCTGTGATAAGATAAGGTCAGAATATAAATTTAATTTTGCGAATTTGTAAAAAAAAAAGAATAAAATTTGGATCTATAGATATGTTTGTATGAATAAAATTGTATCATCAATTCTATTATCACCCGTATTATCACCAGTAGTTGCTCGAATGGAAAAATTGTAATCTCCAGCAGCTAAACCTGCAATAGAATATTGAAGTGAAACCATACGAAGGCTATCAACTGCTTCCGAGTTTACTTCTCCAACATATGCATATGGTGCGGGTATCGCCGTACCATTTTGATATATAAAACTCTCAATATATTCATAACTTCCGGAATTATCTATTGTATATTTCGCATTAAAAGAGATATATACAGATTCGCCTGAATTTACAGTAATAAGCAGGTGCATATTCGTGAGAGTGGTATAAGTGGGATGTTCTGATGGCGTTTGGGGTGTTAAATATTCCGCATACCATATAAAGAAATCTCTCGTGAACCTCCCGAGTCAATAAAAGATCTCTTTAAAGCAATTAGGAAATTCTGGTTGAATTTAAAAGATTAGAAGTCTTAGTTAGAATTTTTCCTCTATAAGGTGTAAAGAAATAACCATAAAACATAAATGGGTATATTTAAATGATGATTGAAATTCAATCGAGAAGGTCATTTTGTCAAACATTTGCCTAGCGAATTAGCTAATAGTTGGTATAGAGACTTAATGACAAACGTGTTTGATTTATAGACAGCAAACTATTTAAAACATAATTTTTATTATCTTTATGGTGAAATGTATGATAGAACAAAAAGTAGAAGAAAAAAAAGTCCAAACCCTTTCGACTCCTTGCTTGATAGCAATCCGAGCAAATTTTAGGAAAATCTTATGGTTATGGTTTAGGAGGGAGTTTGAGCATCTCGAAGATCTTAGTTTTAAAGCCATTAAAGTGAAGGATAGGGAACTGAATAAATCAATACTTAAAGAACAAGGTGAACTCTACGAGGTGAGACATAAAACTCCTATTTCTTGTGTCCTCTGTAATGATTTTGAAGCAAACCTAGTTTATGAACCTAAGCGAAGAACGTGGTTTTGTATAGTTTGCTATAATGATGCTCATAATCTCTATCCTGATGAATATCCATAAAATAAAACTCCTTTTTCAATCAAAAAAACAATACGAAAAGTTATCCCACCAAAATATAGTTTACTTTGAATAAAAGATTGACATCAAGAGCCAAAAACGTTAGTGTAAATTATTCTGAGGACCTATATATTTTTGGATGATGCACTATTACTAAAATTAGTCATCCGGCGTTGCAAGGCACACGAAAATTACATTATCGCCCCTGACTACGATATTTCCAAGATCTTCATGTTCTTCACGGATGTTCCCATCCTCATCCTGATACTCAAAAAGTTGACTTGTTCCTTCAAGATAAAGATTCAAATGTTCGTCAAACCCACCAAGCAGACCCCTAAAAAGTCTGTTTCTTTTAACCTTAATTAATATAATTTTACTTACAGAATTTTTCAAATAATCTATCGGTCGTTGAGGTCTATTTCTCTGGTCGTTTCTTCTTTCCATTTTTCAAAACACAAAAACAAATAATTAAAAAAATCTAGTAGTAATAATATGAATTAAAACTGAGAATTAAAACCTTATGTTTATTTGGCTGTCTTTACTTATAAACATCGTAAATTTTAAATATTATTAAGGAAGAATTTCACTAATCATCCTAAAATCTATTTGAAACGGATCTTTAAATTTTTATGCTATCTTTCTTTTTTATGTATGTAAACATCTTCTTATATGCATAGGCCCGTGGCGAAGACCGGATATCGCGGCAGCCTCCTATTATCTCATTGGAGAAAGCTGAAGATCGGGGGTTCAAATCAAGAAAAAATTCTTTTCAAGAGAATAAATCCCCCCGGGCCTGTATATTAAGTCAATCCTTCTCAAAATCAGAGACAACTATTCTAAAGAATTGTAACTGATCATCCAATTATAATATTTTCTCGTTAGGTTTAAAGATACATGACGAGGATTTATATTATATATCATCCAATTATACATGTTTAATTAATTGAGGTGAAAATTAATGCCAAAAAGAATTTTAAGAGTAAATATGAACAATCTTGAAGCGAAATTTGAAGATTTTCCTGCCGATTTCGCTGCGTTAGGTGGACGTGCTCTTACTTCGACGATAGTCGAAAAAGAAGTTGATCCACTTTGTCACCCTTTGGGTGCAAATAATAAACTTGTGATAGCCCCGGGATTAGTTACAGGGACATTAGCACCAAGCTCAGGTCGACTCTCTGTCGGATGCAAATCACCTTTGACGGGAGGGATTAAAGAAGCAAATGCAGGAACTCCATTTTCTCAACAACTAGCAAAAATGAGGATTGCTGCTATAATACTTGAAGGAAAACATAAAGGATCCGAATACTATACACTAAAGGTAACTATGGATAAAGCAGAATTTACCAGTGCTGATAAATGGGTTGGAAAGGGTCTTTATGACACATATCAAAGTTTATTCAAAGAATATGGAGATAAAGTTGGAATATGTGGAGTTGGTATTGCAGCAGAACTTTTAGGTGCGTCTTCAGGAATTTGTTTTAATGATCCCGAAGGTCTACCTAGTCGATATGCAGGGAGAGGTGGTGTTGGAGCTGTAATGGCCTCAAAAGGATTAAAATTTATCGTAGTTGACGATACTGGAGCTCCTGGAGTTGAAATTTTAAACGAGGAAGCTTTTAAGGAAGGCGCTCAAAAGTTAAGAAAAGCATTAACAACCCACGATGTGACGAAACCTGGAGGTGCGTTAAATTCATATGGTACCAGTGTACTTGTTAACATAATAAATGAAGCAGGAGGATTGCCACAACGTAATTTTTCAGCAGGTCAAGATGATAGATCAGAAAAAGTTTCTGGAGAAGTAAAAGCTGAAATTATCAAAGAACGCGGAGGAAAAAGACCTCATGCTTGCAATCCAGGATGTATAATCCAATGTTCCGAAGTATGGTGTAAACCAGGTGGAAAAGATCCCGTAGGAGTACTGGAATATGAGAGTGTATGGGCTCTTGGTCCTAATTGTGGAATTTATGATTTGGATGATGTCGGCGAATTAAATCGAGCATGCAATGATTTGGGATTAGATACAATTGAAGCAGGAGGGATGATGGGTGTTGCGATGGAAGGAGGATTGGCTAACTTCGGGGATGGTAAAAAAGCTCTGAAATTGTTAGACGAGGTTAAGAATAAAACACCTTTAGGTCGAATTTTAGCGAATGGGACAGCTTTTACTGCCCAAGCCATGGGAGTTACAAGAGTACCTGTTGTGAAAGGACAAAGTTTACCAGCTTACGATCCCCGCGCAATAAAAGGAATTGGGGTAACTTATGCCACTACGCCTCAAGGAGCCGACCATACCGCAGGTTATGCTATCGCTACGGAAATAATGGGTGTAGGAGGGACCGCAGATCCAATGGATACAAGCAAAGCTGATTTATCACGCAATTTACAAGTAGCTACGGCAGCAATAGATGCAACGGGATATTGTCTTTTCATAGCTTTTGCTGTTTTAGATATTCCTGAAGGATTGGAAGGTGTTGTTGATACATTAAATGGTGTATTAGGGGCTAATCTAACAGTCGCAGACGTTCCAGGATATGGACAATCAATTATCGATGTTGAAAGGAAATTTAATAAAGCTGCAGGTTTTACTGAAAAAGATGATAGACTTCCTGAATTTTTCTTGAAGGAAAAATTAGCACCACACAACACGGTTTTCGATGTAACCGATGAAGAATTAGATAGAGTTTGGGGTCCCTAATCATTTAACTATGACAATTTTAGTTAAAATCTTTGGAGATTTACGGAAGAAAATTAAGGATGTGGAATCCGATGGGGCACTCCCACTTAATTTGCATATGAATACTGAAAATATCGAATATATTAAAGATATACTACAGAAGTTATCCATTGAAGAAAATGAAACAAGCCACATTTTTGTTAATGGTGTTTATGCTGGATTCAATAAAAAGGTAAAAGATGGAGATAGAGTGGGATTTTTTTCTAAAAATCAAGCTCTTCTATATAAATGGTATTTTAAGAGAGAAGAAGATGACTGAAAACAATTTGATCACTATAACAATAAAATTATTCGCAAATTTAAGGGAACTTGGTCCAGCTAAGACTATCGAAAAGTTTCAAAAGGATACTACTGTACAAGTTATTCTCGACAAATATCAACTCCCATTCAAAGAAATGAAACTAATTATTCTAATCAATGGAAAACCACACATAACTCCAGAATACATCCTTAAAGACGGAGATGTTCTAGCTATATTCCCTCCTTTAGCAGGAGGATAATTATTTTAACTTTTCTTTTTTTTTATGTTAATATGTTATTGTATTGATTGACTTGTTAATTTCCAAAAGGTCTGATTGTTGTAAATTTCTTTTTTAATCTTATTCTGCGATGCTAGTATGCTCAATTTAAGTAAAATATCTTGTTCATTAAACTCTTTAGAACAAAAGGTCTCAAAAATTTGTTCTTGTTTCATTGGATGTCTTTCTATTAAGTTTTTTAATTCCATTTCAAAATTAGAACTAAAAACACTAAAATTTCCTCGCTCAGGAAAATTAATATTATTATATTCTCCAAAAACGTCGTTTAAAATCGGAATAACGTTTTTATCGGGAATTTGCACCCAACTTTCAGTAGGAGGTCTTATTGGAACCTTGATGTCAATTCTATCGGGTTTGATTAAATCTAGCTTATTTTTTATTTTTAATAATTCTTCTTTAGAATCGTTAATTCCCTTCATTACCAGTATTTCTATCCCGAATTTTCCATTGAATTCTTTCCTAAAATCAATGTATCCTTGAATCATCTTTTCAAAATTTATGGAGGGATGAGGACGATTTATTTTTATGAATAATTTTTCATCTCCCGCATCTAAAGTAGGTAAAACAACATCAGAATTCATTAATGCTTGTTGAACTTCCTCATCAGATAATAAACTTCCATTAGTAATTACACAAATTGGTTTTTCAGAGATATTTTTAGCAGAAATTATTAAATCTCTAAGGTCTCTATAAAGAGTGGGCTCCCCACTACCAACGAATGTGATATAATCCGTTTTTTCTTCATTTGATTTGATAAATTTTTTGATCTCATTTATGATATCTTCTTTAGGAAAGAAATTTTGCCTAGTATTACTAAAATGAGTTGTTTTCCCTAATTGACAATATATACATTGGTAATTACATGTTTTTGAAGGTAGTATATCTATTCCTATTGATCGTCCTAACCTTCTGCTTGGAACGGGACCATAACAAAATTTAGGCAACATAATTTCACTTTTGAATAAGAGTTATACTAATTTTATTATTTCCTTTAGAAGATTTTCACTAGTAACCCCTGTCATTATCCCCTTCTTCACGAAAGGGTAATCATAAATTTCAATATCTCTATTTAAGAGAAAACCAATTTTAAAAAAAAATATTGCAGGAATTGTTTTAATATCTAATTTTTGCGTAATTGAGGGATTTTTATCAATATTAATTTTAAGGAAATTTATTAAACCCTCGTCTCTTAATTTTTGGAGAATGACGGTTAATCCTTTGCACGAACTACACCATTTTGAAGTAATTTCTACAATCGAAATCCCTTTTCTTGAAGCGATGTTCCCATAGTTCGCTAAGACTTCAATATTCGTAGAATCACCATTATGCTCTAAAACTTTCACATAAAGAAAAAATTAAGCTTTTCAAATGATATGAATAATTATTCATATAAAAATTTTAATTATTACTTTCATTATTTATCACACTATGGAATATGTAAAAATAGAAGTTGATGATAAAGAAATTCCACTAAATGAAATAATGAGTAATGTAATTGCTAATATTGTTGATGGATTTCTTGATGCATTAAAGGATATACCTGAAGTAAGAAAAAAGATAAATATAGAAATCACATTCTGATTTATTTTCAGTTCCTACTAATTAAATACTACTTTTTCTTAATTATATTTATTAATGTTAGAAATATCAGAAAAAAAGAAGAAAAGTAAATAATTTTACCTAAGATTTTTCATCTTTATATTTGCTAATAGCTCTCCTCAATGTTCTAACCGATAATTCTGCGCAATGTTTATGATCGTCAGGTAATCCTTTTAAAGCCTTATCGATTTCTTCAGGAGTTAAATTTTCAACATATTTCAAGCTTTTTCCTTCAATCAACATGGTTGTTTGACACGCAGTTGCAACAGAAGCACCACAACCATCAGTGACAAAATTAGCTTTAGTGATGATATCATCTTCAATTTTTAAATAGTAGTGCATTGTATCACCACATAGTCCAGTATAAGTCTGAGAAACGCTAATATCCTTTTCAAGTGGTTTCCCCCAATTTTTAGGATTATGAAATAATTCTACAATATATTCATTAAATTCTTCCTTTTCTTTATCAATTATTTCTTTTTGAAGGTTTGCTACAAAATCATCAAAATTATTCGCAGACATAATTAATACAGAACTTTCTTTTTAGTACATTATAAAATAATGATTAACGAAATTCAAACTTATTAATACGATAAGTTGTTGGATTTAGAAATAAAATAAACATTATAATGAATAATTATTCATTATATTTAAATTTTAGAATAGATTATTATTCTATAACTAAAACTGAAATATAAAAAAGGAAGATAAAAATTGAAAATTGCTATTAGTACGGATTCAGGTAAAGTATTTGCTCATTTTGGTCGTGCACCAGAATTTACATTAGTGACTATTGAGAATAGTGAAATAGTTGGAAAAGTTGTACTCCCAAATCCAGGTCATACAGTGGGAAGCATTCCAAAATTCTTAAGCGAGCATGGAGCAAAATATATTATTTCAGGAGGGATGGGTAGTAGAGCAGTCGAATTCTTCAATCAATATAAAATAGATGTTATATCAGGGGTTGAAGGCACTATTGATAATGTAACAAAAGAATTTATTGATGGAACTTTACAGGGTTCAGAAGGTATTTGCACTCCTGGATCTGGTAAAGGATATGGAATTGATAAAATCCATACTGAAGCTGATGATGATCAAGAACACCACCATTAAATATGAAATTATAGAGTACTATTAAATCATAATCATACACCCACTTGAAATTTTGACAGTTAATAGTAAGAATGATATTAGTTTGAAATTTTATGATAATTTGTTATTCATTAATATCATTCTTTTGATCGTTAGTGTTACTCTATTCGTCAATAAACTTGTGTTTGGCATGCTTACAAATAGCATAGCACTCCAAGCAGATGCTTTTGACAGCATGACTGATGTCGTTATATATCTATCTGGTATAATTGGATTTATTTTTGCTAATAAGAAACCAAATGAAAAATTTCCATATGGGTATTACAAAATGGAGAACATAATTAGTCTCATTATCTCTCTATTCATTTTTTTAACAGCATATAACATTATAGTTCAAGGCTTAAAAGATATAATCAACTATTTCAATGGAATTCCAAAATTAACTTTCTTTTTAAATGACGTTTTTATTTTCTTAGTTATCTCATTAACTTTATCATTATTAATAACAGTTTACTTGAAATATGTGTCTAAGAGAACTAATTCACCAATTCTCAAATCAGAAGCAAATGAAAAAATGTCAGATATATTCATTTCTTTATCCGTTTTAATAGGATTTATTGGAATTTTGTTTAATTTCAACCTTTTAGATTCAATTTTTGGTTTAATCATTGTTATTTTCATTATCAAGGGAGGATACGATATTTTTATCGTGTCCATAAGAACATTACTTGATGCGGTTATAGATTTTGAAAATCGATCAGAACTCTATAAAATGATTGAAGGCGCTCCAAAAATCAAACAAATTAAAAAATTAGATATCAGAGCTTATGGAAGGTTTATATTTTTAGAGTTAGAGCTCATTCTGACAAAAAAATTTCCGTTATCTCAAATCAACTCTTTAACAAACAAGTTAAGAAGTGATATCAAACATAAATTCCCCCTGATTCTCAAAATTATAATCATCATTGATAACGCTGAAAAAAATGAAACTAAAATTGCTATTCCCTTGGAAGATTCGCGAGGTTTAGATTCAAAAATCTCCGATCATTTTGGAGAAAGCCTATTTTTTGGTTTTATAGAATTTCAGGAAGGTAATTTTACAAAATTAGAGATTGTGAAAAATGATTTTATCAATCATGAAAAGAGAAAAGGTATTTTAATAGCTGATTGGCTCAGTTCACAAAAAGTTGATAAGGTATACCTCAAAAAGGATTTGAAAAAGGGACCATCTTTAATTTTCGATAACAATTTCGTAGAAATAATAATTATAGATTTTGAAAAATTAGAGAACATATTAAATATAGAAAAAGACATATAAGCACTTCAACCTATGTTCCTGAAAGTTTTTAAGATTAATACCTAAAAAAAAATTAGATTTGATAATTAAAAAATAAAAAATTATCTATAAAAGTCAATAGGAGTTTCTTTAATAAGTTCTTTATAAGACTTTTTAGCCTTATCAGCACCTAGTTTTATCTTATCGATCGCTACTTCGAATTCTTCTTGGGAAATGTAAACATTTTTATAAGATTCAGGATCTAACGTGTTGATATTTTCGTCTTTAACACCCCTTCGAATTGCTAATAATGTTGCTTCTTCGCATATCGCTTTAATATCAGCACCTGTATAACCTTCTAATAATTCTGCTAATTTTTCAATATCAATATTTTGATTCACAGGTCGATCAGAAAGATGGATTTTGAATATTTCAATTCTTGATTTCTTATTTGGTAATGGAACCTCTATATGCCGTCCAAAACGTCCTGAACGGAGTAAAGCAGGATCTAATAGATCAGGTCTATTTGTAGCAGCAATAAGTATGACATTGTTTAGTTCTTCTAAACCGTCCATTTCTGTTAATAGTTGAGCAACTACTTGTTCAACAACATGAGAGCTTGATCCTTCTGATCTTTTTACCGCAATAGCATCAATCTCATCAAAAAAAATGATACAAGGTGCTGCAGCTCGTGCCTTTCTAAATGTCTCTCTTACAGCTTTTGCACTTTCACCAACCCATTTTGATAAAAATTCTGGACCCTTAATTGAGATGAAATTTATTTCTGTTTCATGAGCGAGTGCTTTAACCATCAATGTTTTTCCTGCACCTGGGACTCCAAATAGCAATATTCCATTTGGTGGTCTGGATTTCATGTGGTCATAAAATCCCGGATATATAAATGGCCATTCAACAATTTCTCTTAGTTGTTGCTTTGCTTCTTCTAACCCCCCAATTTCATCCCATGATTCAGTTGGCTGAGTGATCAATACTTCTCTTAATGCGGAAGGTTCAATTAAAGTTAGAGCTTCAATGAGATGACTCATTTTGATATTAAGTCGGTTTAAGATTGCTTCATGTATGGGTTTGTCTAAATCGATTTCGGGAATTATTTCTCGAATTGCTAATAAAGCAGCTTCTTTACATAAAGATGTGATATCAGCACCAACAAATCCATGAGTTTTTTCAGCGATTAGTTTTAAATCAACATCATCTTTTAAAGGCATTCCACGAGTATGAATCTGCAAAATTTCATAACGTCCTTTGGTATCTGGAACTTTAATTTCGATTTCTCTATCGAATCGGCCGGGTCTTCTTAGGGCAATATCAATATTATTAAGTTTATTTGTAGCAGCTATTATGATTATTTCACCTCTATTATTTAACCCATCCATGAGAGAGAGTAATTGAGCAACAACTCGAGATTCTACTTGATTTTTTCCTTCTTCCCTTTTTGGGGCAATTGAATCAAGTTCATCAAGAAAAATTATAGAGGGGGCATTTATTATCCCTTCCTCAAAAATTCTTCTTAAATTTTCCTCACTTTGTCCAAAAAACTTGCTCATAATTTCAGGTCCACTAATACTGATGAAGTGGGCATCTGTTTCATAAGCGACTGCTTTTGCTAATAAAGTCTTCCCTGTTCCAGGGGGTCCATGAAGCAAAACACCTTTAGGAGCTTCTATACCAATTCTATCAAATAATTCAGGATGGCGAAGAGGTAATTCAATTATCTCTCGAATTTTTTGAATTGAAAGTGCCAATCCTCCAATATCTTCATAACTAATTTTTTGTAGTTTTTCTTCCAATACACTTCTCCCACCTGATCTGATAGTTGGTCTTCTTAATTCAGCATAAGCTACATTAGATTTTTCACTGAATAATATTTTGGTATTAAAATTTATTTTCACGGCTTCTAAATTAGGTTTATAATCTAAAACAACTAAATCAATCCTGCGTGCCATTGCATAAAAGCTTAAAATATCACCTTTAGTGACTACTCTTTTCTCAAGTTTTCGTGCTAATGCTTGGGGATCTCTTGGTATTAAAGAAAGCCCACTAAAAGTTATACTTTCAGCTTCACTTGCTTCAATTTTCTTAATTTCAACAAGATCATCAATTGAAGCTCCCAGATTCTTACGTAATGATGGATCCAATCGAATTATATTCGTTTCTTTATCTTCATTTTTTCCAGTATATAATAATGCTACGGTATTCTTATTAGTAAAGGGATGCACAATTTCAATGACATCCCCTACCTTGAAATTCAGTTCATTGGTAACATCCGGATCAATTCGAATTATGCCTCTTCCTGCATCCTCTTTAAAAGCATCCTTTATTCGTACTTTTCTAGGATTATCTTGATATAATTTAATCCCAACCATTCTTATCCCTCAATTTGTAATAATTTGTAATAAAAATAAAAAAATGTTGAACTACTCTCTTGCTAATAACGTTTTGGCTACATTAAAGGCATAATTATAGTCATATATTTTTAAACCCTTGGTCGCGGCAGCTTCTTTAAGAATTTGTCCCTCTACATTGGCTTTAAGGCGTCCTAACGCCAAAGCTCCAATTCCAAAAATTCCAGGATAAATCTCATTATTATCGTGCTTAGGCTTTATTCCTTCAATACCATATGGTGGAACCAAATTAATATCTACAATGATTTTATTTGGTGGAAGTTGGTTCATTATTTTATTTGACAATATTTGTACTCCTGCTTTACCAACAGACCATATTATATCTGCATCTTTCACTATCTTCAGATATTGTTCATCTGTATCCGCAACTTCTCCTATAATCTTGGTGGCACCTTTTCCTGCCTTTATTGTCAATTTTTCTGCCAGTTCTTTCACGAATTGCTCTCTTCTTGAAGTAATAATTACTTTAGCATTAATTTTTGAAGCTATTAGAGCAGCAATTTGCCCTACTGGACCAGTCCCTCCTAGACATATTATCTTTTTACCTGATAAATCTAAAAATCCATGTATTCTTGCAACTTGTAATGTTAATGCTACAATTGCCGAAGCTGTTGTATGAGATCCACGTGGATCTATAATTACAGGGCATTCAAATGGCGGTATTAAGGACTTTATAACTTCTTTGGCAATTTTTTCCGCTTCCTTTACGTTAGACCCACCAATAAAAAATGTTGTAGGTGCTTTTGGTTTACGTGAAAATATAGCATCTTGGACAAGTTTAGGAACTTGATCTGCCGTCATTTTACTTATAGGTACCACAATATCAAATCCGGCATCATATGCCATATTAATATCGAAGGGTGATGCATTATCGTCTGTGTCAAAGAAGAAACATATCTTATCCGATAAATCTGCTTTTTTAATTATAATTGGCGTTAATTCTAATATAGTTTTTTTTCCCAAAATACTCTCTATTTGACGATTTAACTCTTTTTCTTGTGTAATTTTTCTCATCTCCTTTGTAATTTTAAATTTCATAAATTTAGTACAGCAAATTAAAAAAATTAATTATTTTGAAATTTCGATATCATCTTCCAAAATTTCTTCAATTTCTTCAGTTCTAATTGTTCTTTTTATTTTTATTTGGTCAGTTTCTATTCCTAAATCTAAAGCAAGCTTCTCCAATCCATTAAAGTGCCTTAAATCGCAAAGAAATAACCCTTTCAGTTTTTTACCATCAAGTGTTTTAGCAAGATTTAAAATATTCATCATCATCCAAGCTTCTCTTACCTTGTATCTTATTTCATTTTCTTCTGAATCATAATCATTTTGTAAGTAGTCTTTCCATAATATTAAACGTTGAAAAAGTTCATCTTTTTCAGGGATTCGCCTCTTTTTTTGAATAATTTCTTCAATTTTTGTTTCAAGAGATTTAAGCATGCTTCTATGTTCATCTAAAGATGCTGACAAGTAAAATTCTGCACTTTCAGATATATCAGCATGTTTAAAAGGAATGTTTTTCTGTTCAAAGAGTCTTTTTAGGGGATCATCATCTGGATTTAAAGAACCACCCCAGAAATTAGGTTTTTCTTCTAAAGCTATATCTGGTTTATATTTTTCTATCAATGATTCAATTAATTCTAAATATTCCTTGCTAATAAGATGCAAATTCCAAATTAAATCTTCCTTCTTCTCTACTGGCACCTCAAACCACCAATCAATTGGAAATTCAGTTTCGATCATTATGAGTTTAAGGTGTTTTTCTTTTAAAGGTTTTAATTCTAATACTTCTGGCATTCTATTCATCATCCTCTTTTTTTTTAAAAAATAACATTATGAATTAGATGTTTTTTATTATAAGAAATTACTTTTGCATTTAATTCTCTTAAAAGTTGCACGATTTGTGGACAAATATCTTCACAAATATCCTCCTGTACAAAATGAACAAAAGAAATTGTGTTTGCGTCAATTTTCCTAGCCAAATCTAACATTTTTTTGACAATCCATTGTGGTCTTAACTTTAAACTTAAAAAGATCTCGTTATCTTGAATATCTTCGCGAAGCATATCTATCCAATTTTTTAGACTTTGCCCTTTAAATGAGTCCTTATCATCCATATTTTCATATTCTTCAAATAACTCATTCATAAACTCTTGTTTTGAAGAAATTTCTTGATATAAATATCCCATTGCATATTCTGGAATATCAACTTGATAATATGGTATCTTCAAATTATCTAATGTTTTGGCGAATGGAGTCTTACTAAATTCCTCCATATTTACTTGAAAATCAACAGTAACGAAATTGATCTCTTTCTTTTTTAGAAAATCTTCGAGTTTAGATTTATCCTCACTTTGAAAATATTCAGCATCTTCTTTTGAGGACATATATGCGATTACTTTCTTATTTTTTTTTACTGCTTTTAATTCTAATACTTCCACTTTAAGATACACCTCTTTTTTCTTTACTTGAAAAGTAATTTTAGTTCTAAATAAAAAATCAATTGACTCCAATTTAAAATATTTGACAAGAAGAATTTTATTCAGTTTGATAATTTTATTTGTCAATTGCTAAAAGCTAACAAATTGAGTAATCATAAGAAATCGTCAAAATAATGTTGGAATTTAATATATTGATGATCGATTTCTTACATAGATTTATAAATTTGCATCACATTATATGTTATGAAGAAAAATTAATTTGTCAAAAAATAATAATAACAAATTAAATTATCTATAGAGTGAATGAAGAATGGAAGTGTATTCCACTTTATCTCATCCATTTAGACGTAAAATTTTATATCTCTTGGATAGAGAGGGTTATATTAAATATTCAGAAATAATGGAAAAACTTGGGTTAGATTTAACTGGGCAATTAAATTTTCATTTAAAAAAACTTGGTTCGTTAATTGGTAAAGAGAGAAAATCTTATTATTTAACTGAGGATGGTAAAAGGATCCTCAATATAATGAATTTAAATAATCGCATATTAGCTGGAGAAGAGATTGAAAATTTAATCTCACAAGGTAGTGATTTAAACAGAATTGGCATTATCGTATGTAATTGCAATGAAGAAATCTCAAATATCATAAATGTGAATAATCTTTTAAATGAACTTAAAAATCTTAAAAATGTTGTTTCAGTTAGACTTTTTGAAAATTTATGCCAAGAAATTAATTTAGAAAAAGTTTCAAATTGGGTTAAAGAAAATTTCTTGAATAAAATTGTAATTGCAGCTTGTTCTCCAAAGAGTCATGAACATATAATTAAACACATGTTTGAAGATCTTGTTGAAAATATAAATATTGAATTTGCTAATATTAGAGAACAATGCTGTTGGGCGCATCCAAACCATAAAATTCAACTTAATCCTCTAATTATCGCTCGGAAAGCATATTTATTAATAGAAGCAGCAGTAGAAAGAGTGATACTTCAAGGAGTCATTAAAATTAAGCGGATAGAAGTCGAAAAATCATGCGCTATATTTGGAGGGGGCATAGCAGGAATGACCTTAGCATTGAATTTAGCTCGTGCAGGAATTAAAGTTTACCTAATTGAAAAATCGCCTACTCTTGGGGGAAAAATAGCTCGTTGGCATCGGATATCCAATATGGGGGATTGCTCAATTTGTTTTATATCAGAATTAATTGGAGAAATTGTCAAACGAGACGAGATTGAAATTCATACTAATACTGAGATCAATAAAATCTCAGGAGAACTTGGTAATTTCAATATAGAACTTATCAAAAAGCCAAGATATGTTGATGCAAAACGATGTACTGGATGTTTACAATGCATTGAGATATGTGGAAATGAAACACTTAATGAATATGATTTTGAATTAACAAAAAGAAAGATAATCCATTTTCCTTTCTCCAATTGTTATCCTTACGTACCATTAATTACAGATCAGGATATTGGTAAATGCAAAGAATGTAGAATATGTGAAAGAGCATGCTTGAATAAAGCCATTAATTTAGATCAGAAAATAAAAAACTTCCAAATCAGGGTTGGAGTTAAAGTGATTGCAATTGGAGCAGATTTATTTTCTAATCTGCATGATAATTGTTATGATCCGACAAACAACATCATTACTTCAGCTGAATTTGAACGAATATTATCTTCAGATGGTTTAACAGGGGGAAAATTAGTTCGACTTTCAGATAATAGATTAATCAACTCTATTTCAATAATTCAAGAAATTGGTCCATCAGATTATGTTTGTGAATATTCTGATGACATTGCACTAAAATATCTTGAAGACATAAAAATTAGAAATCCTGAATGTGAAGTGAATATATTTTATGATCTATCTAAACTAAAAAATAATCAAGATCTTCTGCTCAGGTTTACACATCCTAAATTTATTTATGCGAATAATGTTAGTGTGGAAATAGGAAATGGAGTTAATTATGTTATAGCTGATTATATTGAGTTTCCAAGTGATTTGATTGTTTTAAACCAAAAAATGGTTCCAAATAAAGATCTAGTAAATCTTCGAAAGACTTTAGATTTCACTTTTAACGAAAATGGTTTTATGAGCACAGAAACACTTGCATCAGGTGTTTATGGAGTAGGATCCATTTTAGGTCCAATGAATTACCGATCAACCATATCTTCTGCAAATACAATCGCTTTGAAAATAATATCACTATTATCAAATGATTATTTAATTGCTGATTTAACAGGCATTAATATAAATGAGGAAAAATGTGGTTTATGCGGGCTTTGCATAAAATCCTGTCCATTTAGTGCAATCACTTTAGATTTAGATAAAATTAAAATTGATCGATTTAAATGCAAAGGCTGTGGCTCTTGTGTATGTTCTTGTCCAACAGGTGCTTTAGAAATGAATATCGATTCAACAGAAAAAATAATGAGAACAATTGAAGTATTTTCAAAATCCAAAATGAATCCAAAAATTCTAATCTTCGCATGTGAGTCATGTGGTTATGCTGCTGCGGATGATGCTGGACTTAAGAAACTAGCATATCCTCCAAGTGTCTTTATAATAAAAGTACCATGTGCTGGAAGAGTTGATAGTGAATTTATTCTTTATTCACTCAAATCTGGGTTTGATGGTATAATGGTTATAGGATGTAGAGAAAATTCCTGCAATTATATTGATGGTATATCACAAGCAAAAAATAGAATTGACCTTTTGAGGGAAAATGTCGAGCCAGAAATACGTAAGCGTATAATATTATTAAATTTAAATTCAATTGAAGGAAAAAAATTTTCTGATAGTGTGAATAGTTTTCATAAATTATTATTAATGGAGGTTTGAAATTATGGAATTAAAAATCTTGATCATTTCAATGACGTCTTGTAGCGGGTGTATATCAACTTTATTCTCCTTGGATATTTTTCCTCAGTTTTTTGAAAAGACAAAAATTGCTTATTTTCCTTTTATAACAGATGAAGAAAAGTTAGATATCTATGACATCGCATTAATTGAAGGATGTATCACTCAAGAGTCTCAAATTCGATTAATTCAGGAAGTTAGGAGGGCTGCAAAGAAAGTTTATTCTTTGGGTTCTTGTGCTGCTTTTGGAGGAATAATTAACCTTTCTAAAAAAAAGGAGGGAGAACCTCTCTCAAATTACATTGAAGTTGATGGCATTATTCCTGGCTGTCCTCCCCCCTCAAGCTTATTCGGAAATTGTTTAATAAATCTTTTAGAAAATAAAATGATAAAACTATCCAACAAAAATCAATGTTACTCTTGTCCATTAAGAGATGGATTAGATTATGAGTATAAAACTAAAATAACAGATTTAATCCCAAACAATAGAGATTTTAATTCTACCCAAAATCCTAAATGTTTCTTAACTCGAGGTATTTTATGCCTAGGACCAGTAACGAGAGAGGGATGTGAAAACAAGTGCATTATCCGAGGAATGCCATGCGAAGGGTGTTTAGGCTCCCCCTCGAAGAGTCTATATTCTAATATCTACAATTTTTTAAGCCTTCTCAACTTATCAGATGATTTAAAAACGTACAAGGGAATCTTCTATAGATATTCAAAACCACTACTAATAAAAAGGTAATTAAATTGCAGAAAATTGTTGAACCTTGCAAGAGAATAGAAAATAATGGTAATATAAAAATCCTACTAAAAGGAACCAACATTGATCACGTCGAATTTGAACTCCCTGAAATCAGAGGGTTTGAAAATATACTCATAAAAAAAAAAGTGCATGATATTCCTAGAATTGCATCACGAATATGTGGATTATGCCATGCATCTCAAGCAATTGTGAGCAATAAGGTTATTGAAGATATGTATGGTATCACTCCACCTTCTCAATCTATAATATTAAGGAGAATTTTGTTAATTGGAGAATTAATCAAATCTCATATAATGCACTATTTTTTCCAATCTTTCCCAGACCTTTTGAAGATAATTAATTTTTATGAAATATCCAATCCATATGAATTGATGCAATTTGATCCTCAACTGACTTCTAGCGTGTTTGATTTAATCAAATTAGGATCTGAAATAGATAAAATCTTTGGTGGTCGATATGTACATTTAATAACTTGCATTTCTGGTGGTGTCATATACAAACCATCCCAACTTAACATCAATCTAATAAGAAAATTACTACAAAAAGGATCCAGTCACGCAAAATATCTAATTGGAAATTTTATTAAACTTTTTTCAACTAAAACTCCACCTATTTCATTCGATCTTCCTAAGATAAATTATTTAGGACTTTCAAACCATGGTTTTTATGATAGGTATAAAGGTAAAATTGTTATCAAAAATTACAAAAATCAATTATATTTTAGTGAAAAAGATTATCAATCTTATTTTAATAAAGATATAGGAATATTTGGAGTCACATTTCATCAAAACAATAATATTGGGTTAATTACAGGTCCGATTGCTAGAGAAAAAATAAATCAAATTTCAGTTATAGAAAGGATTGCCCCTTACTTTAAAACGATTAATGAAAATTGGAATAATTCAATTCTTTTTCAGAATTTCTTGGAATTGATCGAAGTAGATCATGAAATCCATCAATGTCTTAAATTATTAAATGATGATTCTCTAAATAAGTGCTATGATTTACCGGATTTAGGAGAAATTCAAAAATCAGAAGGAATTGGGGTAGTTGAGGCTCCACGTGGATTATTGATGCATCACTACAAAATCGATCAGAATGAGTCAGTTATTCAAGCAAAATTATTTATCGCTACTGAAATCAATATTCCTCTCATGAATTTCATGACATTACAATATGCCCGTAATTTATATAAGAAAGAAGCAATTGATAAGGTTAAAAAAAAAATAGCCCAAATGATAAGGGCGTTTGATCCATGCATATCTTGTGCAACACACTAGTATGAGATTTATTTAATATTAAAGGAGGAGAATAACATTAACTTATTTGAAGATAAAAAAAAAAACACTATTGAGATAAAAAATAAAATCCAGGAAGAAGAATTTTCTTCAGGGAAACTATGCGAGATTTTTCTATTTACCGTTGATGAAGTTCTTGGTCGTTTAGTTCTTTTAATTTATCCGGATGATTCAATTAAGGAAGATCATAAAAAAATCCGAATAATTAATATTCATCCTATATGGTATATTGAGGCTAGTGAACTTAATAACTTAGATCCTCTCACGATTGAATGTGGTGAGAGAATCTGTTATGGCTATAAATTTTCATTTCGAAAAGTGAAAAAACTAAAAATTGAAGAGATTATCATCATTCTATCATTACCTTTAGAGCTAGAGATTTCAGGTGGTAAGCTTTTAAAAATAATCACTGATTGTATCCTTGATTCTTATATTGATAAATTGTATATGGTAATTGAATCCGAAATTACTAAATTTGAAGTCGTGAAAACTTTAAACATGATAGAAATAATTAGACAGGGGGATCTGCTTAAAATGAAACTTCTAAATGAATTTAAAGAAATCTGCACAGAATATTTTTCCAATGTTATTAAAATACGTGATAATACGAAAATTAACTCACAGAAAGCTTTATCCCTCTTAGTGTTAAAAGGCATAAACCTATCAAATTCCACTTTAGTAAGAAATGATACAAATATTGAATTATTTAGATTTAGGCCCTCTGAAGAAGAAATTGAAGAATATTTTTCAATAAAATCTATCAAAATTATTCAAAATAATAGGGAATTTGAAATCTTTATTCAAAACATATCCAAAAACGAATTGAATGATATAAATATGAGAATTATTTACATCTTGAATTATAGTGAAAAAGAAATTTTTAATTTAGATCTTGACTATTGGCTTTCTGAAGAAGTTTTAGTGTTTATTATTCCTATTGAGCCTTTAATTAATGATTTTTTTATCTTTATTACGGATAATAAAATGAAAAGAAAATTATTCTCAAGGAAAATCTCTTTTTTAAAAAAACCGCAATATATACCTGCAATAGAGTGTTAAAGGATTAAACTCTTACTTTCTTTTATTTAACCAATCTTCTTTTAATATTGAATAAACATAAGTATCCACATATTTTCCGTTGATGTACATGTCCTTTTTTAATATTGCTTCACGAGTTAATCCATTTTTTTCAGCACATTTCCATGAAGCAACATTTGGAGTAAAAATGTACCCGTATAATTTATGAAAATTTAATTCCTTAAATCCGTAATCAATCAATAAGGACGTAGCCTCGGTTGCGTAGGAGTGTCCCCAATATTCTAGCTCCCCAATTCGTAGTCCCATTATACAGATGCGATCAAACCACCTGATATCATGATATCCACAAATTCCGATAGCCTTATTATCAGAATTATGCCAGATCTCCATATTTATTTCTTTTTTAAGGCCTTCACCTTTTGGTTCAAAATTTTGCTTAAATCTTTCAATCGTTTTAGGTTCAACGTTTCGAGCATAAACCCGCACACGGAAATCGTTTTCCCATGCTGCGTATTGCTCTATGTGATTACTATTTAAAGGGACTAATGAAATATTTTCTCCTTTTATGAAAATTATCGGTTTATCTTCACTCATTTTTTGCATCTCTTAATCTTTTATGGTCTCATTTATTTTGTTTCTTAAGCCATTCTTGTTTCAACATTCGATACTTCCGAGAATCAACATACTCACCATTAATAAATTGTGATTTCTTTAGGACACCTTCCAAAATAAATCCATCTTTCTCAGCCACACTCCATGATCCTATATTTGGTTCAAAGATACCGGCAAAGATTTTATGAAAGTTGAGCTCTTTGAACCCATAATCAATTAGCAAGCGAGATGCTTCAGTTCCTAACTTTTTGTTCCAATATTCAGGCACACCGATACTCATGAAAATATTAGCTTTCCTATCAATCCAATTAATATGACCAAAACCGCAGGTGCCAATTGGTACTTTGTCTTTTTTGTGCCAGATTTCGAAAACAATGAATTTTGATAAACCTCTGCTCTCACTTGGTTCATTCCATTTTGTTACCTCTTCAACAGTATGGGGTCTATTATTTCGAGCATATATTCTGGCTTTAGAATCATTTATCCATTTAGTATATAATTTAACATGATCCAAATTCATTGAGCATAGATCTACATTTTCTCCTTCAATAAAAGGATAAGCTACATATTCCTTGGGTTTTATTTCATCACTACTCATTTGTTCTTTTCACTTCCTAATTATAATAATTCCTTTCTCTTTTCTTTCCATTCATCTAGAAAGATACAATATTCATATGCATCTACATATTTACCATCTACCCATGATGTCTCTTTATAAACCAATTCACGTTGCATGCCTAACTTTTCAGCTACTTTCCATGAACCGACATTGATATTATACACATCACATCCGATTTTAAACATGTTCAATTCATTAAAACCATAATCAACTATCAAAGCTGCTGCTTCTGTTCCTATGTTCTTACTTCGGTATTCTGGCTCTCCAATAACCATGTCAATGTTTGCATTTCTGTCCGACCAGTTAATGTGATTAAATCCGACATGTCCTATTAATTTCTTGTCAGCTTTATGCCAGATTTCAAAATTAATCTCACTAGGAGTCCCCGTTTTTTCCTCTTCAATCCATTTTTTGTAATCTTCTGGAGTAGTTGGAAAAACATTTCGTGCATAGTGTCTAGTTTCTTGATCATTATCCCATTTAGCGTATAAATTTATATGGTCAAGATTATCCCCAGGTAAAAGATCGACATTTTTTCCACTTATAAACGTTCTAATTTCTTCCTTTTCCAAATTCATCACTTAATCTCATTATTATTTAAATTGAGCCAATCTTCTTTGAACACGGCAAATTTATGATTATCCACGTGCACACCATCTATATAGATTTCTTCTCTTAAGACTGCTTCTTCAACTAAACCTAATTTAGCTGCAGCTTTTAGTGAACGTTCATTAGGAGTATATATGCTGGTGTGAATCTTATGTAGGTTAAGTTCTTCAAAAGCATAGGTAATCATCAATTTACCTGCTTCAACCGCGATTCCTTTTCCCCAATACTCAGATTCACCGATTACTGTAAAAATATTAGCATTGCGATTTAACCATTGAATATCAGTTAATCTAACCATCCCAATCTTTTTCTTATCATTTTTATGATAAATTAGGAAATCTACATCAGTTTTCACCTCTTCTTTTTTCGGTTCAAACCATTTTTTTACTTCTTCTATGGTTCTTGGG
>JAGXNQ010000169.1 GCA_019894955.1 Promethearchaeota archaeon | reverse complement strand
GAATTTATCATTGGATATTTGAGAAAGAACTTCAGTTTTTATTGATAATTTTAGGTTTATAATGTCATTAGTTGTGTATGAATTTTTATCCAAAATGTTATTGGAAGTTAGATTTAAAAGAGAATTGGATATTAACAATACCTTTTTTAACAGTTTTTTTTCTATTTGAGTCAATTTATAACTATCTACATTATCTCTAATCTTTACAAGCAAGGTTTTATTATTATTTCGCAACGCTACTGTTAGGTCAGTAACAAGTTTAACTAAAGGAGCATTTTTAAAATATTCACCATCTACTTTTTTCTGGTATTTTTTAATGAAATCAAGCCCTTCTTCATGTTTCGATTCTATAGAAGCACATAGGTAAGTCAAAACAGGGAATAATATAAAATGTAGTTCTTTATCAGAAGAATTTTTTTCCTTGGAAATTATGTTTAAAGAATCTCTATAAATTTTTTTAGCTTCATCAAAATTTGTTGCATATAAACAACAATCCCCGGCTAATCTGCTAAATGATACTGCATCACCATATTTTTCTAATTCAATTTGAGTTTGAGCACCATAAAGATAACAATTTTTAGCGTTATCATAATCCTCCAATTTCAAAAAGCTATTTCCTGCTTGGTAGAACATTTTTCCAGATTTTTTAAATAATCTTGCTTTAAAAAAATTTTCTGCTTTTAATAACTGGTTTTGAGCATCAATTCTTGGATCTTTTCCCATATTGCTTTCACTATCTTCCAAATAAAATGATTAATTGTTAAATTAAGTGTAAGATCAATTTTTATCTTTTTCAAAATGATGAAAAAAAAAATTGGCTTAAAAGGCCATTAAAATTAGTATGAAACCCACCATTATAATAGTTCCACTAACTGTAGATACCCAAGTAAAGATTACAAAACCAATGATGAGTACAACCCACCAAGCGTAAGGTACTTTGATATCAACTTTATCAAATAGTGTTAGAAGTAAAATAATACCAAATATAATTCCCACTATTGGAACTGCAATATTACCTTCTAAAATACCTATTATCGCCTCATAGATTACCCAACACGCTCCAACTAGAGTAACTATCTTTGAAGCAACATATTCTTTCTTCTGGCTTAAAATCTCGATAACTGCAGCAATGATTATCAATATTCCAGCTAAATAAGATGCGTTCCACACAATACTAGGTTCTGCCCCAACTAGAAAGTCAAAGAGAACAAGCAAGCAACCAATAATTAGTAGAACCCACCATATATATGGAATCTTTAGTTTCTTCAAATCAATTATTTCCAAAGAATCAAATATCACAAAGGCAATAATCAAACCAACTATTCCTAATAAAATAGCTAACCAGTGTAATGTGTTGAAATAATATATGCTGTCTCGGATTAGGACTAATGTACCTATGAGAGCAACAACTTTAGAGGCGGAAATTCCAACTTTAGAGCTTTCACCCATAATTTATCACTTCTTAAATTTATTTTTATCCTAAATCTGATTAGAATTAGAATATTAGTATAATTAGATGATTTCGTATTTAAAATTACTTATTAAAATTTAGACATATTTATACTTAAAAAAATTAAAAAATAATGTTTAAAACGTTAATACCGAAACCACAGCTTTATGGTTAGTCTCCTTGCGACTATAATTTTCTCGCAAGAGTCATTCTTATCGGGTTATTTCTTTTTTTTTTGTTTTGACAACTTCCTTCTCTTTTATAGAGACGGATTGTTTTACGGGATTGTTACCTAAATTTCCAATTACTTCTGAAATACGGGTTACTTCTTGTTGAAATCTTTGACCTTCTGCGGCGCTGCAGTGGAACATTTGTATTCTTTCTGGATTTAATCCGGCTGTTTTTAAAATTTCTTTTGTATATTCAACATTTTTTGCAGCAACGAGATTTCCAGTTTCATAATCACATTCGCCTTCATATCATCCTGCCACAATGACACCACTAGCTCCCTTTCCTATAGCTCTCATCATCAAACTTGGTGTAACTCTACCCGTACAATTAATTCTTATCGGTCTGATGGTTGCAGGATATTGTGCTCGAATGGTTCCAGCCATATCTCCTGCCCCGTATCCTCATTTCCAACACATGAATGCAATAATCTTTACTTGGTCTTTTATAGTCATTTTTTTAATACCTCTCTATATTTCTTCAAGTATTGCATCTATTTGGCTTTCATATTGGGGTTCACGATAGTATCTAAGGGTAATAGCCTCGGAAGGGCAATTAGCCAAACAAGTACCACATCCTCGACAAAGAATCTCATCTACGTCAGCTCCATCTGGTTTTACTGAAATCGCATTATAAGGACAGTTTAACTCACATAAACCACATTTTGCACATATTTCCTTATCCACAGTAGCTCGAATCAGCATTATCCTATATTTATCTTTTCCCATTATACGAGATACAGATGATGCGGCGGCTCTTCCTTGTGAAATTGATTCTGAGATTGATTTAGGTCCTTGTGCTACTCCAGCAAGTACGATACCAGGAATCTTTGTATCGATAGGATTTAATCGTGAATGAAACTCCTTGAAAAAACCATCTTGACTGGTTTCAAGTTTCAAGATCTTTCCAATTTTCTCAACGCCTTTTGCGGGCATCATTGCGCAAGACAAGACCACCAAATCAAACTCAATTTCTTTTAAATTAGAACTTGAAAGGGTATTTTGTATGATCACTTTAAGATTATGGGTTTCTGGGTCTTCAAAGATCTTAGAAACATTCGTTCGGATGTATTTTATTCCTTCCTTCCTAGATGCCGTATAATATTCTTCATAATCCTTCCCTGCTGCTCGAATATCCATATATGCTACACTAATATCAGCATCGGGATAGTGTTGTTTGATTAGTTTAGTATTTTTAATTGATATCATGCAACACACGCCAGCACTGCAATATGTTTGTTTATTCAAATCTCGTGAACCAACACATTGTATGAATAATATATGTTTTGGAGTTTTTCCATCTGATGGTCTAACAAGATGTCCTATAGTTGGACCATTAGGAGCGAGTAACCTTTCAAGTTTCATTTGAGTTATTACATTAGGATATACGTTATAACCCAAATATCCCGTTTCAGGTTCATATTCGTCCCAACCCGTTGCCACAATAATTGTACCGACTTTAATTTCTACTATCTCGTCTTCCTGATTGAAATCAATAGCATTTACTTCGCATGCTTTTTCGCATAATCCGCATTTTATGCATCTACTCATATCAATTTGCGCTTTGTTGGGAACAGCTTGAGCAAAAGAGACATAAATTGCTTTCCGACTGTTCATTCCTTCATTGAATTCGTCATAACCATACGACGGACAGACCTCAAAGCAAGCTCCACATCCATTGCAATCGTTATTTACGTACTTCGCAATTTTTCTGATCTTAACATCAAAATTTCCTATAAATCCAGATACTTCTTCGACTTTACTATAAGTATAGAGATTCAAATCGGGGGCCCGAGCTGCTTCAAGCATGACCGGACCGAGAATTCAAATGCTACAGTCATCAGTAGGAAATGTTCGATCGAGCATTGCCATCTTACCACCGATAGTAGGGCTTATTTCAACAAGATGTACTTCAAATCCTTCATCGGCCAAATCAATTCCAGCACTTAGTCCTGAAACACCACCACCAATAATTAAAACTTTTTTAGTGACATCGACTTCTTTTACAAGTATTTTCTCTAACGTTGTAGCACGAGCTACTCCAGATTTGATTGCATCTTCAGCTGTTTTTTGAGCTCCAGGTTTATCTTGTCGATGTACAAAACTGGCATGTTCTCGAATGTTAACAAATTCCAAATATGAAGGATCGACGTTCATTGATTCAAGTACGCTTTTGAAAACTGGTTCGTGAGTTTTAGGAGTACAAGATGCCACAACGAGTCGATTAGCATTACTTTCGATCATTTTCTCTTTTATAAACTCAGCTCCAGGTTCGGTACATAAACTGATATAATCTGACGCATCCACAACATTAGGAAGCTTCTTAGAAAATTCGGAGAGCGCTTTTGTGTCAATAATTTCAGCGATATTAATTCCTCAAGCACATACACTAACAAATATCCGTATTTCTTCAGTACTTTT
This sequence comes from Promethearchaeota archaeon, assembly GCA_019894955.1. Taxonomy (GTDB): domain Archaea; phylum Asgardarchaeota; class Lokiarchaeia; order Sigyniarchaeales; family SOKP01; genus SOKP01. The sequence goes on along the minus strand of JAGXNQ010000169.1, from coordinate 1,624 downwards.
TGTAATCTCTGCTTCTACCATTGCATATTCTACCTTTTTTTTTATTTAGATATCCTCCGATATTAATTTCATAATATTTCAAAAAATTTTTAGATTTAAAATCTTATTAGAAAAAAGTAATTTTAAATCAAAAATCTTTTATATATCATTTATAAGTTATCAAATTAAAAATCTTTTAATATTAAAAATAATCACTGGTTATATTAAAAATGCTATTAAACATATTTCAAGTAAATGGAGGCCTGTCAACAGGCGAGATAGTTACTTACTCAATTGTTGCTGGAATATCATTTCTTTTCATGACACTATTTCTTAAATTTGGATTAGCGAAATCACATTCTAAAAGAAATTTTAAGTGGTTAGCAATTAGCATTATAATGCAATTATTTATGATTGCTTTGCTCGCGTCTCCATTTATCCTTATGGGATTTGCAGGAAAATTTAGTTATGATGGTCCTTCACCAGCTTTAATAATATTTGCAATTGTACTGGCAATATTTTTGGATCTTAATATAATTAATATCATTCATAAGACTGGCTTAAAAAGAGCGATTTTATGTTTCTTATTGATGATCGTTCCTTTAATTGCTGGAACTATTATCGGGGTTTTATTATCGAGATTTAACTTAGTTATTCCAATTTAAATAGAATACTTTACTTTCATCAGGTTATTAATTTCTCTATTCATCTTCTCTACTTCAAATCTTGCGGCCTTCCCAAATTGTGAATGGGAGAATTGTTTATAATTATTATATGCATAATTTATGTTTCTTGAAGAATTAACGATTCCACCTAAACCTTCTTTATTAAATCCTGGTACTATATTATCTATAGTGCCTCCTTGGGCACCATATCCCGGTATTAAAATAAAGGAGTGTTTTACTAACTTCCTAACCGCATCTAATTCTTCGGGAAAAGTAGCACCGACTACAACCCCTAAATTATTAAAGTTGGAGAATTTAGGTAAGTTTTTACTCCATAAATCCACGAGTTTAGCCATATGTATATAGTTTCGTTCGAGTTTGATATCGTTAACTATAATATCGGTAGTTTTCTTATTAATATCATTTAGATTTACACTAAATAAATCTTGGAAATCTTTACTACTTGGATTAGAGGTTTTAACTAAAATAAATAATCCTTTTTCTGGATATTCATCAAAATATGGTTGAATTGAGTCGATTCCTAAATATCCATTCAAGGTACAGGCATCTGCTTTATACTCCTTGAATGTTGAATCAGCATATGCTTTCGAAGTCGAGCCAATATCATTACGTTTAGAATCCAATATGACTAACAAATCTTTTTTATGAGCATATTTTATTGTTTCCTTTAAGGCACGCAAAGCATTATATTTCTCATAGAATGCACTTTGAGGTTTGACAATAGGGATTAAATCACAAGTATTATCAATTAAGGTTTTATTGAACTCTAATATAACTTCATTTGGATTATCGAATTGTTTTATCAGGTATGGAGGAATTTCTCCTTCTTTTTCTAATCGAGGATCTAATCCTACACATACTACACTAGATTTTTCTTTTATTAACTCTATCAGTCGTTCCGCAAAATACATATTTCTCATAAAGATTAGTGTAACTTTCAATAATAAATGAGATCTTTT
>JAGXNQ010000168.1:5360-5781 GCA_019894955.1 Promethearchaeota archaeon | reverse complement strand
TTCGTATAGTATTCAATTTAGCATTCTATATTAATAAATAATAGCCCAATTTTAACTAGTGAATATAAATTAGGTCAAAAATTAGCAAGTGAAAAGAATTTAATATAATTTTAACTATAAAGCTTTAGCATTCTTTAAGAAAGATTTGATCTCATCCATTGTAGCGTTAAATAATTCAGAGATTACTTGAATAGAAATGGCTTGGTCCATTCCAGCCCCTTTATAATCCTTGTATAGCTGCACCCAAGTTTCTTTTTGAGCATATCTCCCCCCATGCTCTTTTTGAACGTGTTTCCAATACGGGTGATTTAATTCAATCCCACAATATGGGCAGAATCTGCTCTCGGTATCTTCTGGCATAAATTATACACTTATGATATAATTGAAATATTTATTTCGGAATAATAGTATTAAGAGATTT
>JAGXNQ010000168.1:0-5350 GCA_019894955.1 Promethearchaeota archaeon | reverse complement strand
ATTTTTAATTTCCAAATAATAATTTGGAATTATTTCTGGACTTTTGTTTGGTAAAAGAAAAAAAACTATGGTTTCATCCATTAAATTACCATTTGTTTCTTAAATCCTTCTTTGTGAGTTTTCTAACATGGTTAACTGCCCATATGACAAATTTATTACACGTTTTTTCCCAAACACCATTTTTTTGATATTGAGTAAAACCTTCTGGAGTACTAAAGTCGACTCCACATAAATGAGAGCAAACCACAGATTCAAATTCTTGTTCAAAATCAGTACAATATTTAGCAGCTTTTAAGTAGGCCATTGCCATTTGCCCGTCATCCATTTTTTTATCCCCGCCCATAATCACCCCTATTGCTGCACAGGCTCCTGTAACGGCACCACAAGCACCTTGCCATCCGTCTTTAGCCTTATAGCCTCCAAAACCACCTGCTAATGGCATCGCAAGATTATGAAATAAATAAGAGTCCACTCCCAAAACATCTAAAACACTGGTTAAGGTTAATTCGCAACAATTAACCCCTTTTGTCATTTTGGGCAGATTTTTCTTTAAATCTTCTATTTTTTCATCAAATTTATTGTTAATATCTTTTTCCATTTAATTTACACCTCCTAAGGAATTTTATATCCGCTATTCAATATAATTTTTGTGGTAATACGAGCTGTATTTCCCACAAGCTCAGAACAATGATCCATCATTCCTGACTTGAACGCTTGTTTCAATTCTTCTGCGTCCCATAGATTGAATGATCGCCCAATTAATTTATTTTGTACATCATGACAACGACAAGATCCATATATTTTGACATATCTGTCATGTAATTTTTTAACCAGGGCATATGATTTCATTGGTTTATTTATATCTTCGAAATCTTCCTTTCCACGACCATAAAGATATCCAATAACCATGGAACCCCCCACAAGAGCTCCACAAGAACCATCCCCCGTTAATCCTAATCCATCTGCTAAACCACTTGCTGCTTTAAAGATGTCTTCATTCCAAATATCAAGGGCTTCAAAAACCGCAGCCACAACTGTTTGGGCACATCCTGTACATTTTTTTTCATAAGACTTTCCTAGTTGGTAAGCTTTTTCCAGTATTTCTTCTTTTTGGACTGACATGATATTAATATTTGTGAATTATTGATTTAAAGATCACATTATTCATTATAAAAATTATTAAATCATTCCATTAATTTAAGCACTCATGACAAGTGATAAGCGAAGCATAAGATCGCAATTACTTGAGAAAAAATTTGACTCCTTTTTAGATAAAATTTTAACTTATTTCCCTCCTTTAGGAAAAGTCCTTACGACTTTATTTGGAGCTCAAGAGTACTACATGTTAGAATTATTTAGGATAATTAAGCAACGAGTTAACATTAATTTATTGCTTCTTACTAATAGATATCTCATAAAAGGACGATGGGGAGGTCGTGTAGTACCCTTAAATGTTAACTTTGATCCTGATACGAGATTTTTACCAACCCAAGAAATTCTAAGTATATTAAGTAAATCAAAAGTTACGGGAATTAGTACGTGTTATTGCCGGGAAACTCAAAGGAAATATGCAGATAATCCAAATTTTGATTATCCTCTAGAAACTTGCATTCATATTGGACTAGGAAAAGATCTTCAAGAAATCCCCTATAAATCCGAGAATCTTAGAAAAGTTACAAAACTAGAAGTAGAAAAATTATTACATCAGTGTGATGATAAGGGTTTGGTCCATCAACTTATTTATTTTCCAAACCCCCAGTATTATTATGTTGTTTGTAATTGCGATCCTAACTATTGCTTGGTATTAAATGGTTTTTTGAAATGTGGTTCTCCACAAATGATTAAAAGCGATTTTATAGCGAAGACTATTACAAAATCTTGCACAAATTGTGGTATCTGTGAAGAATGGTGTCATTTTGGGGCAAGACGATTTATAGATAATTCCTTTTTGTTTAATTCGACCAATTGTTTTGGTTGTGGTATCTGCATCTCTAAATGTCCAAATAAAGCTATTAAATTAGTAATAAAGAAATAAATTGTATATTTTAGATAAGATAATAGTTAAATATGAAAATTTTTATTAGGATTATAGTTATTTTAGATCAATTTTAACTTTTACATATTCGGATCCTAAAATGAAAGAATTATATGAACTTGGAATTGTGTTTCGTGGATTTATATTAGTAAAACATTTATTCAAGGAGATTCCACAATCCAAAGGTTCAAGTGATCCGAATAAAGATTTAAGGGGAGCATTTATTTCTGCTATCAACATGTTTGCTAAAAATGCTTTCAACAACATATCGTTAGAATATTTAGAATCAAAGAATATCTTGTTTATATTTAAACCACGTGAAATTCAGGCCTCTGACTGTATTTGTGCAGAACCTATAATTTTATATGGACTTACAGATAAAAGGAAAAAAGATCAAGATAAATTAGTTAAGAAATTCTTAGAAAAGTCGGAGCCATTACTCGAATCTTTCATATCAAAATATACAAATAAGGATTTTACTGAATTAGATCAATTCTCTACTTTTAAGGATGAAATTCCCGCTTTTTTTGTATAACTAAAATTATTTGAGTATGAATTTATTGAGGTGTTAAACGCCAACCCTTAGGATTTGATTTTGAATATTGTATAACCCCATGTTCTTTTAGCAGATCTACTTGTTCGTCAACGTCCGATTCACTGTATCCTAGTATTGTTATTTCAGTTATCAATTTTGTTCTGGTAGGAATCACTTTATTTTTCTCGAGATTATGTATGATAATATAACGAAGGTTTTCGTCAATTTTTAATTGTTCTTCAGATAAACCGGGAGCTTTTTCTTTTTGTAAGGCACGAATGAGATCTCCCCCTTTTGAAACAACTTCTTCAACTATTTCTGTTTTGATTTTAGCAGCAGCTCTTGGTTCTTGTATAACTCCTCCAGGACCGATATCCTCTTCCGAAAGACTCCATAAAGAATAACTTACTTTTTCATAAGTACCGGGTTTTTGACTTTTCATTAGTTCAAACTCATTTTTTATATTTTCTTTCAGATATCCTATCTTCTGTAACTCTTTTATAACTCCATCTACGACCCTTGTTTCATCTAAAATTTTAAAAATATAATCTCGAAGATTTGTTGGAACTGTTTTTTTGACTATCGGTTGTTCTAATTCCTCTTCAACTACTTTTGGTTTCTCACTTTTAATGGTACCCATTTTATCTGGTACATCTAATTTTGGCTTTTCTCCCCATTCAAAATCAGAAACACACCTTAAACTTCTATCATAACCTCCAAAAATTATGTTAATTAAACCCTGTTCATCATCCATGATCGGAGAAACAATTTTTATCGAATTTGTTGTATTAGTTTTCCATTTCAACTCAAAATTTGTTGAGTCAATTTGTTGATTATGATATATACGTAATGTTCCATCAGCCGACCCAACAATGATCTCTTTAGCATTATCTCCATCGATATCAGCAACTTTTACCGAAATCGGTCGACCTCCTTCAATTTCAATGTTATTAAGTTCTTCTCCATCAGCATTATAAATTTTTACTATTGAATCGTCTGATCCTACTATAATATCGTTATATCCATTATTTATTACATCTCCAATGTCAATAGCGTTAATTTGTGAACCAAGTTGTCGTTGCCATATTATATCCGGAGACCCATCTTTAATTTGTATCATTTGTAGCATTCCATTCTTAGTTCCAATTATTAACCCTTGGAGTGGATCTTTAAGATTAGATAATTTTAAACATCCTGAAGCACATGAAGTAACCCAAGAATCATAATATAATACATATTTAGGAGATGTTGCATCAATATTTTCAAAGATTTTAACAGTTTTATCCTCACCACAATGAATTAATTCGATATTTCCATCATTGGTTAAATCTCCCGCAGTTACACATAAGACTTTCCCAGATGAGCGATAATTCATTATAGTTGCTAGTTTATTTAAGCCTTTAACGAATTTCAAAACAAGGAAATTACCATCACCAGCTCCCACTAATATCTCATCACACCCATCAGAGGTGATGTCTACCGGATAACTACAACGGCACCACCCATCAAATGTAACACTATCTAAAATTTGCATTTTATCATCCATCAAGTAGAGCGTTCTATCATGCCCACCGAAAACGAAAAAACGCTTTTCGCCGCATTTTAAATTTGAATATGTGAGTACAGCTTCCGGAGCTTCAAACATCCACTTTAAATTGAAGCGTTTTTTTATTTTTGACATAATTATGAAAATTAGTAATTGATTGTGTAGAATTTTTAATTACTATTACAATTAAATAATCCACTAATCTATAAATATAGAAGGTGTTTAGAGAATATTTAATCCTTGTGATAATAACAAAAATAGTAAAAAAAAAAATTATATTATAGTATAATAGAATTATAATCCTAATTGAGCATCACTTGGGCTATATTCACCAGTACCATTTATTTCATATGTGATTTCTATTCGTTCTCCTGCATCTAGCTTAATGATCGTCCATTTAAGTGTATCGCTTCCAACTTCATCAGTAATCTCTGGTTTTTTAGAATATTGACCATACTCAAAGCTGTCGGGCACCTTGTCCATCAAAATCAAGTTCTGAAGAATTGCTGTACCAATGTTTTCTACAAGTAAGATAATCTTATAACTGCCTAATTTACCAACAGGTACAACTTCTTTTCCAATTCTGAATCTTCTCCTCAAGTGAAGTGCTTCTACTACAGGTACTTCAGGCATGAATTCTAATTCAGAAGACATAGGAAAAGTATTGGCATTAAAGATTAATTCTGATTCAAATTTCGCGTCTTGGACTGGATTTATACAATGGATTGGATATTCAAATTTTAAATTAGATTCTGGTTGGAACAATCCTGATTCTGAATTTCTCAAGTCTTTTAATGATATTTTAAATACGCTACCATCAAAAGAAACATCACCAGATCCTAATTCAAGTTCATTACCGTCCCATAATAACTTAATTTCTTCCGCCTTAGGAGGTTGAAATTCGTTAGTGAAATACTGTTGGGTGATCTTTAATTCATTTAATGGAGCTGATCCATTGTTTACAATTTTAAGTGTAGCAAAAATATCTTTCTCCTTGTAAGTCGGTACTTGATCAATATCATAAGACATATCTCCTGTAATGCTGGCAATTTCTAAGATAACATCTGAGATCGTAACTGAACCGTTGACATGAGTTTGAAAATCAGGCATGACTCTAAACTCAAGTTTCTTTCTGAATGCAGGATATTCTTCTGATTCGAATTTCCACTTCTTAGAGTGCCATTGTGCTCCTGCAGGTAGGAGAGAAACATCATTTGGATCAATATCTACAAAT
>JAGXNQ010000167.1:5516-5824 GCA_019894955.1 Promethearchaeota archaeon | reverse complement strand
CGTCAGATGTGTATAAGAGACAGAGAATCAACTGTCCTTCAGTCTAAAAAAAAACCACCCGAATTAAAAGAAAAATTCTTCTTTATGAATGCTCCAGAAAAAGATATAATTAAAGCTAAGATATACGCTCAAATGTATACTAGTCAATTAATAGTAAAAATGCGCAAAATTAGCCAACCTATTATTGCTTTAATTAATGGAGCGGCTTCAGGGGCCGGTTTTGCTTTAGCATTAGCCTCAGATGTTCGAATAGCAAGTGTAAACGCTAGAATGAATAATGCTTTTATCAAAGTGGGATTTTCAGGAGC
>JAGXNQ010000167.1:0-5506 GCA_019894955.1 Promethearchaeota archaeon | reverse complement strand
ATGCAAGTGAATCTAAATAAATTGGGATTGTATCTAAAATATGTGGTGAAAGTGAACTACTTAATGAAGCATTAGTTATTGCAAATAATTTTTTAGAAAAAAGCCCTTTAGGATTGCGCATGACCAAACAGGCTATCAATGCAACTATGGATTCTCCAAGTTTAGATACTATGACTCAAATCGAAAATATTACTCAAATGCTCTGTTCTACATCTTCGGATATAACCGAAGGCATTCAATCCTTCTTTGACAAGAGGAAACCTAAATATCCATTGATGTAAATTGAAAGAATGAAGTAGAATAAACTGATGAAAATTTCCTTCGATCCTGTTCAAGTTTTTGAATCATATTCAAAAAAAAAGATAAGCAAAGAGGAAGCTCTCAGTTTATTAGTTACAATATTAGAAAAGAGTGAAAATTCCAATTTCAGAATTAATAGCTTGAGGATCATTGGGAAAATAAACTACAAAAATGAACAAATTTTTAAAATCTTAGAAACAAGTTTAATATCCGATGAAATTCAAGAAATTCGTGCCCTATCCAGTGAAATTATACTAAACCAATATATTCATGAAGGATTGGATACATTAAAATGGGCCATTATGAATGAAAAGTCAACTCAAGTCTTGTCTCATTTCAAATTCATTTTCAATAAGAAAAGCAAACCATATTCAATATTAAAAAAAGCATTAAACTTGAGGATCAAAACTATCGCTTCTAATTTTGAAATAAATATTGATGAAGTTCAATTTCTTTTAGATTTAGGAATCCAGCTTAGTACAGATACCTTAATTAAAATAAACTATGATCAAATAACTTATATCTCTCAAGGTAATTTCACTTGCGTTATTAATAATAATCATATTACCGAGGTTAGTCTTACATATTATCCAAAAATTCCCAATTCAATAGGGAATCTAAAGCATTTGGAAACCTTATATTTGAGTTGCAATAATTTTTACGAACTCCCACTCGAATTTTTGAATTTGATAAATCTTAAGTCCCTCGATTTAAGCTGGAATGAATTTAAGGAAATACCTGATGAAATCAATAATTTACATTCATTAGAAGAATTCAATATAAGCAACAATTTCTTAACTGATGTTCCAGAATGGATTTCAACTTTAGAAAAGTTAAATTATCTAAATATGGGTGGTAATAATATTAAAGCGATCCCAAACTCAATTGAGAGTTCTAAAAAAATTAAATTTCTTTATTATTAAATTATAATAAAAAACGGTGATATGACGTGACTTTCCCAAATTTTCCAAATAAATATGATGAAAAATCACTTCTAACAGCTAAAGATTTTTGGGATTATAAGAGAAAAATTGGACGGATTCCTGAAATAAATCCTCTAAAAGGAGTAATTTTATGTTATTCTCCTACTTTACTTAATTTTATTATCAAAAAAGATAATGTAAAAAAAGTGGATAACGTAGTTGGAGATTTTTTTTATGTTTTAGACGAAGAAGGGTCTCAAATTGGAATTTGTGGAGGATTTGGGATTGGAGGACCAATTGTTGGCATATTACTAGAGGAATTAACAGCATTTGGCATAAAAAAGTATATCTCAATTGGAGTTGCTGGATCACTACAAGCAGATATAAAATTAGGAAGCATCATCGTATGCGACAAAGCAATACGTGATGAAGGAGTTTCACATCATTACTTACAACCTGAAAAATATGCTTACCCTTCTGAATCTCTAACTAATTTATTAATAAACACAATTAAGGAATTAAACATCGATTATATTAAAGGTCCAACTTGGACAATTGATGCCCCTTATAGAGAGACTACTGCAGAAGTGAAACACTATCAGAAAGAAGGAATTTTAACTGTTGAGATGGAAGCAGCATCATTATTTGCCGTTGCTCAATATTTAGATGTAGAAGCTGGTGCAATATTGACCATTAGTGATTATCTATTTGAAGAGGAGTGGGAACTGCACTTCCATCTCACTGAAGAACACCTAAAAAAATTATTTTCAATTGCCAAAAATACCTTAATGATATGATATTTATTTAGTATTTAATTAGCTAATATGTGATAAAATATGGATTATCAAACGATTGAATTTGAACTAAGAGATAATGGAATCGGAATTTTAACATTAAATCGACCTGACGTACTGAATGCGATTTCTTTTCAAATGGAAGAGGAATTACATTCACTCTTTGATTCACTAATGACAAATCTAAATTGTCGAGTAATTATTTTGCGAGGGAAAGGCAGAGCTTTTTGTGCTGGTACGGATTTACAAGAAGGATTGCATTTGAACACTAAGAAAGTACCAGATGGATATGAAAAATACTATGTGTTAAATACTCCTGAGCCTTTAAAGAAAAAATTATATCATCAGTGGCGAATCAGTCAAATTTATGTAAAAATGCGCAAAATAAGTCAACCTATTATTGCCATGGTACACGGTGCTGCTGTTGGAGGCGGTTTTGGATTTGCAATGGCTTCAGATATCAGAATTGCTACTGAAGACGTGAAATTCATCAATGGATCCATCAATTTAGGCCTTACAGGTGCGGATGTTGGTGGGAGCTACTTTTTACCACGATTGATCGGAATGTCTCGAGCATCAGAGATATTGTATACAGGAAGAGAAGTTAGAAGTAAAGAAGCGGAAGAAATTGGTCTCGTTTTAAAGATTGTCAATAAAGATGATTTAATGGCTTCAGCACTAGAAATTGCAAATGAACTCCTAACTAAAAGCCCTTTAGGTCTAAGAATGACTAAACAAGCAATAAACTTAACAATGGATTCACCAAGTTTAGAAACAATTTTACAATTGGAAAATACATCGATCGTACTTTCTTTTTGCTCTAAAGACATGAATGAAGGTTCAGCAGCATTCATGCAAAAAAGAAAGCCAAATTATCCTTTAAAATAGTAATTCTGTATTTCCTCTTCTTTGAACTTTTGAGAGTTCATTTTAGAATTAAATTTCCTTATTAAATTGAGTATCAATAAACAATAAAAATAAAAAAAATTAAAAAATTATTTCTTTATTTGAACTTTTGGGTTGATTGGTGAAACTCCGTTCATATTGGTAATAATTGGGCAATGAGAAAGAACTTTATCCATTAACTCATTGATTTTTTCATCTGAAGCTTTTGCTTTGATTCTAATTACCGGTTCTAATTTATCATAGCCAGCCAATTTTGAATCATCAAGCCCAAATATTGCTCCTAAATTAATGTGACCTCGAGAAAAGACTTTCATTTCATCAATCTCAATATCCATGATTTTAGCCCAAAATCGAGTAACTGCTACAATACAAGCACCTACTGAAGCTAAAATTATTAACAATGGGGATGGACCTTCATTGGTACCATCTAATCCTGGAGGTGCGTCGATTAAGATTTCAAATGGTTTTGCACCCATTGTGCACTTAACTTGCATTCCATCTGGAAGCATTTCACACTCTACATTGAAGTTTTTTTCTCCAGCACTCCAATCTCCTTTTATGGCTTCATATGTTTCTTTGAATGATGGCATTATTTTTTCATCTATATTTATTTTTTAATAATATATAATCGAATAATTATTCATTATTATATATTTTTAATGGATAAAGGATAAAAAAAAAATTAGTTAATCGAAGATTTTTCGGTTTAGTTGGTTATGAGGATTTTAATCTTCTCCTTAATTTCACAAAAATGAAAGAAAGACCTAAAATTGTGGAAAAAGTCAGAGTATAAACCTCAAATCCAGGAATACTAAATTCAAATTCGAATCCATCTGCTTTAATGATGTTTAGACCGCATGAGGAAGAAACAAATACTATAAGATCTCCGAGTGTTGCATCAACGTAATGCTTTGGATATAAAGCATAATGCTCTCCACCACAATAAAGATCTTGATAATCATCATAATATCCTGTTGCTTCTAGAACAGAAGGATTTGAAATGTCGATCACTTCTATTCCCTCGGCACAAGCTCCTACAAACAATTTATTGTCATGTAAAGCCAATCCAACTCCATTTATACCATCAATAAAAAGTTCGGTAAAGGGGGTTGGATCTGATTGATTAGAAATATCAATTGCAATCACATAACCTCTGTGAGCTCTTTCTGGTAGAACGGTTTTTGTACCATCGAACCCTGATGCATACAATATGTCTCCATTAATTAAATAACTATCAACATAGAAGTCATTTAAATTTAGTGTGCTAATCAATATTAAGTCAGAAGGATCAGTAGCGTTAATTAGCTTTAGTTGATTACTTGATGTACAAACATAAATGGTATCATCAATAAATGCTAATGACTGACCATAATCAGTTAAATCAAGCCTGTATAATTCTTTTATATCATCTACGTCTGTTATATTAAAAGTTATGACTTCAGTACCATTATTCACGTATAAAACATATCCAACAGCATCAAAACCACGAGCATGGTTCAAATCTAATAAATTCTTATATACAGGAGTTGAGGGCGTCGTAATATCAATATATTCAATATCATAATCTTGATTCTCCATAACTCTCAAGAAAGCAATATTATTAGCGATTTCAATTTCATAACTAGTCGCAACTGTAACTGCACTTGAGGCTGTAAGAGAGGGATTAGAAGGATCTACCAAAGATATCACTCTCAGACCGGGTAAGGATGCATCAGAAACATAAGCATAAGCACCATTTATTTCTACATCTTGATATGTTACACTTTCACTTGAAGGGGGATAATGACCCACCTGAGCATTAATAATTTGTGTAAATACCGTTGTAGTTGCATGACCAATTGAAGCATAAGCGAAAAGTGAAAGTACAAGTAGTACCAGTGTTATTCTTTTATGATTTTGCTTCATAATACATATTTATTGCATATTCATCTTAAAAAAGATATCGTAAAACTTACTCAAAAAAATCATTTTAGTGAAATTTGGATCATCACGACCTTAGAACTTATAAAATAAAATATAAATTTTTATCATTAAATATCATCTATTATTCTCTGATAAATTGAATTGTGATGAAATTTGGAGAAAAAAACAGTTGCAGACTCAAGAGTAGAAATTGCTCAAGTAATGTACCCTGAGCATGCGAATCCATCTGGAAACGTACATGGTGGATATATTTTGAAATTAGTCGATCAAGCAGCAGCTATCGTTGCTGCGAGGCACACTCATAAAAATGTAGTGACTGCATCAGTGGATCGAATGGACTTTATCTCTCCGGTATTTGTTGGTAATTTAATATTTGCAAAAGCATCATTAAATTATGTATCTCGAACATCAATGGAAATTGGAGTAAGAATTGAAGCAGAATGTCTAAGAACAGGAATTCATACTCATGTTGGTTCAGCTTATCTAACATTTGTAGCAATAGATGAAAATGACAAACCTACAGAGATCCCTAAATTAATGATTGAAAATAATGAAGAGGAAAGACGCTTTGAAGAGGCTAAAGTAAGGCGTGAAAATCGAATAAAAGATGCAAAAAAGCACGCTCATCATCAAGAACTTTGTATAGTTAGACCTGAGAAA
>JAGXNQ010000166.1 GCA_019894955.1 Promethearchaeota archaeon | reverse complement strand
GAAGAGAGATGGGATGATGTAATTAATACACATCTTAAAGGTTTCTTCCTATCTCTTCAAGCGTGTACAAAACGTTGGATCAGTATATGTAAAGAAAACCCAAAAGAAAAAATCGCAGATAATCCAGATAGGCGAGTAATAACCATTAGTAGTCAAGCCGCTGAAGGAAATATTGGACAATTAAATTACTCAGCTGCAAAATCGGGAATGCTTGGAATGGTAAAAACTGCAGGCTTAGAATTAATTCGATATAATATTCGAACCCACGCAATCATGCCCACCTTAATAGAAACTCCGATTTTAGGGGAATTACTAAGCAAACAAGAAGGAAAATGGAGAAAATATTATTCTGAAAGAATACCCTTAGGGATTGGTGAATCTAAATATGTTTCCCAAGTAATTCTATTTCTTTGTAGTGAGGATGCTTGGTTCATGAATGGGGAAATTATTGGAATTAATGGTGGACGATTAGAAAAAGTATAATTAAAATAGAGATATTAATCTCTGGTCTTTTTTCTTTTATTTTTTTAATAATAAGTGAATTTTAGTCTTCAGATTTTATTTTTCTCACTTCTTTAGTTAAAATCGGAACAATTTCATGTAAATCACCAACTAAACAATAGTGAGCAATACCAAAGATTGGTGCATCTTTATCTCGATTTATTGCAACTATTATTTCAGAATTTTGCATGCCTACCAAATGCTGAATCGCTCCTGATATCCCACATGCAATATATAATTTAGGTGATACAGTCTTCCCAGTTTGACCAACTTGTCTATCAGGTTCAACCCAATTGAGCTCAGTAGTAACTCGTGATCCTCCTAATTCTGCTCCTAATGCATCAGCTAAGTCTTTAATGATTTTAAAACCTTCTTTTGATCCAACTCCTCTTCCTCCTGATACGATAATCTCCGCATCTTCAAGATTTACTGTAGTCTTCTGTTTTTTGATAACTTTCAATACTTTAGTAACTGAATCTGTCTCATTCAAATCTTTCTCGATTTTAATTATCTTTATTTTCTTCTTTGTTTCATTACTTGCTTTAAAAATTCCGGGTCTGACAGTTGCCATTTGTGGTCTACTTATTGGAGTGCGAATAGTTGCCATCAAGTTTCCACCAAACGTCGGTCTTGTTTGTCTTAAATTTCTAGTTTCTTCTTCAATCTCTAATCCCGTACAATCTGCTGTTAATCCCGCATTCAACCGCTTGGCTAAACGTGGAGCAAAATCTCGCCCTGTAGGTGTAGCTCCAATTAAAATAATCTCTGGTTTTCTTTCAGATACTAAATCTGATAATAAATTGACATAAATGTCGGAATAGTAGTGCTTCAATATTTTTGATTCTACGTAAATTACTCGATCTGCTCCGTAATCACCAAAACTTGATAAAATTTGATCAAAATTAGTGCCAAGAATAACTATAGTCAAATCAGTTTTTAAAATGTCCGCTAATTGTCTTCCCTTCCCTAGTAATTGATAAGCCACTTTGTGAATTTCTCCTCCATAATGTTCAGCTATTACCCAAACTCCTTTAAACTGTGATTTATCCACTTTATCTATGTATTCTGTACGTTCTAAGGTGATAGCCTCTACAGGGCAAGCATCTACACACGCACCACATAAATTGCAATCAGGTGTAATTACTGCAGAACCTTCTATTATTTCTATTCCCCCGTAAGGGCAAGCGACAATGCACGATTCACAAGCAGTACACTGTTCACTATCAATAATGATACTCATGAGATCACCTCTTAAATCACCTTATCATCATGTAAATTTATGCATAATTCTCGTACCATCTCATCAATCGTTCCAGTTAAAACAACGTGATCGACTTTTTTTTCGGGAATAAAAATTTTCCACACTTCTGTCATGGAACCGTTTAAACCAATTTCAGATTTATCTGCACCAATATCATCAGCATTTAAATAAATGACCTCTTTATTTTGGTAAGCATTTACAATTCCTTGGACTCCTGGCATGCGTGGAACATTAATTTCTTTCACAACTGAAACTAATACGGGAAGCCTGGTTTCAATTTCTACAACTTCTTCTGTTCGAAAAGCTCGTTCAACAATCACTTTATCATCTTCTTCCAGACGGAATTTTAAAACGTATGTAATTTGAGGGATATTTAATTCTTCAGCCAATTCAGGGCCGACTTGAGCAGTATCTCCATCTATAGCTTGCGTTCCACATATGACAATATACTTTTGCTCTACGTTTGTTTCCTTGAGTAATTTTTTTATCGCTAATGCTAATGTGTGTGAAGTTGCTAGAGTATCCGCTCCTGCAAAAGCTCTGTCTGTCAATAAATAAGCTTTATCTACACCCATAGAAAGTACTTCTCTAAGTGCTTTTTCTGCTTGAGGGGGTCCCATGCTTAAAGCAATAACCTCTCCACCGTATTCTTCTTTGATTGAAATACCTAATTCAATCGCGTGTTTATCATGAGGATTGATTATTGATGGAATTCCTTCCCTTACCAAGGTATTTGTTTTAGGATCTATTTTGACCTCAGATACTCCCGGTACTTGTTTTATGCAAACAAAAACTTTCATGATTCATGCATTCCTACGATAATAATTTGATAATTAGATCAAAATATCAAAGGTTACTATAAAATATTATCAAATTTTGCCTTTTCTTTTTATTTAATGATGAAATAAATGGAAATTATTGTCAAATCTACTTGAATTTAGATATGAATGAATAAATAGAAATAAAAAAAATGTTATCTACCTTTTAGCATATGGTTTGCGATTACCATCCTTTGTATTTCAGAGGTGCCTTCATAGATTCTGGATTATGCAGCTGAAACAACTGCATATTCACCCATCTTGGCATCCCTAAAAAATCTTTCAACAGGATAAGCTTTCATTAAACCATAACCACCATGTATTTGAACTGCTTGGTGCGCTGCCTTCATAGCTGCTTCTGAAGCAACTAATTTAGCCATTGATCCCGATAATCCGTAGTCCATTTTTTGATCGCACATCCACGCTGCTTTATACGTTAATAGTCGAGCTGATTCCACGTCTGTAGTCATATCCGCGATCTTCCATTGAATTCCTTGAAATTTACCGATTTTAGTTCCAAATTGTTCTCTTTCATTTGAATATTTGACAGACGCTTCTAAACAACCTTGTGCAAGACCTAAGCATTGGGCAGCAATGGTAATTCGTCCAAAGTCTAAAATTTGAAGACCCAGCCTAAAGCCATTACTTAAACCTCCTAAAATGTTTTCTTCAGGAACTCTCACATCTTGGAAAACTAATTCTGATGTATTTGACGCACGTACGCCTAATTTATCTTCTTTTACTCCTACTGAATATCCTGGAGTATCCGTGTCAACGATAAATATAGTTAGTTGTTTCCGTGAGTTTATTTCTCCTGATTTAGCCACAACCAATAATGTTCCTGCTATCCCTCCATTCGTAGCAAAAATCTTACTTCCATTAAGAATGTATTCATCTCCTTCTTTTTCTGCTGTTAGTTGTACGCCTCCAGCATCTGACCCTGCATTTGCTTCAGTTAAACAAAATGCACCTATTTTTTCACCTTTAGCTAATGGGATAAGAAATTTTTCTTTTTGTTCATCATTTCCAAATCGATATATCGGGTATGTGCATACACTACAGTGTACTCCTGTAGTTATTGACCAAGAAGCATCAACACGACCAATTTCTTCAGTGCATATAGCAAATGCAATCGTATCATTGTGTAATCCAGCTCCCCCATATTCTTCTGGTATACACGTACCAAAATAATTCATCTCTTTCATTTTTTCCATTACGTTAGGATCTAATTCGGAGACGCGATCACTTTCTTCAGCAACCGGTGCAATATGTTTCTCTGCGAATTCACGGGTGATCTTTCTTATCATAATTTGTTTTTCTGTTAATCCAAAATCCATAATAATCATTCATTTCTATTATTTTTTCTTTATTACTTATAATCTTGAGTGTGCTTAAAATAATTTTAATTTTATTATTTAATTAATTGATGAATAAATCTTCACTTCCTTATTTGTAATTAATAGAACTAATAGAAGTTATATTATTTTTTAGAGAAAGAGATAAGTTAGGTTCATTAGATTATTCTAAAGTGGTTTATAATTTCAAAAAATAAGGTATATATACTAAAATCTCTTATCTTATATATTATAATTTATTATAAAATTTGGTAAGTTAAATGGAAGATGAAAGCACACTCAAATCGATTAACATAATAATTGGTTCTACAATTTTTATTCTTTCCATACTTGTTTTAATCCTTGCTAATGTACTTTTGTTATCATTAATGGTTCTATTATCGATTGCTGTTTTAGTTTCAGGGATAGGAAGACTCTATAACGCATTTTACAATAAACAATTGAACAAAATAGGTAAAATACTAAAATTTATTACCGGTCTCCTTGCAAGCATCGTAGGTTTGATAATTCTTATTCTTACGATAATTGATCCTAGTGCATCTATAGTTCTTGCAATTTCCTTAATCGGTTATACGTTTATAGTAATTGGCGTTGCTAGAATATTTATTGGAGTTATGATGGAAAACTATAAGATGGAGTTTCGTATATTTCTTATATTTATTGGTGTAATAACTATGATCTTTGCTTTTATAGTAGTCCTTTTTCCTACTCTTGGTTACTTTGTATTGATACTTTACATTTCTTTAACTTTGATGTTTAATGGATTAACCAGAATTATATTTGCATTATTTGGAAAGTAGTAAACTTTCTTTTTTTTATTATTATAAATATAAAATTTCAGAACCGCGATTTGATTTTTTTACAAATATTAACTATTTGAATGAAGCTATCCATACTCGTGATAATTAGTATATAAAGATAATTCAGAAATTGTTATATACTTTGAAGGTTTTAAGAGTATATCAAATAAGATTAAGATAGGGTATAGAAATGGAAAGCTCTACTGTTATTTTTGTAATACTTACGCTAATATATATTATGTCGCTATTTATATTTTATAACTATATCAGAACTGCAATCAAAAAGCCATCTTTTGAACCTATGATTGTTATCTTGGTTTACGGCATTTTATTAGCAATAAGCATCGCGATTTATATTGGATCAATCCAATTAATGTTTTGAATATATGAAGACCTTTTTATCATCACTTATAGCCTAAATAAATATGGAACTGAATTCAACCTTTTTTTTATCCTTCCCTTAAAAATTAAAAATATTTATGAATTTAGTTTTTTGTTAATTGATTTGTAAAAGTTAGTATAAACTTTAATGAAATAAAAAAAAGGGATTTTTTTTAATTCCTACTTAATTCTCTCTTTACCTGTAAGACCGTATAAAAACCGAGCAAATCCGTTAATGAAAAGAGAAATTGATATGAGATATATATTCAGAGTTTCATTAATTGGTTGAATTAAAATTGGAATTAAATTCAAAATAATAGTAGTCGACCCGATTATAATAAGAATGACTCTGTACCACATAATAAATTTCTTGTTTACTGCCCCACTACCGATTCTAGCAATACCAATTACCAGCAGACCAATAGTAATAAGGAATAACAATAATTCTGTTGAGGTAGAGGGATTTTCCAATGTGATTAAAAAGATTGCTAGCGCTAAAATAATCAGAATTACTCCTGAAAGAAATTTAAATCCTTTTCCAACTCGACTCAATTGTTTATTTGTCAATGAATTGTTAAATCTAGCTATTCCAGAGAGAAGAATGATTATATTTATTAAATAAACCAAAAATATTAGAGCAGTTCCCGTATAAAACCAGATAATTGAAGCGATTATCATTATTATGACTCCATATACAATACTTGAGATTTTATTTCCAGATTTTGAGGATGAG
>JAGXNQ010000165.1 GCA_019894955.1 Promethearchaeota archaeon | reverse complement strand
ATGCACAGCATCAATAAAATATCCTCGTGATCAAAAAAGCATGAGAATCAGTCCCGCTGAAAATTTTCTGCATGGGATGTATGGTGGTCGAGTATATTATCTTAATATTAATTTGAAAAAAACTCCTTCTATATCAGCATTTTTTGCTTTACATTATTCAAAACCATTTAAGAAAAGCTTGCGAAAGAAGTTCAAAACCCAATATGACAGCTATTATATTAGAGATACTCACCATGTAAGTCTATCAAATTTAACTCTTTTATGTACGACCTTTTCAGGATATAATATCGCCCGATTCTATGATAAAAATTTTAAAAGCTTATTGAAATCAGGAATTACAACCTATTATCAAGAACAATATACAATTATCAACAAGGTTGTAATGAATCAAATTATTAAGAAATTTCACAAAAAATTTGGTAAATTTTTAATCTTCAATGTACTGTTGGATTTGGTAAAAGAAAAAAAAGTAGATATTGATACCAAGTTACTAAAAAAGATTAAAAAGAAAATAATCTCATAATCCTGCTTTTCCTACTTTTTAAATCATATACTACTACAGCATATAAAATCCTTTAAATTTAAAATTATATATAGCCAATACATTGGCTCAATTTTGCGTCTTGTGCTAGTATATCTCTTATAGTGAGATTTGTAAGTTTCATGATTTAGATTTCGTTACCATATATTTTAATTAAGAATAGAATTAACAAAGATTCAGTTTTTAAAAAAAAATTGTAATTTATATTTTAAAACTTTCAGTCTCTGTTCTCTTTTTCGTTGTACACATAAACACACAAAACGTTTTTCATATAATTGCAGGGGTATTGTCTGTCTTTGATGAATATAATTATATATATTTTGTTCAAAGTTTATGCTCCTTGATTTGTATCACGTTCGATATGATCTAATAAATTTATTTATTTTTTTATTTAATTATCGATTAAATTTTCATAAATATAAAAATATGCTAAAATATTGTTCATTTTACCTACTTATGTATCCACAGTTCACGAATAATCTAAGTAATATTGAATTTTTTAGGATTTAACCCTCATTTCTCACCAATTAGATATTCCCTTTTGTCCCGTGAAAAAGATAATTTTAAATAGATAGCCATTCAAAGTTACTATAATGATCGGAACCCATGATAAACCAATATATATTCTTATACCTAAAGCCGTTAAATCGGCCAATACCTCAACCCTTAACCCTGTTATTAGATAAATACAATCTCCTCTTTTAAAAAGTTTAGTTTATCGTGGTGTCCGATTTACTACTTTCTTTTATTAATTAATTTGACGAATTCTCTTACTAAATAACATTTAGAAATGATTACCTCATCCTAACCGAGAATCTACTATTCGGATATAGGAACACTTTTTTTTACAGAAAATAAATAGAGATGAAATGCTAAATTTTTCTTTTAATTCTCCAAAAATATAAAAAAAAAATAGTCTATTATCTCTATAAGAATAAAAAATAATTATTTAGAGTTGAAGTATTAGTTGGTTCAAAAACTCAAACTGAGTACGGATATTGAAATAGAATTTGACGAGAAAGCCCCAATAACACTTTATGAGATCATCATAAGTGATATTCTCATTCCAAGGTATAAAGAGAACGCTGATTGGAACTTGAGCTTAAATATCATCTTAGAAGAAATGAATCGGCTCATTTCTGAATATAAATTGGAACCCAAGCTTAAGTTGGGTTTATTAAATCAAGTAGAAAAGCATTTAGATAAAGATATTGAGGAATTAACGGGCGTGGCAAAAATTGAAATATTATTTCTTAATATGGATGATTATGTCGAAGATATTGAGAAGTTGATTACCTCTGGGGCAGATAAGGCGCAGATCCGAGAAGATATGGCAAAATTGATATTCCCTCTTACTATATTTGAGTTAGGAGAACTCTTTTTATTTTTAGGTAGGCGGGCTTTCTTAAAATAAGCTAATTCAAAAATTTTCTATTCTCTCTTTTTATTCATTCAAAGAGATGCTTGTTATTGGTCGTGATTGTAAAGTATATAATATATCATTTTTAAATGCCCATTCAATATCTTGAGGATAATCGAATATTTTTTCGATATTTAAACCTAAATTATAGATTTTTAACAAGTGTTCATTTTGCAAACATAGTTCTTTCATTAACCCAGGCTCATTCTTAACCATAATTGTAAAAGGGCCATTAGGATTTTTTGAAGATCTTATTTTTTTATCTCCAATTTTAATGTTTACAACTTTGAAATTAATTTTATCTAAGATGATCAAATCTGGTATAACGGAGTTATTTGTAACTGTTTCACACAAACCCCAATTACTATTGATTAACATTTGATTTGCATTATTATTTAGTACATTTATCGTGAATAGCACACCAGCGATATCTGAATCAATCATCTCCTGTATTATCACTGCCATTTCTATAGTAGGTAATTTAATTCCACGCTGTTTGCATTTCAAAATATATAACAAGCTTTGAGGTGAAAAAATAGATGCCCAACATTGTTTTATAGATTGGATTATTTGTGCTAAAGTATTATTAAATAAGTAGCTTTCTGCTTGTCCAGCAAATGAGAATTGGACTTGATCTTCGATGTTTGTTGAAGATCGAATGGCAAAGGAGATTTTTCTTCCAAGATTCTTTTTAAATCTTGTAAGTGCTTGTTTTAATTCAAGAATAAACTCCTTTGGGAATTCATAATTAAGAATTTCTGTTATGATATTATCTGAAAAAGTTACTACTTCTTTATGGGGATTAGATCTAGAAAAGAAAAATTCTATCTTTTTAGAAATTTGCAATTTACTAATAGCTTCAATGTAAGCACGTGTATTTAGTATGAAACAAGGAGGAATTTTAATACTTTTTTGATAAAGCTTGAATAGGTTTGCTCCCTTACCCCCAAGAAGCTTCACATTAGGTGGATTTTCTCCTAAAAATGAAAAGTAATTATAATCTGTCAATATTCTCCCATTTAGAGATTTTAATCTTATAAAAGATATATAAGCCCATTATTATCTCCATCATATTTTATCTGAACTTGTTTCCCAATGAGGATTGACGTATTTTCGACATGTAGCTTTGTTCCCATAATACAAGGAAGTCCGAATTCTCTTGATATTATTGCTAGATGCGATCCCGCTCCACCTGTTGTGCAAATTGTACCTGTAAGATCTGATAAAATAGGACCAAGAGTAGTAATCCCAGCATCATCAACTAAGCAGATTTTTCCTTGAGCACAATCAAACAATTGTATGACATCTTCAATTGTTTTAACATGGACTAATTCTCCTAATACTTCTTTTTTTGAAGAACAAGATAATCCTTCACCTATCAATTTCATAGAATGTCTACCTATATAATTCAAGTATTTGATACTTGAATGTTTTATTTTTATTTATTTACTAAAAACTTTTTTTCGAATTAGCTTCAAATATGCAGATAACAATAATAATATAATAAATAAACTTTAGGTAAAAATTTTGGTTTGATTATAATGAATGTGCAAGAAGCAAATGAACTAATAGCTCACGCCTCAGAGCTTGTAGATTACCAAGTGTCGAAGAGAGGTTTACTAGAAACGCAGTTATTTCCTGTTACTGCTTACATATGCGTGTCATTCTATAACGCATATGATATGCTCTATGATATTTTAAAAAAAGTTTCAGAAAAGATAACTCCAGAACAATTGGGAATTGAAAGTCGAAAAATCTTGTCTGAAATTCAGGCATTGAGTATTTTTTACATCCCTTTATATTATATGGTGGGGAGAATGGGCGAAATTCACCAAAATAATGGAGATCCCGCAAGCCAACCTTTAGAAAAGCGTGAAGAAACTGTATTTGTTTTGGATTTTTGGAAGAGATTAGCAGAATCTTATTTTCAAGGAAAAATTTCAGTTTCTGATTCAGAAAAGAAAAATATCGCAATTAATCAAAAAGATGTAGATTGGACTATTGATCATTTAGTAGACATCACTAAAGAGAACGCTGGAAATATAAAGCGGACAATGGCAAATCTTGAAATAGTTTCATTCCTTGATGAATGTGAAGCACGGGCAAAATTATGTGATCATGGTCCATATCCCATTAATGATAATGAAATTCTAGTATTTCGTGAGATTTCTCATTTATTTGATGGAAAAGAACCCCATTTCCCATGGTCTGAAACTCAAGCAACTGCTCCTTTTAGTAATATTGCATTTGCTTATCGTTTAAAAGATGTTAATGTTGAATTCGATGATTTTGCTACAATGGACACGGATCCCGCAGATTTTACTAACCACATTACGGGAGCAGCAATCTTTACCCGCGATAAAGATATTGTCAAACCGTTAGATTTTGATGTATTAGAAGGATTTAATGATTATGCCACGAAAGCAAACAAAGAGCTGTTTTTAAGATTTTCAAAATGGGATCGCAAGCAACGACTTATTGCTGGAGCTTATGCCTATTGTTATGGTTATGCACGCTATACAAATCAAGTTAGTATTACAAGCGATTTTAATTGGGACCTGACTGATAAAACAATGAAGACGTATATACCATCATTTATGGAATCTGATTTTGACCCTGGAATTCCTCGTTTAATGAGAAGTAAAGCAAAAAAGAAAAGAGAAGGTCCATCTTTATATTTGCTTCCTGAGGAATGATTTACATGAATAGTAATATACCTTTTGGGTTAAATAAGGAGGATGAATTACTACATCAACCTACTGAAGAAGCCAAATGGCGAGAATCTTATTATTTTAATTGGACCGATTTAGCTAATAAAATTTCAGGGTTTTCTACGATTGGAATTGTCCCTAATGAAAATAGAAGTGAATTCGTATTTATATTATTCTTAGAAGATCGAAATGAAATTTATTATAAAGAACCACCTCTACAAGAATATGATCAAAATATTAGTATCATGTTGCGAGATAAAAAACTCTCGTACGCGCTCGTTAAGCCTTTCAAAAAGTGGAGTATATCATACAAGTCGCGGAAACTCCAATTTGAAATAAAATTTGAAACCAGATTCCCCACTCACAATTTTGGTAAAGATTCTTCTAAATCTTGGCATCAACATTTTGAATCATCAGGAAGAATTTCTGGGAAGTTAACATATAACAATGGAAAAATCATCCAAATAAATGGATATGGACAACGCGATAAAAGCTGGGGGTTTCGAGATTGGCATCAGTTCGATAAGTGGTATGCAGGGCATTTTCAATTTAAGGATTGGTCTGGTGCGTTTAGGAAAGATTATTCCATGGAGAAAATAGATTTATCAGGGCATATTTCAAATAAAGAGGGAAATACACCACTATCCTCATTAGAGATCAAAACACTAAAAGACACGGATCAATTCAAAAGCCCAATATCAGCCACTTATGAATTCGAAGATAATGAAGGGAATTCATATAAGATCAAATCAAGTCGAATGTTTAGTACCTCATTTATTCGATTCGCCCGTGATTTTCCAGGTGGTTTCACCGAGTTATTTGAACAAATGGTAATCATGGAAGACATGAATACGGGTGAAATTGGTACAGGAATGATGGAACATTTGAGGACAAGCATGACTTAGCGAGATAATGTGTTAAATTTAAATAAGAAAAAAAAATAAATTTAAGGTAAATATTGAGAGAGAATTATAATAGCTGGATTTAAAAGCGTGCTATCACCCTCCCAGCTTCTCCCTTTAGAATATTCAACTCTAAAACTACTCAGAGAATCAATGGGAAATTCTATGCGTTCTTTTTTATTTGCGATAAAAAATGTTTTCTGATATATACCACACTCTTCTATCTCAAATATTAACAGAGAATGCTCAGTTCCATCTTTTAAGGTAATTATTATATGCATTTTAACACACC
>JAGXNQ010000164.1 GCA_019894955.1 Promethearchaeota archaeon | reverse complement strand
GAGAAATGCAGATGCCAATAGCATAATTGGAGCAGGGGTAGTTGTAGTGCCGAACATATCAGAATCTACATCGATATCTGCATCTACATCAATATCAATATCCATGTCAACATCTATATCGACATCGCTATCAATATCTACCTCCACGTCCATATCGACATCAACATCAATGTCTACATCAGCATCAATATCAATATCTATATCAGCGTCAATATCTACCTCCATGTCCATATCGACATCAACATCTACATCAATATCTATGTCAGCATCGATATCTACATCAGTATCAATTTCCTGACCTACTGATTGCGACTCCATTTGAGCTAAGAATACTGAGATAATGCTGAAAAGAAGGCCCCCAATGAACAACCCCAAACAAATGCTAAAAAACAAATCATACATATCCATCTTTTCCAACACTCTTTATTTTTAATTTAAATTTTATAATGCAATTATTCTAACTTGGATCCACATTGGTGGCAAAAACGAGCATCTTTATCTATTCGTATTCCGCAAAATTGACAAAAGAGAGCTTCCAGTTTTGTAGGCTCTTTAGGTTTGTAATGTTCTACTAACAAAGTTTGAACATCGTTTGTAACCGCCCCCCTCATAATATAAGGGTTTACTCTTGGAACTTGTTGTTGTAGATAATGATCATATTTCTTTTGTTCTGGTTTACAACATTTAGACTTTTCAGAAGAAGCACCTGCAGCGGCTATTAGAACAATAAAAATGAAAATCACTGGGAAAAACCACATGAATTGAAAGAGACTAAATGGTACCTCAAGTATAAAAAATAACACAAAGACCATAAAAAAGAGTAATCCTACTATAAATCCTGATCTTGAATTTCTATTTTTATTTGACATTCTATATATTATTTTATATACTCAATTAATAATTAGTATAATTATATATTTAAATCTTACGCATATAGAAATAGATATGATATAGTAAGTTTAAAACTACTACATTCGAATTTCCTAAATATATAAAAATATATATAAATTATATCAATTAAATCAAATAACTTTTTTTGTATTATTTCTTTAAATATAATGTGATTTCAAGATGGATTTTATAATTATAGAAAATGAGAAAATTGGTCAAGTAAAAGCAAGACTATTACGAGAAAAAAATCCTGAAACTTGCAAGGCGATATGGGATAATTTACCTTTTGATCTACACCTAACAAGATGGGGAGAGGAACTCTATGGAGAAATACCTGTTTCCATAGGTAGAGAAAATGCTCAAGTAGATTGCGAGGTTGGAGATATTGGGTTTTGGCCTGATGGGAATGGATTCTGTATTTTTTTTGGACCTACTCCCGCGAGTAAAGATGAGAAACCTAGAGCAGCATCACCTGTCAATATCTTTGCCAAGATTGAAGGAGATGCAAAAATTTTCAACCAATTTCCATCCTTCAAAGGAATTGTAAGGAGAGTTTAGGTTTTGGGATATAAATTAAATCTTAAATTTTTATTGTTTAGATATAATAAGAAATATCTTCAAATTTTATTTTATAAATTCTAATCCATTTATCAAATTCTTCTTGTGTTAATAGATGAAATTCAAATGGATGACTAAGGGGTAATTCCGATTTTTCTTCTATAGATGCAATAATTTCTGCTCTTTTAAGATGATTTTTAGGAACATTCGCAATAATGAGTATATCGATATCGCTAGCAGCTACTAAGTTACCTTCAAGGATACTCCCAAATAGATATATTTGAGGATCTTTTAATACTCGATTGATATTCTTGTTAATTATTTTCAAGTATTTTTTATGATTTTGAATCATTTCTTTCGTTTTAATCATTAGATCGAACATTTTCTACAATTCTTTTTATCTCCTCTGCAATTTTTATTGCTTCTAAAGCATCTTCCTTCTCATAAATAAAACTAAAATATCGTGAATTCAAGTAAGCACTTTCGAGAAATAGTAGAGCTTTTCTATCATACTTAAGAGTATCATTTTCCGTCAATTCGAACAAAAATGCAAATAATTTCCTAATTGAATGAGTTTTTGGTAATTCTCCTCCTTTTTCAAGGATGATAGCTTTAATTATAAGTTGAACAGATTGCTCTGCCATAAAACATGTTAAATCCCAATCTTCTTTTTGGAATCTCTCTTTCGCTCCATCTAAAAAGTTGTTACCTCGTTTTAGAAAAAGCTCTACTTCATCTTTATGCATATATTATAAGATTATTTTTAAACTATATAATTTTACTTCATAAAGTAAGGGTAAGATAAGTATATAAGAATAATAGCTAATTTTAGAATTTTTGATCAATTTTCTTCATTAGAGGATCATTAGTATAAGTATAAGCAAGTTGTAAAGTTTTTCTATAATTCATAAAATATAATTTTATTATCTCTATTTCTCTCATTTTAATAATTATGAAACTATCAATGAAAAACCCAATAATTCTATATTTCATATTAGCTCTTGGCATTACTTGGCTTTTTTGGATTCCTACTATTTTAATTTCAGTTGCTAATGGATATTATTTACCCAGTATCTTAACTTTTAATCAATTAATAACAGAAGGCTTTGTTGACGATCTTCATGCCGTTATTTTCACGTTGAATCAAATAGGTGTTTATGGACCAATGATTGCTGGCACTTTGATGATCTTCTTTACTCAAAAAAAAGATGGTGTGAAAGATTTACTGAAACGAATGGTAAAGATAAAAGTCCATATTAAATGGTATGGAATAATTGTTGTTCTACCAATGATAATATTCTTTCTAGGTGCCTTATTATCTGGACCAACCAACCTTATCAATTTGTTCAATCCTGGGATGTCCCTAATATTAATATTCTTAATGTTTGTTAATACACTGCTAACATCAGGATTGGAAGAACCGGGATGGAGAGGGTATGCACTCCCTGCACTTCAACAAAAGTATAATGCAAACAAGTCGAGTGTAATATTAGGATTTGTATGGGCTATCTGGCACTTTCCTTTCTTAATTTACCTATATATTATACAGTTAAATATGGGAATATTTTTAGCCCTTCTTTCTTTAGCGGGGTATATTGCAAGTACAATAGGTATTTCTATTATATACACTTGGATTTATAACAATACTAAAAGTATTTTTGTAATGATTTTATTTCACACTCTTTTAAATTTTATACCACAGGTTATGTTAGGTGGCGTTACCGACAGTGCAGGGGGAGTATTTACTGCGTTAGTTACATGGGCAGTTGCAATAATACTTACAAGAAAATTCGGTGAAGAAACGTTAATTAATCTTACTGAGGAAGAACTAAGAATTCGGCAAGAAAAGAAACAAAAGAAGAAATAAAGGCAGGAGAAAATAGGTTTAAAGAAATTTTAACTTTTTTTTTCTAATAAAAATTGATAGAATTTCCCCAAAATATTTAATTTCTGAAGCTAATATCCACATATTTTATTTAAGGATCAAGCAAGAAGTTCTTTTTCAAAATTAAAGAAAAATAAAAGTATGTAGCCAAACTCTTCAACAATGATTATTAAGGAACTCCGCCGCCAGGTATAAATCCAACGGCGTATGAAGTTGAACTTAAAGTGATTCCAAGAGAAATTACACTTAAGGCTAACATTAAAACAACAAAAAATCTATTTTTTTCCATAATTAACACTTTATTTTTTGTTATTGAATACTTTAGAATCTCATATTTAAACCGCTTGTTCGAAGTCCAAAACTTCAATTTTTTAAAAATAACTATTTAAACTCCTACATTATCATTTTTTGTGCATTGGTTTAGAAAGATATTTTAAAGAATATTCTTAAATTTAAGATTAAATATAGAAATAATAAAATATAATCCTAAAACTTAATATTCATATATCTCTTTCCCATAAAAGCTACTTTTAGAACAAATCTTAGATGTGAAGAATTATAAATTCGAAGCCAAAAGCTCCAGAAGATAAATTCGATAAACGCTTATTAATAATTTTTATGATTCAATTTACTGAAGTATTAGGATTCAGCAGTGTGATGCCTATTATCCCATTTTTAGGGTTATCTTTAGGTTTGAATGCGTTTCAAGTTGGACTAATTCTAAGTATTTTTAGCATATGTCAGCTTTTCGCGAGCCCAATTACTGGCAAACTTAGTGATAGATTTGGAAGAAAACCGTTGCTTTTATTCAGTCAGACAAGTACTCTAATAGGATTTGTTCTAATGGGGCTCGCTACTAATGTTTGGATATTAGTTGCAGCACGCCTCGTAGACGGACTTTTAGGGAGTAACATGACTGTTAGTCAAGCGTATATTAGCGATGTAACAAATCCAAAACATAGAACTAAGGTTTACGGTTATTCAAGCGCAATTTTTGGTGCTGGATTAATCTTTGGGCCCGTGATTGGAGGGTTATTATTATCAATTAACTTCTCGGCTCCTTTCTTTTTTGCTGCTGGAATAAGCCTTCTATCCATAATATTAGTTATTATTTTTTTGCCTGAATCAATTGATAAAAAAGAAGAAAAAATAGCTTTTAGGATAGGAGATATAATTCCTATTGAAGAAACCATACAATTCTTTAAATCTGCTAGGATCCGGGGTGTAATAGTAGTCTTTTTCATCTATAATTTCGGATTTTTTCTATTTATTAATACATTTGCTATATTTGCGAATAGACAAATTTTAGTCACTGCCCAAGAGGTTACCTTTTATATGGCTTGGCTTGGTCTTCTTAGAGTCATTTTTCAAAGTGCTCTCATTAATCCTATATTGAAAAAAGTAAGCGAAAACAAAACTCTAGGAATAGGTGTTTTCACTATGATATTTGCCATGATCTTTCTTATATTTTCTACCAGCTATTGGATAGTCTATATTCCATTTTTCTTTTTAGCTTTTGGGACAGGCGTAGTTCGCCCCATTCTTACAAGCAAATTAACTAAATCTGTTAAAAAAGAGGAAACCGGTAGTTTATTAGGAGTAGCCAATGTGTTTACTAGTATTGTTCAAATTATATCCCCAATTCTTGGTGGATTAATCTTACACTTCTTACCTACACAAACTCTTCCAGTTATTTCAGCAGTTATATTCACGCTAATATTTCTCTTATGGAAATATGCATTCAAAAATCCTGCTAAAGAAGAAAAAGAGCAGCTAATCAAAACATAAGAACCTACCATTAGTCATTGATTATTTTGAATTTTTTCAACTTATATATCCTATTACAATGATCAATTTCAGTTTAAGATGACAAGAAACAAGTAGCAGTATTAAAAATTTCAAACTTCAGATAAACTACATGACAAAAGACTATATAAGTTTACTAAGGCTACAATGCGTAAATAATAATATTAATTTCAGTAAAAATGAATTATCCAACTATTAAAGGAATTAGATATCACTTCAATTCTGTTTCGGTTGAGCATCTTGATGACTTACAAGAAGATTTTGATTCACTAAATCGCAAGGGTGTTCTTAGCAATCATGATACATATCGATATTATTTAAGTAACAAGAAGTTTGCCATACCAGAAACGCTTCCTGATGCAAAATCTCTCATAGTTCTCGCAACATCAACAAGAATGATGAATGCAAATTTTCATCTTAATGGGAATGTATATGACATAATGGTACCCCCTCCCTATTTTGATGATGGATTGTCTTTTGACGATCTTGACGATCTCGTATTAAATGAAATAATTAAGAAGCCAGGGTCTGAAATTGTAAAAGTTAGAAATGAACTTCATTTAAAAATACTAGCTGTTAGGAGTGGTCTTGGAACTTATGGTAGGAATAACATCTGTTATATCAAAGGAATGGGTAGTTTCTTAACACTACATGCTTACTATACAAATTATAAGATGGAAAATGATTCTTGGCATGAGCTAAAAATGATGGATCATTGCGAAAATTGTACTTA
>JAGXNQ010000163.1 GCA_019894955.1 Promethearchaeota archaeon | reverse complement strand
AAATTAAACAGAAAAAGAATCGGGATAGATACAATAGTTTTATGGTTAGTTTTTTCAAAAGTTGCTTATGAATTTACTCAAAGCTTTCCATTTAGCGCATTGGAGCCATTAGTTCAATGGTTTCCAAATATTTCCTTAATTACTTATTTGAATTCGGGACTGGTAAATTTAATAAAAAATTTAGCCGTTTTAGTGTTCTTCCTTTCAACATTATTGATATTAGGATTCTATGAATTTTCCAAATACTTCAAAGATCAGACTAAATTGGCTGAAAAAATCGAAGAACATGTAAGTCCTAGAGCAGCAATGGAATTTTTTACTCCCTCATCAGATGAAGATTTAGTAGTTCCAGAAGAAGAGCATGATCCAGAGAAAACACAAGAAAATTTCACTGACGATACACCAGAAAGTGAAGATGATAGAGACATTTCATCGTTTTAATTCATAAATTTCTTTTTCTTTTTTTTGTTATTAATAATTCTAACGAGATTAAGAGTTTAATAAATAGATTTATTAATTAAGAGATCAGATTAAAAAATACGTTTCTTCGAGTAGGTGATTACATTGAGTGATTGTGATAATCTGATAGATAAAGAACTCTTTCTTGAAAAATTTGAAAAATTGTCGTTAAAAGTCGAGCAGTTGACAAAAGAAATTTCACTGATGAGAAATAAATTAGAGAAATCAAATAAAATCAACAGATCTTTTGGTTTAGACGCAATAAAGCAATCTCAGCCCTTGAATTTCACCAAAGAAGTAAATGGAATCGGTAGTCCATCTAAAAGATATATATTT
Organism: Promethearchaeota archaeon; assembly: GCA_019894955.1. Taxonomy (GTDB): domain Archaea; phylum Asgardarchaeota; class Lokiarchaeia; order Sigyniarchaeales; family SOKP01; genus SOKP01. The sequence continues at coordinate 5,136 of JAGXNQ010000163.1, read as the reverse complement.
TCTATCCGAAGTGTATCAGAATCTTGGAAGGGCAGAAAAAATGATTATCTGCTTGTCATAAGGCAACAAGACAAAGAAACACAGAAGGATTTAAAAGCGTTAGGCATACGGATACCGATTGATGATATAAAGAATATAGAAACCCTTGCACGCGAAATAATCTCACTGTTATATGTATCCTGTGATATAAAAGGATTAGAGATTAATGAAATTCTAAGAGACATTCTTACTCAAATAAATGATAACGGACATGAAATGATCCAAGAAGTAAAGAGAAAAATGACAATAGGACCACATTAAATTTAGTTTTTAATTATCATTCTATTATTTTATGAGATATATGTTTGAACTACTGCTGGAAGAAACTAAATCCACAAATTAATTTTTAAACTTCGTGAAATTCCGGTTTCACGAAATTACCTTATAATTTATATGATTCAACTTTTTTATTGTTCTTTTTGATTAATTAGTCCGAAAATGTAATCTGAAAATTATTAAAAATTAGTAAATTAGGAAGATTATGCCAGTAAAAGAGGTAATTCTTTTAGGTAATAGCGAGTTGAGAAAAAAATCAACAAAAGTTAATTTTTCAGATGAAAATCTTAATGATCATCTGCATGACCTCAGAGATACCTTAAATTACTTGCAAAAGACAAAAAAAATAGGGAGAGCAATAGCAGCACCCCAAATTGGATGGAAAAGAAACGTAATCTTCTACAACTTGCCTAAAAAGAGCTTTTATATGATTAACCCTAAGATTTTATTTAAAAGTGGAGAAATCTTTGAGGTTTGGGATAGTTGTTTTTGCTTTGAAGTAGCTTTTTTCGTGCAAATTGAAAGATATAAAAAGATTGAGGTAGAGTATTTTGATCGGGAAGCTGTCAAAAAAGTTGAAACCTTTACTGACGATCTTTCTGAATTAATCCAACATGAAATTGATCATCTAAACGGCATATTAGCCACGGATCATTTAAAAGATCCTAAAAAAATTATAATGAGATCTGAATGGGAAAGGAGGTTTAAATAAAATGATACGGATCGGAATTTTGGGAGGGATGTCATATGAATCTACAATAAAATATTATGATCAAATATTGGTAAAGTATTTTGAAAAAAAGCATGATTATGATTATCCTGAAGTAATAATATTCAGCTTAAATTTTCAAAGAGTAATTGATCTTGAACATGGTGAGAATAGGGGAGCGTATATCGATTATTTAATTAAAGGTATTAAAGCTCTTGAACAAGCAGGTGCTAGTTTTATTGTTATGGCAGCAAACTCTCCTCATGCAGTTTATGAAGACTTAGTTCAATTGGCGAAAGTTCCGATACTTAGCATTGTTAAAGTTACGGCAGAGAAAGCCCATCAGAAACATTTGAAGAAATTATTATTACTAGGTATAAAATTCACAATGCAATCCACCTTTTATCAAGATTATTTTGCCAAAGAAGGAATAGAGGTGATAACACCCTCAGATGAAGAACAGGATAAATTAAATCGAATTATTTTTGAAGAATTAGTTATTGGTGTTTTTAAGGATGATTCCAAGGACGAAATATTAAGGATTATTAATAGTTATAAAACTGATGGAGTCATTTTAGGATGTACAGAACTTCCTCTAATTATAAGTCAAATTGATACTCAAATTACCGTTTTAAATACCTTAAACTTGCACGTTGAGGCTGTTCTCAATCAATATTTCGAATTAAATACCTTCGAATAGCATAAAATTTGATAAATTAGTGGTCATATTCATAGTTTGTAACCTTTTTTAATCCTCAAATGCTATTTATCATAATAACTATCTAATGGTAATTTCTTATTGGACGCCTTAGGATAACTCAAGTGAAATTAAAGGACTTTGCTCCAATCATTTTAGTTATGGTCTTGCTTTTTATTTCAACAGCTTGTGCCAACATGCTCATTCCGAGTTATGCTACAATACAAGAAGAGTTTAACATTAATGAGTCATTAATTGCGATTCCAGATGCATTCTTTGTTTTAGTTAGTGCTCTTTTTGCTCTAGTATGGGGATATTATACTGACAGAATTAATCGATCTAAGGTAATTATGGCGGGTGCTTTTTCTTGGACATTTGGAATGATGCTAACCACATTTTCAAATTCCTTTTTCATGTTGATCATTTCAAGGGTTGCAAGTGGGGCAGGATTAGGATGTGTTTTACCCGTTGGTTATTCTATCATCTCAGATGCCATACCACCAAAGGAGAGATCAGGATGGTTTGGTACGTTAGCGATTTTGAGTTCTATATCAAATGGAGCAGGACAAGGCTTATCATCATTTGTCGGACCAATATTATCGTGGAGATTTCCATTCATTTTGTTTTCAGGTATAAGCATAATCGTAATAATTGTTCTTTTTTTCGTGAAAATCCCACAAAGAGGAGCAAGTGAAGATGAGTTATTAGAATTAGTAGAATTGGATTTAGAATATAGTTATCGTATTTCAAAGAAAGATCTGATAAAAATTGTAAAGCACAAATCGAATCGCTATCTGATTATACAAGGATTCTTTGCAATAATACCTGGTACTATTATGGTATATTTTACTACATCGATGTTATCCCTTCAATATCTTTATCAAATTCCAACTGAAATTAGATTACAAACTTCAACGATATTTGCAGGGATGATTGGTATTGGTTATATACTTGGTAATAGCATATTTGCTCAATTAGGAGATTATCTTTTTCTTAAAAACAAGAAAAATAGAGTTAGATTGGGAACTGTATGTCTAATCCTTTCCATACCTTTTGCGATGATCATGTTTCTTTCATTACAGCCTATAGATGTCAGTCTTCTTGGTATTAATTATCCCGTACTACCAGATACAATTCCAACTGAAGAAATGTTTTCTTATATTATACAAACAATAGGGCAAATATTCTCAACTTACCCAAGTTACGTTGTGTTCTTTATTTTTGCCCTTATTGGTTCAATGCTAGCAGCAGGACCAGTTGCTAACAGGAATGCTGTAATGATTGATATAAATATGCCAGAGCACAAAGGAACTGCTGCGTCCTTTTTTAAACTTTCAGAACAACTGGGGAAGGGAATAATACTACTGATATCATATCCTTTGATTTCTTTACTCGGAAGCATCTTTAATATGTTATTTATCTCAATATTCTTCTGGTTACCTGCTGCTGTTTTATGGATTTTTGCCAGTAAAAGTGTAGAAAAAGATATGGATGATAAGACTAGAATTTTATCAGAAAGGAAACAAGTTAGTCTAATAGATTACATCTTTGAGTTAGAAATACAAATGGATCGAGCTGTGCAGAAATTTCAAGATTCAAAATATTATATCTTTAATGATTCTGTAAAATTCAATCAGTTAATACAGGATTCAATTGATATATTTAATTATATCGAAAAACTAGGAGAATCTAGGAGTATAACTAAAATTCAAAAAAAAGCAAGTAGATTAAATTTAAAAGCAAATTCTATTAAGCAAATGGCTACACAAATTTATTCTATTTTGCAAGGTGAGGACATTAAACCTGCAGAACGAGAATTATTGAATGAGGATCTTAAACAGATTGAATTAATGATTAGTGAAGGTGAAAAAAGTACATTCGGTCAATTACAAATATATTATGAGGACGCTTATCTGAAGATTATTGAAGCTCGTCTCTTTCGGAAAAATGACCTAACTAAAAGTCTTGAAAGGATAAATAAGGCAATTAAAATATACGGAAGAGTGAAAAACTTGTTAAATGAACGAATTGAAACAATCAATGATAGTTTTGAGATTTCTGAAGAAGATCAATTTGTATATAAGAAAGAAAAAGAATTACTCGAAAGATGTACAAAATCTTTAAATGCAACAAGCAAATTAAAAGAAGAATTTGAAGAGCTCATTCATCAACTTGAAGACAAAGGTATTAAACGACAGGATCTAATAAAACTCTCTGATTTAACTTTAGAATATGGAGTAGATCTAAATAAAATCATTATGGAGACTTTTGGACAAGATGAACAAATTAAAATTGCGTTCCTCGATATTTTAAACAAAATTGGTGATATCTTTGATGAATATGATACTTGGAAAGAAATTCAGCATACGGTATTCTAAAAATGAGTTAATTTAAGAATTCCATAGTGAGCATATCTTTAAAACGACTTTTTTCATCCGGAGGAAGATCATCTGCATTTATTCCGCTACTACAATAATGATCTGGACCATAACTATCTGAAAATAAATTAACTAATAATATTAGACAATTTCTTAGATTTAACTCATCCGATCGATTTTCATTAAAACTGGTCATCAGTTTAACAAGTAGCTTACTAAGCCAAACTTTATTCATATCCACTGGATTAACATCCTTACCAGCATTATTCCTATTATAAAAATCTAGGATCTGACCTACGCAATCCATTGTCCTATAAACCCATAACCCTTATCGGAATTCATTTACTTAATGTTAGAATTCGAACATTCAGTTTTTATTCCTACTATACATGATATTTCTAATATATAAATATTCATGATTTATTTTCACATGACGTAAAGGAAAATCATCATTTTTGATTTAATCATCAACCAAACTTGAAAAATGTGACTATGAAATAGATAAAAAATTTCTTTAAAGAGGTGATTTCAAAATTATTTTGAAAAAAAGAAGCTTTAAAGTTCCACTTCAATATTTTCTATGAAATTTTCAATGGTTTGCTCAAGATCCATTTACATAATATAACATTTCTCGAGAAATATTTTACAACTGCTCTTTTAATTGTTTAAAATTTTACTTACCCTCTGAGAATTTTCTCAAGATATTCTCTTTTCTCACTTCGTATCTCATGAAGTTTCCGCTTATGGAGCTCTAACGTGGTGGTTATATACCCCGGGGATTTTTTAAGACGATTTCTCATTTCAGTTAAGTGTTGTTCAAGAAAATCATGATTCTTTTCATAATATTCTAATGAAAACCATTTCTCCCTTACATGATAGCGTGCTCCGAAAGTCTCAACAACACATTTACCAAACTCTTCAATAAACGTATACCTTACCCTATTACCCGTAATACTATCACTAAGCCGACCAATACGAGAACAAACACAAATAGAATCCGAAAACGTGGTGAGGAGGTATCTTTCCAACTCATGGAG
>JAGXNQ010000162.1 GCA_019894955.1 Promethearchaeota archaeon | reverse complement strand
TCGCTGGACCATAACAAGTTTGATATCCGTATTTTTCCTCGCCATCTTTATCAATAAATTTTACTTCAAAAGGCTTTGAAAAATTTTGTCCTAATAAGTGAGTCGATGGTTGCTGGATCACCTTACCGGAACCCATTAGCACGTCGGCCGCAAAAGTTTTTTGTGCTCCTGAAAATTTGTCCCATTGAGGTCTCTCAAAAAAGATGAGTGGAATCCCAAATTCATCTTGGAGCATCTGATAGGTCATTTCCATGTCTTCTTTCACTTGTGTTTCTGCTTCTTCCATAGTTGCGAATACATCGTGTCCTTCGATCCAATGAAATTCTCGCCCTCTAAAGAATGGTCTTGTCATCTTTCCCTCGTATCTCCAAATCTGGCACGATTGATATCTCTTGTAAGGTAAATCTTTATAACTTCGTATCCATAAAGCATACATTTTATACAATGCAGTTTCACTTGTAGGGCGTAGTGCTAATCTTTCAGGTAAATCTCCTGAAGTTCCAGCTTCTGTCACCCAAAAAACTTCTGGAGCAAATCCTTCAACGTGGTCTGCTTCCAATAGAAAATTACTTTCAGGTATTAAAGACGGCATAATCAAAGGCAAGTGCCCATGATCTTCCATGCATTTCTCATATTTGGCATACATCTTTTTTATTGTGATGGTTGCCCATTCTCGATAAACAACGAAGCCTTTGATGTTATATCGAATATCAGCTAACTCTGCCTTGTTTATTAACTCCGTGTACCAACCAGAAAAATCATCTTCTTTCGATATTGTTATTCCAGTCAAGGGAGCTTCATTTTTCTTTTTAGCCATAAACTATCATCAAAATAAATGCATTAAAAGTTAAATATTTTTTGAGCTCTCCTTAGTTAGTTTTTTTGTAAACTCAATAATCAGGATTTAAATTTGCGTTAGTAATTATTGATCCAGTTAAAATTTCCCTTCCTGTAGGGATATCTGACAACTCTGTAAGAAATATCATTGCTTCATAACCTTTAGAAACAAGGTAAATTTTTAATTCGGTTCCAATTTCTTTTAATAATTCCTCGTCTTCGGAGTAGACCGAATAATAAATGATTGATCTGGGATTGTCAATAAATTTTAGACGAGAAACCATTTCTTTATCATTAAAAATAGCAACTTTATCAGCTCCTGCTAAATTCGCGATTTTTTTAATTTCTTCTTCTAATGGACCTATTGTAAAAAATTCTCTGTGATAATTCGATATTTTTTTATCTAAAATTTCCTCTAGATTAGCTCTCGTAGTCATATCATAGAATAATATAAGTTCTTGAGAGCAGATATCCGTAAATTTGCCTGATATTAAGGAATCTTTGTCCCGAATGAATTCAATGATCGAATCATAATACTTTTCATCAAGCTTTTGAAATTTTTCTATATTTCTTATAAAATCTGTTAAATAATCTATTAATTCGTAATAGAACTTCATTCGAGCTTTGATTTGGAGTTTATAATCTAAATTTTTGATTTCAGGATAGTATTTCTTTAAAATAATGTTCAAATCTTTATTACACTGAGCGCACAATGCAGCAATTTTATCAGAATGCTTTATCGTTTTATCCTCTAATAATTCTCTTATATCTTGGTCAACAGTAGATAAATTATCAAGTATCTTTAAGATCTTTTCAGCATATTTTTCTTCAATGTAAGACATTGCTATAAAAAAATAGAGTAAATATTTAAAATTTTATTTTATTGTAAAAAAGGTAAAAAAGAAATTTAGTTATATAAAAAATAGAGACGCAGCAACCATTATTGCACCACTTATTATAGGCACTGTAAAATTATCATTCATATCTAATGTCAATAATTCAATGATTGGAGCAGAGATTCCCCCTAATATTAGAACTATTGGATTAATCTCTAACAGTTCATAAAGTAAATATCCGCAAATAAGCATTACCCCTAAATAAGCTAAAGATCCCTCTAAAGTCTTATCTAATATTTTATGCTTTCCAAACGCTAAACCAAAGAATTTTCCAAACGTATCACCGAAAATAAGAAACGTAGTTGCTATTATTGCAATATTTTTTGGAAAGACGATAAGTGTAATTATATAAGCTACTATATAAACACTTATTGATGAGAAGTTCTTATGTTCTTTCTCCCTATATAGCACATCAACTTTCTTACCGGTTTGTTCATCTGAATCAACTCTGTATTCTCTGAATAATCTAGCAAAATCAAGTGAAATAAATAACGCAGCAAATAGACCCATGCCTATAAGAGCTACCTCCAGAGAGAAAAATTCATAGAAAAATAGAAAAATAATTGTGCCAAATCGCAATACTATGCGCCATTTATGCCCCGTGAAACTTTCATTATCTATTTTAATCTCCACTTCTGAAAAAAAGTCAATAACCGTAAATACAATAATTAGAGTGATTATTAAGGTAAACCAGATGTTATAGACTAATAAATATTCAGAGTAATGAATGAATACAAATACAATCATCAGAGAGAATGAAGTTATTGGTATGAGATTAAAAACTCTAGTAATGAAGGAAAATATCGTAGCTAATAAGAGAAAATATATGATCATGAAAAGGAATGCTAAATCTAAAGAGCAATAGACCCCGACATAAAATAACCACATGCCAATTGCTGAAGCAACCCCCCTCCCCCCTCGAAAATTGAGGTAGAAAGGAAAAATATGACCGATGATAGTCATTATGCCACTAAATTGAGCTAAATAAGGATCGAATCCCATTAATAATGTGATAATGACTGCAAGTAACGCTTTAAAGATATCATATAACGCAGTGGGTACGGCATATTTAATTCCTAATACTTTTAAAGTATTCGAAGTTCCTGCGTTCTTGGTTCCTACTTCACGAAGATCAACTTTTTTTACTAACCTACCAAATATATAGCCGGGATTCACGGTTCCGATTAGATATCCAAGGATAAGACTTACTACAAATAAAGAAATTTCAATTGGATTCATAATAACACCTAATATATTATTAATATATATTGAGAACAAATGCAATTGACGCTTATAAAATTCTACATAAGTATAATCCTATTATCTGTATCTTTTTTACAAATAATGCTATCAGAATCCTAATAATAATCCAACATATAACATGATAGCACCGCTTATTATTGATACAGTAAAATTATCATCCATATCAATTGATAATAATTCAGTAATGGGAGCCGCAATAACACCAAATATCAGTAGATATGGAGAGATCCCTAATAAAGTGTGAAGTAAATAACCACATAAACACATGCATCCAAAATAAGCCAGAGTTCCTTCAACAGTTTTATTTAATAAATTGTGACGACCGAATCCTAATCCAAATATCTTCCCAAAAATATCACCAAAAATCAGAAATGTTATGGCACAAAAAGCAATTTCTCTAGGAAAAACTAGCACTGTGATAAAAAATGCTACCATGTAAATGCTAATTGATGAAAATTTCTTAGTTTCTTCTTTTCTGTATAAAGATTTTGAATCATCTACTCCTTCTTCCTCAGATTTTCCCCAGAATATTCTGCGAAAATCAAGTGATATAAACACAATTGCAAATAATATTATTATCCACAATGAAATTGCTTTGGAAAATACATCGTAAAATATCAAGAAAAAGATGGATAATAATCGAAGGATCATCCTTATCCCGTCTTTTTTAAATATTTTACCCTTCAGAGGGAACTTCTTGTTGATAACCGCACTGTAGGTCACAAACCCGACCAGAAATACTAAAACTAATAGAAAGTAAATATTAAATTCATTTTCCGGATAATAGACATAACAAGCAAATCCTAAAATGGGAAACATTATCCAAGCAAGCATGCTTAACAAACGAGTGATATAAATAAATAACAATGATATGGGGAGTAAGAACAAAACAAGATAAATCATGGTAAAATCATAGGGATCCGTTGTGGACATATACATGGATACATAGTAAGGTAACATTCCTATAGCCGTTGCTACTCCTTTTCCACCTCGAAATTTAAGGTAAAATGGAAAGCAATGTCCAATTATTGCCATTAATCCACTAAACTGAGATATATAGTAATTTAAACCTAAAACGTAGATTGCAATGATACATGATATTAAACTTTTGAAAATGTCATATGCCGCTGTTAAAATACCATGTTTTTTTCCAAGTGTATGCCACACGTTCGAAGTACCTGGATTCTTTGTTCCTACTTTCCGGATATCAATTCCTTTCATTCTACCAATCAAATATCCCGGATTTAAACTCCCTAAAATATAACCTATAAAGAGTGATATCACAAACATCAATATTTCTATTAGCGTCAATTTTTCCCTCTCAATTTATATCAAAAATATTTTAGTAATTAATTAAGTTGACAATTCTTATAAAAGTGCATATTCGACTTTTTTAAAGCCCAGCAAGAAACACAACATACATGATAGTTCCACTGAATATGGGTACAGTTATATTATCATTCATTCCCATTGAAAAGAGTTCGATTAAAGGAGCAGAAAGTCCCCCGAAGATGAGAATGTAAGGTGAAATGTCCAAAAGTGTATATAAAACGTAACTACAAATCATAATGCACCCAAAATATGCTAGAGTACCTTCAACTGTTTTATTCAAGATCTTATGTTTCCCAAATGCTAAACCAAATATCTTACCAAAAGTATCACCAAATATTAAAAAAGTACTTGCAGCAATAGCGATTTCTTTTGGAAATACGAGTATTGTAATGAAAAAGGATGTGAGAAATATCGTCATTGAAGAAAATGTTTGATATTCATTTTTCCGGAATAATGTTTTAACCTTTTCGTAAAGTAGCACGTTCGTTTGTTTATGTAAGAATCTTATCATATCAAGTACGATAAATGCAACCGAAACAATTCCTATGATTAATAGAGCTATCCCTTGTGAAAAAACCACGTAAAATACTACAAATAGTATTGAAAACGGTCGGGTTAATACCCTCCATTTATGCCCTGTATAATTTTCATCCGTGATCTGTATGGTCTTCCGAGTAATGACATTTGAAGCTCCAATATACATGATGTGTGCAAGGATAATCCAAAAAAATAGGTTATAAGGATGCATTGGGTAGGTCACGTGTATAAAATACCCAAAAGGAGGAAGTACTATCAAAGATAATATAGTGCCACGGCGTGTTATGTATGTAAAAATAGCTACTAACACCATATCAAAAATTAAGAAGTACAATAAACTAAAATTAAGAGTAAAATAAGATATAATGTAAAATAACATCATTCCCGTACCCGCAGCAACTCCTTGACCCCCTTTAAAGTTCATGTAAAACGGAAAAATATGACCTACTATGGTCATGATTCCACTCAGATGAGCAAAGAAAAGAGGTACACCTAGTAAGGTGGCGACATAGATCATGAGTAAACTCTTAAATGTATCAAAAAGAGCCGTAGGTGCAGCATATTTTAATCCTAAAACTTTATAGGTATTTGATGTTCCAGCATTTTTTGTACCGTGTTCTCGAATATCTATTCCCTTCATCTTACCAAAAAAATAACCGGGATTAACTGAACCCAAAAAGTATCCCACAATACAAGAAAATATTGAAAGTAATATTTCTAACGATTCCATTTACTAATATCCTCCTTAATATTAGGACTATACGATTTCCTACTTGAAATTTCAATATATGTTAATCTATCTTGTATTATAAATCTTAGAAGACGATTTACAATAGGAATGATATGAAATCAATTTATTTGATGATATTTTGAGTTATTCAAAAATATTCCTAAATGATAGAATAAAATAATTTAAGATAATAAAAAAAGAAAAATAAAAAATATTGTAGTCCGTGATACTTTACTCAAATAGATTTATTACCCGACTAGGATAATTTCATCTTAATTTGCTTGGATCTTGATCTAAGGGTTACTTCAGTAACTTTCGCGACTGAACTTACTTCCGCTTGCGTTTTTCGGCAATCACTTGCTTTGGCAGCCATGTAAATAACGC
>JAGXNQ010000161.1 GCA_019894955.1 Promethearchaeota archaeon | reverse complement strand
GATATAGACGGTTTTCTTTAGCAAAGGGGGAGGGATATTGTAATTTCTGTGCTGAGGTAGGATATCCTAACATCTTTTGGAAGTAATCTATTGGAAATAATGTCGCCGATTGCATGATAACTGAATGAAAGCCTTGGATTTGTTTTTCGAGTTTCGGTGCCGCAGATTTACACAATATTTTAATTTTTCCTTCTTTCAAATACAACAATTGGCTATATTCAGGAGAATCACTCTCTTTTAGGATGGTCGTGAACTCACGCAGAATTAAAGCGAACTCAAGGATTAAATCTTTTTTTCCCGGTTGAAATCCTTTTCTGGACGCGTAAGCTTGAATAAAAAACAGGATAAATTTTTCATAGTCTTTTAACATTTTTCGGAAGAATTTTTTATCAAATTCCATTAGAATAGGCTTTTTCGTGACTAAATTAGAAAACTGATTGATTAAATCTAAAACATAATCCTTGATATGTTGATAAATGGCAATTCCTTCCTTCTCAATAGATTTAGGTACATGAAGTGATTGTATATAATTACTAGCATCAGTAAGGATTTTTAGAGTTAATTCTGGAGAATAGTAAGTCATAGCTCGGAAGGGAAGATTATGAGCTTCATCGACAATCAATATGATATCATCAAAAGCATGGTCAAAAAAACGCTTCAATCTGATGTGGGGGTGGAAAACATAATTGTAATCTCCAATAATAATATCACAATGGAGAGCACAATCTAGAGAAATTTCAAAAGGGCAAACTGTGTGTTTTCTCGCAACTTTCCGTATAATTCTCGCATCAATAACCTGTCTTGTAAGTATTTCAGAAACAATCTTGTCCAAAGAGACTTTGTCATAATTATTAAGGTAAGGGCAAAATGATTTCTCGCAAATAAAAGTAGTATTTATGCATATTTTCTCTTTAGCAGTTAGAACAATCGAATTAAATAATGCTTTCTTTTTAGAAAACATCCTTAATGTTTCCAGATAGATATGTTGTTGAGTGGTTTTTGAGGTAACCACGAATACGCGCAAATTATTTTTTAATGCATATTTTAATGCGGGAAATAGGGTTCCAACAGTCTTTCCTAAACCAGAAGGAGCTAAAAGCATTAATCGTTCTCGTTTTTGAAGAAATAATTTGGTTTTTTTGATAATTTCTTCTTGATTTGGACGGTAATTCTCAAAGGGAAAGATAACTGATTTTGTCCGCTCTCGTTGCTCTGCTTTTAATTTTTGTTCCATCTCCCATGATTTTAAAATAGTTTCACACTGCTTTTGAATATATTCAGAAAGGTCTTGAGAGGGAATATCAATAATTTTAGATTTTTCAGTAATTATATCAATTAATACCAGACGGCATTGAATGCGTTTCCCCAATTGTTGGAAGTAGTGCCCATACAATAATAATTGGAGACGATATTCTTCAGCGGTTTTTGATTCAAGATTAAAGTTAACAAGGTCCGATACTGATTTAATTTCTTCAATAACCAAGAAACCATCCTTTTTATAAACGCTATCAGCGCGCCCTGAGATGATAAATTTCCACCCTTGAACTTCTGTGTGCAATTTTACTAATACTTCACGTTGAAAGGTCTCTTCAGTTTCCATTCGGTTTTTTTGGAAAAGTTGGTGAATCTCAGTTCCTTTTGATGCTCGAATACGCAATGGAATCGCTGAATTAAAATATTTTCGTTCAGAAGATACAAAGATAAGATCTTTAATTGAAATTTGGAATTCTTTGCGATCCTCGATAATTTTCAATTTTTTTAATCACTAGCCCTAGCAATCCCATTTCTTTTATTAAAAAATCACCCCTCAATGAAATTTTAGATTATTAAAATGAAAATAAAAATTATTCAAAACACTTTCTTTTTAATTAGGATTTCTTTAGATAACAAAATATAAGAATCCCATCAAAAGACCGCAGAAGATCGGGTTTAGAATGTTATCATTTATTTTTAGATCCAATAAATCTACAATTAGAAATACAATAGCACCACTAATGGATAAAATGATTATTTTTAACAAGGGTATGCTTGATTCAAAAATAATATAGACAAATAAAGCTGTCAAAAATGAACCTAAGAAACCTGCTACGTATCCAATTATGGTCTTTTTACTATTTTTAGGAAAATGACGCTTACCAAATTTTATTCCGATAAGAGAAGCAGCACCATCTCCTATTGAAGCGATTAATACAGCTGCGGCAAAAATACTTATTGGAAAGAAGAAAATTGGAATAAAAGAAAGAATTAAAGCTGCGGTTGCAGAAATCTCACAAACTTCATCTTTTTTTAAAGTCTTCAAAAAAATGCCTGTAAGGTTTTTGGGCATCAAATGATAAGCATTGCGTTTTTCAAACACGAACGAGAGGCGGATATAATCTAAAATTCCAAATACCATGACGGCTGTGAATCCGATGGTCATTATTAGCCAAACCCCATATTCTTCTTCTGTAATCCCCCAAATGACATCTTGATTGAACACATCTGCCCAGAAATGTATTGAAAATTCCCATAAAATAATTAATACTCCCGGAGGGATTAAATGGAACAGTTTTCTATTAATATCCGTGCTAATTGAATGAGAATTCTTTTCTAAATCGAGGTTTTTTTTATCGTTTCTTTCATTAAATTTTTTGATGAAATTTTCAATTGTACGCTCTTCTTTAATTTCTGGATGCCTCCATACTCTAAAAATATACTGCACTACAAATAAAAATAATACCACGGCATAAGAGTAAAGGCAGATAATCTGAGCTCCTAGAATATGATAAAACTGTCTGAATTGATCATCTATAGGAAAAAAGAACGGATATAATCCTCCTGCAACGAACCACAAGATAGAAATGGCAATTGAGTTTAAGAAGTTAGACTCGCTGGGAAACTTATTTTTAATCTTAACAGCAAAATAGAAATGAGCAAATCCGTTTGCAAATGTTAATAATACAACTGATAAAATGTAAATATTTAAAACCATGTTACTAAATTTAAACTACTATCTAAAAAATAATTTTTGAAAAATTATTTAATTCACCAAATGAAGTATTGGTTAGGTATTTCATTGCTTATAATGAAAGAATCTCGATCCTATCCTTTGCATAAATTACAGAATTATCATCAACTAACTGTATTCCATTCACAAGGATTTTATGATCCGGTATATCTTTTGGAAGTCTCAACTTCTTTAGAATAGATTTAAGTGTACTACCCTCGGGAATTTTAAGATGCGTGTATAGATTTCCTTCTTTAAAATTAATACTGATATAAATTGAATTGATATCTGGTATCTCCGCAAACATTAATGCCATTTTAGTTGGAAATATGCCAATTCTATCACCATCTTTGATATACATACCCGAACCAGTGTAAATACCATTCACAAAAATGTGACTTATCTCCATTTCATCAATCTCTAGCTTAAAAAGAACATCCCTTACTTTTCTTAAATTCCCGATTTCTATATCAACAGTTGCGGGAAATCCCTTCTCTATACTTGCTTCGTTGACTCGTTCTCTTAGTTCACCATATAGTTTCAGCGTGATCGTCATCTATAAAACACCAACATGAAATATATTTGCTTAGAAGATTAAAAAGAAAAATAAAAATATACCGCTTATATAATAAAATACATAATTTTTCACTTTTAATTATGCACGGAATAGAACAAAGGGTAAAAACTGAGAAAGAAACATCATGAATTGGAATTTCAATTAAAGATTAGACTTAATCCCCAAGCACTTAAAGAAATGATAATTGTTACAATAGAAAATAATCCAACCACTAATAATGTCCCCCTTTTCTTACTACGGGAATTGAATAATTTTACCTTAGATTTATCAATTCCTAATTTTTTTAACACATTTTCAGTGAATTTGGTGTCCCATCCACAATTTTCCAAATTTCCAATACCAATTTGTTTTCCTGAGGGATCCGTTACTATTACTCCCCCTTCATAAGCATACCCTCCACCAGCCCATTCCATGCGTTGGTCTTGCGTTAAAGGAGAAATATAAAAATCCCCTACGGGTGTATTAGTAAACTCAAACTTCGTTGGATATTTTGAACCATCTAATTGAGTATATTCCAAAATTCTCAATTTTAATTCTGGTATAGGTTCTTGTTTACCGTCTGGATTTAAATATTGAGAAAGTGGATGTTTAGGGGTAAAAAATTTGTTTTGAGGTATTTCTTTAATAGTAGCAGCCACGGTAGTTAAAAATGATCCATCATCGAAATGGAAACCAAACCAACTTTCATAACCATATAAACCAAAGCCAGAATCCAAAAATCTGAATTTTAAACCCAAAGCATAAAGAATAGCACAAATATTTTGAAGTTTTTTGGATAGTGGTCTTCCTATTGTTCCCCATTCATGATCTACACCAAAATTTCCCTCTAAAACAACATAGTCCTCGTTTTCAAATTTAAGTGTTCCAGATGTATGAAAAAGTGGTGCCGTATAATATCCATATGCAATTCCGTTCTCAGTATCTCCCATATAACCATTACCTGCTTGAAGAACAATCGGATCTTTTTTTATTAATTCAAAATCTATTGCGATTCCCTTTTGTTCATCTTTTCCAATAATTTGAAGCTTTTCAAAATACATTTCATCGTCTTGAAGTGATTGTAATTCAAGATTTTGGGATTTAATAATAAACTTCTTAATTTCGGGATCTGGGAGTTCAAGTGGATTATTATAATTCCATACTGCAGCAGGTTTTGATTGTACATGATTCTTGTCTTTAGAAACAAGTGAAAAATGAGTTTCAAGAATCATTTTTTGATTTCCGGGTTCAATTCTGCGGAAAAAAAAGCAAAAAATGCAGCTAAAATAAATAGGCTCCCCCACATGATTTCCACTTGTATCTGTCTTCACACATTTAAGATATCCTCCCCCCATATACCATTCCAAAGCCAAATTTTTATGGGTATAGTGATCTTTTGGAAATTGCAGAGGAATTGCTTCTGTAATTCTTTCAAATCCGTCGGCACTAGTCTTGCCTATTGCACCCGTTCCAATTAAACAGTTGACTGATATCGCCTGTTCAGGGGTAATATCCTCATGAATTGCATTGAGAAGGATCTCTCTCCGTTCCCCATCCATCAATTTCTCAACACGGGATTTCATAATTTCAGATAATTTGCTCATTTTCAACACTTTAAGAATAATTCTTTATATTTTGTTATTATTGGATCTAATATCGCGTAACTTTTACATTTTAATTAAAATAAACTTATTAATAAGGATTTGGAAAGAGTTTGTTCTTCCTGAAGAAGAATGTTCTTCCTGAAAGTAATATCTAATAATAATAAGAACAATAATAAAATGAAAAATAAAAAACTGTAATTATAATCCGAATAGTAAGATGTTATCAATAGCTTTATGGACCTGTTTAAGATTTTTTGGTCCTAAAGCCTTGTCGATATTAATCTTTAAATCTAAGATCGATGAGAAAACATTGAAAAATGTATTCTGAATCGTGCTGTTAAATCCGCTCTTCTTTTCATTCTCTTCCTTGAAGTAATCGACTCGTTTGAGCATTGCTTCCTCGAGTTCTTTTGCAGTGTTCGTTTTTAACTCAGTAAGCTTTCTGACTTTGAGCCCGTCCTTAGTTTCTACAACTTCATCAGTCATCAGAATCTTCCTCCTCTACTTTAGTTCCACCATTCGGCATTACTTCCACTACAATGTCTTCGCGTGCTTGACCCACCGACGTGTCAAATTCGTCTCGTACTTTTTGCGTTATCGCTTTAGCTACTTGCTTCTCGATATCAGATCTATGCAAAGTGTTCATGGTACAGAATGGAAGTTCCTTGACAGTACCGTCAGGCATGGCTACGCCAAAATGCACTATGCACCGCTTTGTCCTTTCAATATCCATGTTGTAAGCATCTTGGAAGTGCATGCTAGAGATTAAAAGGGTTCCATAACTAAAAGAACTCACGCTTTCCCAATCACCGTTCATCAATAGCCTACTGAACATGTCCATTAATTTCCCAGGTTTCTTCATGTATTGAAGCACACCTATAAGAAATCGTGCCCGAAGTTGGGTTTTGTCAAGGAATTCCAAACCTTTATCT
>JAGXNQ010000160.1 GCA_019894955.1 Promethearchaeota archaeon | reverse complement strand
CCGCTCTATCTCGTCAATTTCATCTTCATTTGAATCAGAAGAACTCTCTTCCTCGCTTTGATCTGGTTCCATTTCGTTAATGATACGGGACGCTATTTTATTTAGTTGCTTAATATTACGATCTACATCTTGGGGTTTCATAAAAAGACAGCATAACTCTAGGTCATTTGGAAATGCCACGATATAGAATTCATCATACAAAATGGCTCTTGGTTTTTTACCTGAATTACCTCCTCTGAATGCAAGATAAAAATTCATTGCAAAATCGTTGAGATTTATTAAAGATTTTGTATTTTGATATGCCTTTTTCCATTTCAAGAAAGGCCCGTCTATCATGTCGAAGCCAATAAGCGCGGCCCCAAAAATTTCATTTTCTTTAAAGTTCAATTTCTTTAAATCGCCTCCTAATTGCGGTTTTGTTTAATTCTTTTCTAATTATGTTTTCTAATCGTTCCCTTTCTGCAGGATTGATCGCTGACAAACCAAAAGTCTTAACATTTAGTATTTCTTCAACTCTTTCTGGAGACATCCTTCCATTCGGTTTGCTTAAATCTTGTTTATTTGCAATAGCTATGATCGGGCAACTTTTATCAACAAAATGTGTTGCGTATCCAATTAATTCTTGAGATCGTAATACATTTTTGGGAGATGAGTCCGTGATAACTAGAATTAAATCGGAACCTAACATGTGATCTCTTGAACACTTAAAATAATAATTTTGTCCACCAAAATCCCATACTCGTATGGTAAAATCTCCTATTTTAACCGTTTTTAAATCTAAACCATGAGTAGGCAAATAGATTCTATCAATTGTGTTTTGGGATAATAACTTTAGTATAGTGGTCTTACCTACAGCAGGATGACCTATAATTGATAATTTTCTTAATGAGTGAATCTCTGATCTGAGCATGAATTATTCCATGAAAAGAATTTATTATAGGAATTAGAACGATCTGGAAATATGAATCTCGATAATATCGTCATATTATCAAGATATTATTGAAATTTATACCCATTTAGTTTACGATAAAATTAATTCTTGGGGATTAATTTAGAATAGATTGAATATATTAGTTAGTCCAGAATCAAAGAAAAATATTAATAATATCAATGAAATCAAAGTTGGTGCAATAAGACCTAAAGTTAGTAATCTTTGAGAAATACGAATACATTCTTGAAGGGTTTTCATAATCACATCGAAATATTTAGGATCTCCCCAAATTTTCACGTTTTCCTCTACAGTATCGTAATAAAAGAATTCAACTTCTTCCAAATCGTTCTCAGCTTTATCGATCAGTTTATCTAATTTTCCTAAGATATTTTCAAGCTTGATTTTTTCTCCTATAGGGGAATAACCTCTACGTGTAAACTTTCGAGCAACTATATGCGAGTCTGAGGTAGTTACTTCACCACGTTCAATTCCTCTATTTTGTAACATATTTAAGATATAGGATCGAACTTCAAGATAGGCATTATTAGCATCAAAATGAATTAAAGCAGTTTTCTGATTTGTAGTAGCATTTTTAAAAAGATGTACTACTAAACCTCCGGGTCCAATTCCATCTTTTTCGGTAAATTCACTTAATGGATCCTTTGCTGTACCATAATGTATGATACTTTTATTCTTCTCCTTCTCTTCTTTAATACTCTTCATAAAGTTTTGAGCAACATGAATCAAGTCGTTCGATTCAATTGAACCAATTTTTATTAAGTTTTCATCCTCAATAATCGCATTGTGAGAATCTATAATGATAATATCTTTGAAACCTTCTGATTTTGCGTGATTTCTAATTTGTTCTCCTATTAAGGCTTGCATATCATCTGAAGGTAATGGATGTCTAGTTAAAAAAATGATTGGAATATTGCTTATTTCAATCCCAATCAGTTTAGCAGAATTTGACATCTTACGTGAGATATTTCCAATCTCATGTACCCATTTATCACTTCCAATATTTTCAATTTTCTTCACATCTTCTTTAACACGTGAGAAAATTTTATCAACTTCTTTTTGGGATGTTAAATTCTGAGTATGATCATTTGTAGTGTGGTATATGGTGGTACCAGGGATATTAGAAAATTGTTTATATATTTGTGCTGGTAAATCTGAAGAACCACAAGTCTTAAACGGACCAAAATGCACGTGAGGAATGACAAAGAGTCCCTTCAATTTCTTTGATTTGGAGGTTCTGATGAAAAGGTATTGAATTTTTACATTTGAATCTACTCCGACATCCTCAAAAAAACTTTCAACAAGATCATCATTCCCATCTGTCATCATCGATAATACAAAGGCACGGATAAAAGGGTATCCCCCGATTCCAGTGAGTTCTCTATAGATATTGCTTACCCGAGACATGCTTCTAGCATAGGGAACTGCGAATATAAAAGCACATAAGCAAAAAAATATAATGGCCCGAATAAAAAATATAATTGAAATTTGAGTTGTTAAAATTCCATAAAGAATTATTCCAACTATAGGTTGAATTAATGCTAAAACTAAATTTCCGTATTTTCCAGCTGTTGTGAATGAAAAATAGATAACATAAGCTATGATATAGACAACAACTGTACCCAACATAAAAAGTACATCTTGAAAATTATTATTTCTGAGAAAAATGGCCAAAACTTGACCAATCAGCAATGAAATTCCAATAATACCACTAATGAAAGAATTCATCTGAAGCCCCCATCCTCCTTTATTAGGAGGTCCTAAAATTGGTGCTTTTTTAGCGTAAAAAAATAATGATAAGATTGCTCCAGAACCAGAGATCGTAAAAAATATAGAAATATTTACGAATAAATAAATGAAATTCCATACTCCAGTATGAAATGCATTTAAAATCATTGATAATATTCCAATGCCCACGGGCATGCTAAAAAAAACTGAATAAGCTAATTTCTTTGTTGAAAAGAAATCCATATAAGAAATTACTCCAGGAATCTGTCGACTTGGTTGTTTTTGAGAGTACATTTTAAAGTATGTGTTTTCCTAGTTTTTTTTTAACTCATTAACTATAATATACCTCAACTATTTCTAATGAAAGAAGTATTATAATTATAATTTTTATTTGGTAAATTTAAATGGTTAGGAAAATTCTTAAATTTATGTCTGAAGATCCATTGGAGTTAACAAGAATAGCAAACAAACGTTTTAGTGAATTATTATCGGATGGATTTCGATTATTTGTGAAAAATTGGTTGAAGATTATTGTTCCAATTAGCGTTTTTTATGTAATTTCCTTATTGCTGAGGATTGTGTTACTCGCAAACGCCAATTGGAATTTAATTTTATTGGAAGCTATTGTGGCTCCACTTGCTAGTGTTGATCCATCTTCTCTTACTGAAACGCAATTAAATTCAATGATAAGTTATATTTTAACAACTTGGGGGATAGACACATTAAATTTCATCATTGGTGCTGTATTTACGACATTAGGACTTTGTTCTGTTGCTGTATATCTATATAAGGATTATAATGGTGAAAAAACATCACTTAAAGAATCAATTAAAGGAGCATTTAATAGCAAGCTAATTGCTGTAATCTTAATCTTAGCATTATTAATTCCTCTTGGAAATTTTATGCTTGCAATACCAGCAATAATTATATTTGGATTTTATATATTCTCTATTTACACTTACCAGTTAGATGATAATAATAGATCAATAAAAGAAGCGAAAATTTTATCAAAAGGAGCTTTTTGGAAAATTATAGGTACTTTTCTAGTCACGATTATAATAACACTAATCGTGGTTATGTTTTATCAATTTGCTATTGAGATAATGTTTCCAGTTAGTAATTCCACCTTAATTTCATGGTATGACCCAGCAAATTTCCGATTTGAGCTGATATTTCTTTATAATTTAATGAATAATGTTGTATCTATTTTATTTGAGCCGCTATTTATTTGTTTATTAACACCCCTTTTCACTCACATGAAAGCTCGAAGAAATTTAGGTTATAATCATCACCAAAGAGAACATAGTTATCAAAGGGTTTATCAACCTTCAACTCTAACACAACCTGAATATACCGAAAAAGGAATTTTTTGCCCGTTTTGCGGGCAACACATGGATTTTAAGCTAAAATTTTGTCCATCCTGTGGAGAGTCAATAGAATTTTTAACAAAATAAAGGAGATTTATTACAATGGAAATAAAAATAGACCAAAAATTTGAAATTGATGCTGAAGAATTACATGATCCAGTAGTTTTAGTAGGTTGGCCAGGTATTGCCCTTGTTGCTAAACTTGCTATAACTTCGATTAAAGATTCTATCAAAGCAGAAGAATTTTTAGATATCATCTGTTACGATTTTCCCCCAAAATCGAATGTAGAAAATGGAAAATTAGAAATTCCTAGTGCAAAAATATATTTTAAACCAAAATATGAGAAAACTAATAACGATTTTTTCATTTTAACAGCAAATTATCAACCTCAAACGTCATATGGTGTTTTTGAGTTTTCTCAAAGAATTTGTGAAGAAATGGATAAGATAACTAAGGGTAAAATTAAAATGTATTTAAGTACTGGCGCAATGGTATCAGATAAAGTTAGAGAGATCCCCACAGTATACGCATGCGGAACAGATTCTGATCTTATTGATTCTTTCCTTAAATTTGATAATACAAAATTAATGGAAACAGGCGTTATTGCAGGAGCAAATGGAATCTTACCTGCTTGGGCAGGGCATAATAATTTTGCTCCAGGGATATGTCTACTTGCTGAAACACTCCCACTACCAATGATGACGATAGATCCACGTTCATCTAAAGCTCTGGTAACTTTACTCAAAGATTACTTTAAAATTGATATGAACTTTGATGAATTAAATAAGAAAATTGAAGAAATGGAAGATGTTGTTGATAAATATAAAAAACAAGCAGAACATTTCATGAAAACCATTGAGGATGATAAAAGTGGAGACTCCTACTATAGATAATATGAAATTCTCTTTTAATTTCTAAAATATGTACAAAAAAATTTAGATATTGAATAATCTTGCAAGATTCGAATATTACCGAAACAGAAACGGACGAGACTATAAAGAAAAAGATTTCTTCTAACTTGGAAGGGATAAACTCGCAATCTAAAAACTATATCAAGGATATAGTAAACCTAATCAATAAAGAAATTGGAATTAATAAAATTGTTTCGATTCTCTTGTTTGGAAGTCAAAGACAAAATCACGAAAGCACTGCTGTTTCAGATTGTGATTTATTATTCATCTTTAAAAACCGCGTTTCTAATTCGCATATTCGAGAAATTGAAAAATATTTTATCTCTTTAGAAATTAAACATAATTTTCGAGATTCTAGATCAGATATTCTCCATTACATGCTAAACGTGCTTCAGAACACAACAGGAATGTTTATGAGTCATTTTTTAACAAAAGAACGATTTTGGAATGAAATGATTTTTTATAAGATATTCCGAGTAAATCGCGTCTTTTCAGCAATATTTGCTCCCAAACACATAGTTCTTGGAAATGTAATTCAAAATAGTACAATTTTATATGGAGAGGATCTTAGGGAGACCATTAAACCACATATCCATGCTTCTATAAGTGAAATGTTAAGTAGTATGACGATGAATCTCTTTATCTCATTCTTTTCCATATTGATTGGACCTCTTCGAGCCTTGAATAGCATAAAATATCAATTAGAAGCGATAAAATGGTCATTAAAGGCGTCTAATTTTTATTGTTTTGGTGATACTGAGTCACTTCTAAAGGCTATAGAACGATTTGTATCTTTTGAAAAAACCAATAAACAAGAGAAAACTCGCAAATTTTTTACCGAATTTTTATCTCTACGAGAGACTCCTATAAATGATTTCAAGTTTATGGCGAGATGTCCAATAAGAATCCTTAAAATACATGCTAAAGCAATTGTATACCGAAAAACCATTAAAAGAAAAGCACTTCGGATTCCGTCAAAACCTCCAGATACTATACCTAATAAGATATTTTTTCCTTTACAATTTTAGACCTAGGAAATTAACAGTAATGAAAAGATCTTTGAAGAATAATCATCATAACTATCAAAATCTTTAAATTTTTTGATATTTGAATTTAATTATAAATTCCTTATCGTTAATTTCTTAAATTATTAAAAACTAGATTGAATTAGATTTAATTCTAATTAATGATAATAATCATGT
>JAGXNQ010000015.1 GCA_019894955.1 Promethearchaeota archaeon | reverse complement strand
GTGTATCAATGCAACAATCGGGGATCACTGATATATTCAACGTAGATTTAGAGGAGGAGGCAAAACGTATCCTTGAACTTCCAGATATACCTAAAGATATAATTGACAACTAAAAATACTTCTCTCTCTACTAAACTGAACTATTATTGATTCTATATTATTTCAATAATACACGAGTTTAAATAGTCCTTTTAAGAAGGATCTAAAAGAGACGGTCAAATCATGAAAAATATCAGTAAAAGCATTCTTCATTGTCCCAGATGTAAGGGATTCAAGGTCTGGGAACTTGAGTCAAATATTTATTGCCCAAATTGTGAACTTACATTCAATAAAACTGTTTTAAAATGCTTAAGTGATGATCTCATCTTAGCTATTGAAGAATTAGAAGGGATACTCCGTCCTTTTGAGAAAGATGGATATGATCTTAAACCGCATATGGGATGAGTTCATCTTCCTTACTATCTTTTATCATTTAATTTTAACTAAACATACCACTCTTTTTTTATTAGATGAATAACTTAATTTTTAATAGGTAGTTTTTAGAAAACTTATTTTTTTTATGTGAGGAGTTTGCCCAGAATATTAGAATATTCCATTATTGGATTAGAAGATTATTTAATAAGTTTTGAATCGTTTTGCTCTTCCTGTGACATTCAAAAATACTGTAAATTTGGAAAAGAAAATCCCTTTACCATTTCGATAAATTGTGGTGATTTAAGCAGGGCAAAAGAAAAAATAAAGTTTGATCAACTTCAAAAATTACAGAAGGCAGTAGATGTATCAGTAACTTATGAGGAATTAATAAAGAAGGTAAAGATTAACTTACAAAATATATTTAGCCAAATTTGGAAAGATAAAATAAAAGCTCATAAGGAAGAAATCCGATGTTTAGATTCAAGAAAGGTGGATCCCATGTTAGTTGGTCAACAAGGGCAAGATTGGTGGCATGCTTTCAACACCACTATAAAAGAGGTCAATACTGAGTGTGAAAAAATAAGTTAATTATCTATAGGAACTCTCTCCTTTTTTTATCTCTTTTTTCGCTTACCTTTTATATATTATTATATAAATAAGGTAAAGAACAGCTAAAATGTGATCACATTGATTTATGATTTTTTCGACCTCCTAATTAATTATATACCATTAATTTTTATCTTTCTAAAGTATACTTTTGTAATAGTACTATTTATAATTGGGTTATTGATCCTTTTTAGGCTCCGGGGCATTTACCTCCATCATAGAATAAAAGATCCTGGAAATTCGAATAAGAGTATGAACAATATCAGACTTGTGTTAGGTTGTACATATATAATTTTGGCATTTGGCATTCTTTTTAATTATTTAACATATTTTTTAATATGGTTATGTCAGGATTTTAATGGATTACTCTTGATTTTTTTAAATTACGTTGTATCAACGTTACCAACTGAAATAATTCAAAATATGGCTAACATAGAATATTACATATATCCAATTATTGCCTTATGTTCTTTCTTTGCCATATTACAATATACGATGAGTATGTTTTATTTAGTTAATAATAATCGGGTTATCAGTAATCCAAAAAAAAGTGTTATTCTCTTAGGTTCATCAATTTTTCAAATAATAACTTTTGGGTTTACTTGTTTACCATACCTACTTTAGTTTAACGATTATCGTGTATTTAGGCATAATAAAATTTAAAGAAAATCAATCAGCATAGAAATTAAAACCGATAAAAATAGGTAGCGAAAGATTTATATAATTAAGTTGCATATAATATTGTTGTTTTCACGGAAATTAGAAATTTCAGTCACTTTTAATTTTCAATTTTGTAATTCAAGTACTACGGGGTAAAAAGAACTTTTAATAGAAAATCATTAAAAGTCGATTTTAAGAAAATTTGAGAGGAAAATAGATATGGAAAGTAAAATAGAAGTTAAATCTTTTTCAAGTTCATGCCCAGAATGTGGAGGCAAGACAATCCCTATTCAAGAGAAAGGAGAAATAGTTTGTGGTCAATGTGGTTTAGTAATAAATGAAAGAATTTTAGACACATCTCATAGTGGTAAACGAGCATTTACTAAACAGGAAAAACAAAAAAGAGAGAGAACGGGATCACCTATTTCTATACTATTACCTGATATGGGGCTAAGCACCATTATTGATAAAACAAGTATAAAAAGCCCAGATCTTAAGCGAGCTGCAAAGTGGAATTCCAGAATGACCTGGGATAAACGGAACATGCTTATTGCTACAACAGAATTAAAAAGAATTGCAAGTAATTTAAATTTACCAGATCATGTAAAAAAAGCGGCTATTCGTTTATATATCAACGCCTTTAAAATGAAACTACTTAGAGGAAGATCTATTAATGGAATGGTTGCTGCTTGTCTATACTTTGCTTGTAGAGATGGGAAAATTCCAAGAACTCTTCAAGAAATTTTAGATGAAAGCTCAATAAGTGCAAAAAATGTACGTCGTTGTTATAGAACATTAATAAGGGAATTAAATTTGAAGGTTCCATCAACTGATCCCATTTCTTTAATACCAAGATATGTTGCAGAATTGGGATTAGATATTGATGTTGAAAAGATGACGATTAAGACGTTACAAATTTTTATTTCTAAATATTCTACAAGTGGTAAAGATCCTAAAGGTTTATGTGCTGGAGCTCTATACCTAGTGAGTAAGAAAAAAAATAAAAGAGTTTCTCAAAAGGATATAGCGAATATTGTTGGTATAACTGAGGTTACTCTCCGCTCAAGGTATAAGGAACTTGTGACTAAATTAAATATAAAAAATTAATTAATTTTTTCTTTTACGATTCTTTTTTAATATAGAATTTTAAGAAATCTGGTAATGTTAATACATAACTCTGTGCATTAGGGAGTTGATTTTTAATCTTAATAAATAGTTGAGAATAATGCTCTGCACGTTCTTTCTGTTTTAATACCTCATTTCTTGTTTGTTCCCTCATTGGTTCTACAGGAATACCTCGCATTACGGATCTTGCCGGAACAATTAAACCTGGAGGAATTTGACTTTTGTTTAAAATGATAGTACCTTCACCTAAAGATGATTCTTCATAAATCAATGATCCTTCCATAACTTGCACATAATCCTCCATAAAACACCCTAAAATTGTTACTCCTGATTCAATAATGCAATATCGACCAATATGAATTGAACTTTTTCGAGATCTTGTGAATAATATGACTCCATCAAATATTGTTGTATACTCACCGATATTAATTGGTGAGTTTTCTGCGCGAATTATAGCCCCAGGCCAAATTATTACATTATCATTAATTTTAACATCTCCTATAAGTGTAGCCATAGGGGATACATAGCTTTTTTCACTGATAGAAGGACTTCTTCCATTATATTCCATTAACGGCATTTTAAATCTAATCTCATTATTATACTAATAAAATAATGATCTATTACATCTATTTTAATTTAATTGCCTATTTATTATATTTCCAATTTTCGTATTAAAATCCCAAATTTTAGAGAGATTAGGCAAAAAAATTGATGGGATTTTTTGACTCAAATAAGATAAATTCTGTTTGTGGAAACTCTAAGCTGAAATAATTGCACAATTTTCTCAAAGCTATAATTTCGCTATTATAATGAGAAGCTTCTATAAGAACTAACCCTAAATCTCTTGCTAAGCTTGCTAGGTGATGATCAATATTGAAGGAAATGTAACAATCACACCCTTTCTGTACAATTTTCCGAATCAAACATTCATTAATATAACTTCCTCCTATAATACAGATTCGATTAATTTCTTTATTCAATGTACCTACATACGGTATTGACTTCATATTAAGATTGGTCTTTATGCGTTTTAATAGGTTTTCTAAATTCATTTTGACTTGTTTTCCGGGATACATTTCGGGGTAACAAATTCTCCCAATTGGTATTTTTATTCCTGATTTATTTTTAATATTTAACGGCCGTTCTAACTTAAGATACAATGCTTCCATTATTGTTTCGGAAATACCTCCCTCTGCTGCGATAAATGGTGTATTTAAGATATAAATTGAAATTGGATATCTTGAAAGTAAGGATAATTTATTGATTAAATCAAGATCAAAATTCCTAAGCTGTTTTTGAAATAGACCGTGATGCGATATGATCAAATTCACTTTACTTTTAATAGCATGATGGATTGATTCTAAACTTAAATCAACAGTTATCATTATTTTCTTGACTATTTTTTCTCCATTTGACCTATTGTAGTGAAAGCCATATATTTCTGAATCCATTTGATAAAATTTTGGGGAAATCTTGTTTTCTAATATTGTTTTAATTTTTTCAAGATACATACTATTCATTATTTGAGTAAGATATAGAATAAGATTAAATCAATTTTAAAAAAAAAAGACCGTGTGTAAGTTTATTAAAATATATATTATGTTGAAAATTAAATAATACAATTATCCGAATTTCTTAAAACGTTGTGTGTTTATTCTTGAGTGAAGAGAGTTGCATATTTTGTCAGATTATTAGTAAAATTATACCCTCCAATATAGTTTACGAAGATGAGCTAAGTTTAGCTTTTCTCGATATATTTCCTGTCTCTAAAGGTCATACGATTGTTATTCCAAAAAAACACTATCAAAACATCGAAGAGATATCTGACGATACGTTAGCACATTTAATAATAATTGTTAAACAATTATCAATTCTGATTAGAGATAAATTAAATGTTGAGGGGTATAATATTTTACAAAATAATTTCCCAGCTGCAGGTCAAGCAATTAATCACTGTCATTTTCATATTATTCCAAGAACTGTTGATGATGATAAATTTAAAATGATGATTCCCAGAACTCAAGTAAGCAATGAATATCTCAAAAAAGTGTTAGAGTTATTAACGTGAATCCGATTCACAAATAAAAATTAGTTTAGTTTTTAAACCTCTTTATAAACCCCATAATAAAGAAATAATAACAATCACATGAATAAATTCAAAAATATTTTCAATAAAATAAAATATAAAATAGCAGAGTTTGTATCAGATGAATATGGAGGAAATTTAGTTGAATATGCTTTACTCCTTGGATTTGCATTATTTGTGTTCTTTATTATTATAGGTGTAATTACTTCCATCTTAAATTGGACAATGGGATTATCTAATGATTTTTTCACCATTATTGGAGGATAAGTTAAATTTATTTGGAATTTAAGTAATCATAATGATAGTGAGTATTTAATAACTAGGTTTTCCTCAACTTTAATGCCAAATTTTTTTGACCATATATGAAAATTTTTTAATGCAAAATTTTTGTCTACTTCCAAATAATCAATAAAATCTTCAAAGGGTATTTTATCTCCCCCTTTAAATAAATCTATAATTTTAAGTCTAAGAACTTGCTCATCTGGAGGATATAATTGTCTTTTTTTTGCTCTCAATTTTACTAAAACATCATCAAATTTACCATAATCGAAGAAATGTTCTACTATTCTACTGATTACTGATGCAGGAGTATTTCCAAACACCCCTACTAATTCTTCAACTTGCTTCATACTAACTTTGCTTAGAGTTACTGTTGTTCGGGCTGTATCAGTCATTATTTAATCTAATTGAATCCTCCTATCTATAATATTAATTTTTTTGTCGTATATAAATTTATGTTTATTGATGATAATAATGCATAAATAAGCATCTTTATATATCCTATGAGTTTATATTTTATTATAAAATCTATTTATGAAATTAGATTTAAATTGTCGCAAAATTGTCGAATTTAAAATTAAGAATATTGTGGAGGAATATATTATGGCAAACAAAATTTTATTGGAAAAAAATGTTGAAATAAATGAAATTCTAACACCATTACAAAATAATCTTATAAAATTATTATATAAAAATGGTCCAACAACTCGTAAAGAATTAGTTAATCATCTAAGTATTCCTAGGACAACAATCTATGATAATTTATTGAAACTACAAAAAAGAAAAGTATTGGAAAAGTTTACACGAAATTATGGAACCCGAGGAAGACCTCTAGTTTTCTGGAAAATTACAGAATAATTATTAGATGATTTTTTTTTAATTCTTTTATTAATAGTAAAAACAAATACTCCATAATTTCCATTGCAAAATCAAATAATTAAATGTATTAAAATTTTTACTTTAGTATTATAATTAAACGGCCCCCATCATTGAATTATTTAATTATATTTAAATTCTTTTATTAAAATATAACTAGGATACTTAAATTTATTAGAAATTTAAAAAAAATATTTGCAGTGGAAATCAAGGAGTATCTAAAAAGAAAAATTTTTACTCAGGGATATAGTAATATTCATTGATGCTTTTTTGATAAGTATCTTTATTACTATTAAGTTTATTTACCCGAGGACGCTTGCTAATTGAGTCTCGTCTGAACGTAATTTCCATTATTTTCAAAAACTGATTAAATCCTTCTCTTAAATTTTGTGGGGGTAATGCTTTTCCTCTTAACCCTGGAGATCCTTCAAAAACTAAAATAGAATCAGCTATAAAATCTTGAGTGACAATATCATGTTCTACTACAAATGCAGCTTTTTTCAATTCCTCAATAGATTTTCTTAAAAGTTGAGCAACATTTAACCTCATCTCAACATCTAAAAATGCTGATGGTTCATCTATCAAATATATATCAGCTTCTGTTGTAATGCATTTTGCTATTGCAACCCTTTGTAACTCACCACCACTTAATTCAGAGATCTTTCGATTTTTTATATTTTCTAAATTTAGACTATTCAGGAGACGTTTCTTATATGATTGACTAAGATGAGGGGAGAGTTTTATTTTCATAATTAATTCTGAAACTAAATTTAGATCTTCAATCTTGATATATTGGGGTTTTATTGATACTTTTAATTTTTTCTTTTCAAATTCCTGTTCCTCACTGTAGGATTTAGCTTCATTTGCAATTAAATTTATAAAAGTTGATTTACCGATTCCATTTGGTCCTAAAATCCCTATAATTTCGCCAGCATGAATTTCACTTCCTGATACCTCTAATTCGAAATTTCCTAAACGAGTTTTTAAATCACTATAAGTAAAAATTTTTTCTCCAGAATCAAAAATAGAATTAATTGGAGGGCGTTCATGGAATTTAATGGATGTCTCTCTGATTCTCACATTTTCATCCTTTATGTATCCATTGAGATAAATATTAATTCCTACTCTCACTCCTTGGGGATGCGAGATAATTCCATAAACTCCAGGTACTCCATAAAATAAAGAGATATAATCACTTAAATAATCCAAAATTGCTAAATCATGTTCCACGACAATAACTGTCTTTCCCTTATTAGTAAGTGATCTTATTAATTTTGCCATATTAATTCTCTCACTTACATCAAGGTAAGAGCTTGGTTCATCTATCAAATATACATCGCCATCATTAAGATAAGCTGCCGCTATTGTAACCCGTTGTAATTCTCCTCCTGATAAAACAGATATTTGTCGATCTAAAATTTCATTTAAATTTAGTTGTTCAATAATTTGATCTAAATTATCTCCAACATCATTTTTTTTTAATAGGTCATACACTTTACCTTTAACAAATTTCGGAATTGAAGTGATATTTTGTGGTTTTAGAATGATTTTATTTTTTTGGGATTTCATATCAATGAAATATTGCTGTAATTCAGAACCTTTAAAAAAATTGATTATTTCATCTGGTTCAGGTGTGTTATCTCCAAAACGTCCTAAATTCATTTTTAATTCACCAGATAAGACGTTAAGCATAGTACTTTTTCCAATCCCATTTTGACCAATTAAACCCAGTACTTTCCCTTTTTTTGGTATTGCCATTCTAAAGAGAGAAAATTGATCAGGACCATAACGATAAGTTATTTGATTTTCTAATGGATCTGGTAAATTAACAATGCTAATGGCATTGAAAGGACACTTTTTAATACATATTCCACATCCAGAGCATAGATTTTCTGTAATAAAAACACTTTTACCGTCTAAATTTAATGTTATTGTTTTATCTCCGGTTCTTACTCTAGGACAATATTTGATACAAGGTTTTTCTCCAAATGGACTACATTTTTCGGGTTTACAACGGTCTTTTTTAAGAACAGCGATTCTCATAATTTTTCAACCACATTTTAAAATGTAAAATGATAAATAATTTTTATCATTTATTCAGTTAAGAAAACTGATTAATAAGGGATACACCGTGAGTAGAGAATTTTCAGTTCATTGGCTTGAAGATACTGTGGAAAAAATTATAAGTAGGAATCCTCTAGAAATAACTTTATCTACAGGAAAGACACCATCAGGACAGATTCATATTGGGATTTTAAGAGAAATTATTATTTGTGATGCCTTAAGTAGAATTTTTAATAAAAAAGGTAAAAAAGTAAATTTTTATCTATTTTTAGATGATTTTGATGCAGCAAAAAGATTTCCCGATTATATTGATGTTAAGTTCCAAAAAGAACACAGAGGAAAACCTTTTGCACTGATACCTTGTCCATTTAAGGATTGTGGATGCAAAAGTTATGCAAGACATTTTGGAAATGAATTAATTTCTACATTCAAAGGTTTTGGTATTAAAAATGAGATAATATGGACTTTTGCACTTTATAAAGAAAGGAGAATGCAAGAACAGATTAAAATTGCACTGGAAAATACAGACGAGATAAAAAAAATTTTAAAAAAATATATCTTTCCAACTTTGGACAATGAAAAAAAAGAGAGATTTGTAGAAATGCAAAAATCTTGGATGCCCGCTATGGTTTTGTGTGAACAATGTGATAGAATTCAATGGATAGGAGAAGATGGATCTATTAAACCAAACAGGGTTATTTCTTATTCCAAAGAAGACAATTCTGTAATATATTATTGCCCAGCTTGTGGTTATCAAGGAAATATTTCTATTTATAGTGGTCGGTTGAAATTAAATTGGCGTGTAGATTGGCCAGCTAAATGGTCTTTATTCAATACTTCATGTGAACCTGCGGGAAAAGATCATTGTGTAAAGGGAGGATCTTATGATACCGGTTTAGAAATATGCCAGCGAATATATAAATATCAAGGACCAGTCAAACTATCTTATGAATGGCTGAGATTAGGAGATCAGGATATGAAAACGTCTAAAGGGATTGTTTTTACACCAAAAAAATTTCAAGAATTAGCAGATACAGAAATTTATAGGATGATAATATTACGGACAAATCCGATGAAACATATTTCATTAAGAATTGAGGAACTCTCGCAGTACTATAATTATTATGAAAAGATGGAGGATATTTACTATAACATCGAGGAAGCAGAATCCATGCAAGAAAAAGATTTTTTTATGTATTTATATCCCTTAACTAAGATAGAGAATGTCCCCAAGACTAAACCCATAAGAATTCCATTTAATAATATGATATTCTTATCCCAAGTACAAAAACTCCTAAGTAAAGAAAATCTTTTTAAGAAAGCACTTTCTTGGGTGGATAGAGAAGCAACAGAAATAAACTTTGAAGAATTTGATAATTTGCTTACTCGAACTACAAATTGGATAACAGAAGTTAAATCCTTCATAAATAAAATCGAAACTGAAAAGAAAAAAATGCATTTTATGAATAAAATCGGTATTTTTTCAATTCCAGTCGAGATTGACAGTTCACTTATTGATAAATTAAATAAGAATCAAATTTCAGGGCTTAAATTATTTAGGGATTCTATTTTTAAAGAGGAAAATATGAATGCTGAACAGATTCAAAATAAAATATATAGTATTGCGAAGCAAAGTTTACAAATTAACCCAAAAGAATTATTTGAGGCATTCTATTTAGTTATCCTAGGCAAGAATTCAGGTCCGAGACTCGGATCATTTATAGCTCTCTTAGATAAAGAGTGGTTACAAAGGAGATTAGGTTTTCTCGATAAATGATCCACATTTTTATTTTTCTTTTTTTTTAAATCTTAGACGTCTCTTCTTTTCTTTTTTTTGTTGTATCTTTCTATAGCATTCGGAACAGTAATTATTAGCTTCTTCTATCATTTCTCCACATTTATCACAGTGCTTATGAGGATAAATATACAATTCATTTGTTTTCTTATGTCTTTCAAATTTACTCAAATAAAATCTCCTAAAAGTTAATCATTAATTGATCAATGTCTTTGATAAATTATAATTCTTTCACTCCTTTCCTTTCAATAATAATTTTTCAAAATAATTATTTCAAAAAAAAAATAAAAAAAGGCAGTGTTTTAATATTTTTCATTAAAAGATCTAGTGAAATGACCAAAAAAGGTAAATTTAAACTATCTTCATTTTTAGTTGAAGATTATTTAATTTATTATAAAAGTGTTAATAAAAATCATAAACTAAATGCTTTTGCGGTAGTTCTAGTTTCAGATTTTCAAGATATTTTGCAACATTTAATTCGAATATTGAAAAAAAGATATTTCAATTACTTTTCAGTACAAATTAATGTTGTGGAAAAAAGAGAAGATTTGATAATCATGAATTTCGAAAATGATAATAAAGACAGTATTATTAGGTCTTTTCACACTGTTTATGACTATCTTGATAAGAACGGCAAAATTGTGTGCTTTTATAAAAATGAAAAGCTTCAGAATATATTTTTGGATTTACTAACAGTTGATCTAAATTCACATATTAAATTAATAAGGTCATCAAACTCCTTACTGATAAAAAATCAAAATGAGACGAAAGTTTTTAAAGTATATGAATTACACCTTAAAAACGAAAATAGCTCGATTCTAGTTCCTAATTTTATCAATTATCTCATTGATTCACAGTTAGGAGGATACTTTCTTTTAAATTTTCAATTTGATGATTATGATAACATTATCACTAAACCCATATATATTAACGTAAGTGAAAAAGTCCAAGAAGATGAAAACATTATCGAAGAAGAAATTAATGATTTTTTCGATAGGAAATTGTTAAAGAACATTAAGTTAGACTTTAATGATGTATTTTCAATACTTTGGAGAAAACCATTAAACAAAAATAAACAATTATTTATCAAACATCTAGATTGGGGAATTACTGAAGTAAAATTAAAAATAAGGGAGATTGCCAATGAAGTTGAAAATAGTTTAAGGGATAATACAATCAATTTTCAAAAAATTAATCCATATCTATTTTTTATCGAACAAAATACAATCTTTCTTATTGCTAAAGAAGCTGATATTAATCATATTTCAAAAATTTTAAACAGATATTATTCAAAATATAAGATTATAATTCTTATTATAGAAGAAGAAGAGTATGAAAAACTAAATAATATTGAAAAAATAAGCCAACTTGAGGATCTTAAAATAATGGATTTGTCTATTTTTTCTCAATTTAATTATACAACATTAAAAAATTAGTAGATTAGAATATGCCTAGATCGATAGCGATATCTTGAGCAGAATTATCAGGATGTAATTTAATAAAAGCCTTTTTCTCTCCTTTGGGTGTAATTAGAGTGTTTACCCTAATAACCTTGACATTATGAATTTTTTCAACTGCTCTCTTTATTTCACTTTTATTTGAAGTTCTATCAACTATGAATACTAATTTATTCTCTCTTTCAATTAAATCAAATGTTTTTTCCGTTATTAGCGGTTTTTTAATTATACTATAGTATCTTTCCATATTATATCAGATCCTCATATTTATTTAATTCACTAAAAGCGGATTGAGTCCAGATTATAAAACGTCCTGGCATTGCTCCTGGTGCAAGTAATTCGACTGATAGATCCTCTACTTTTGAAATATCAAATCCTAAAAGATTTTTTGATGCTTTAACAATGCCAAAATCATCTTTAATTACAAGCAAGGGACCTTTTCGAATTTTATATTTTCTTCCTCTTCTTTTTCCTTTACCTGGTCGAACTTTTTTTGTATTCTTAATTTTATGTAATTCTTTACTTAATCCTAGATCACATAAAATTTCATAGAAGTCCCGTGTTTTTTTTACAGTTTGCACTTTATCATCAATAACTAGTGGGATTTCGGGGATTTCTTCTATAAGATGACCTCTTTTTTTAACCCATTTTTGGTTACCTGAAGCAGAGATAGCAGAGATTAAGGATAATATTTTAGTTTTATTATTAATTTTTTTCTCTATTTTTTTCTCAGTTTTAATTGCATGAGCTGCTCGTCCACCTTTCGCATATGGAACCCTTCCTACATTTCGAGCAGTACTAAATCCAGATCCTTGTATTCTTGGCGCTCTAGACATTCCGTGACCAGTACCCCATCCTTTAGCTGTATTTCTTAATCCTGCTCTCTTATCTCTTCCTTGTACTTGTTTGCTCTTGCTTGTAGAGACCTCACATGCAAATCGAATTAAATCTAATCGGGGTGGTACATTAAAAATTAGTGGTAAGTCTAAAGATGTCTTTATCTGCCCTTCTAAATTATAGACGTTAATTTTATCCATGAATTCACACCTGTTTTATCTAAATATTATTTTCTTTGTTGACTCTCTCTACTGATAAAAGTAATCTCTGGAGTTTGAGTTTCAAATGATTTAATTGGACGGATAGTTTTTCTAATTCTAATTAATCTTTTCTTTGGCCCTGGAATCGAACCTAAAATAATAAGATAATCACCTTTAATTTGACCATAATTAATCAATCCACCTTTCGGATTAATTTCTTCTTCGTTCTCTCCGATCAACATAATTCTTTTATGATATTCTGTTCTTTGGTGAAAACCTAATTGACCCGGACGTGGTACTGTATATAAAACTCTTGCGGGATGCCAAGGACCAATGCAAGCTACTGCTCTTCTAACCTTACTATTTTTACGAGGTAAGATTTTAACACCATATCTTTTAACTGGACCTTGAAAACCCTTCCCTTTCGTTACAGCAATAATATCTATCAGTTCCCCTTCAATTAAAGTATCTCGAGCTCTAATTTGTTCACCTAGCTTCTCAAATGCATAATTTAATTCATTTTTAGGGTCTCGAATTGAATTAAGCTTAATTTCAATAATGTCTGGTTTTTTCCGTGGTATAGATGAAAGATGGGGTTGAGTCTGAAAAATGCCTCTAATTTCACTGATATCTTCTAAATTTTCCAGTAGGTTTTCTTTTATTTTTTTAGAATCATAATTATCAAGATTGGGAATATTAAGTTTACGCCCTAAATATTGGTTGAAATTAGTTGAAAAAATTTCTCCCGCAATATATTTTCCATATTCATCTTCATTATAAACTCTAATTCCGATTAAGATTAATGGAGGTACTTCTAATATTGTAACAGGTTTCATTAATTCTTTTCCATAATATGGGCTGTTTTTTTGATCTTCAATATAAGTCACGTGTGTCATACCAGCTTTAAATCCAGCAAATCCAAGAAAATTTATTTCATCTCCTGAATCAATCCAATGCCTTATTCTCCCTTTGATCGCTGCTGCTCTTTTTCTTGGAAGATACGCTAATGAACCGTGTCTAGGTGCGTGTTTTTTACGATGTCCCATAACTAATCACTTGAATGTTGGATTTTTAAATTAATCAAAGTAAAAAAAGTTTCGTATTCCTTATCATAGATTGACAAAACAACCATAAATAGGGTTCTTTTTAATGTTAAATTCAAATATATACTTTATGGAAATTAACCTAGGCAAATCCTCATTTATTCAAGAAAAAGAAAACATAAATGGAACAAAGGAAAAATTCTTGGTTATCAATTGTAAAAATTGTGATGCTTTTTTACAGAGAGATAAAGTTCAAGAAGATTGCGTCTCGTGTTTATTAACCATTCTTAAAAATAATAAGGATTATAAGCCTAAATATCTGACAGTTGGAGATCCTGCTTTTGAGATTCAATCTCATGCATATAATCAATTATTCTCTTATTACAATGACCAAAAAAAAATTAAGAGAATTTGGAACAAAATTATTTCGACAAAAGCTCAAAAATGTATTTATAATGATTTTAAATGTAAGCAATTTCAAAATTTAAATGAACATCTTTATATTGAAGAAAATGCATTTGATGATCCTATAGAGCTATATATTAGACTTAAAAAATTTGACTCAATCTTTATCCAAAAGGAATTTAACGATTCACACTGTACAAGGTGTTTAGCTGATATTCATTCTCTTCTTTTAAATCTAATACAAAATTTGGATAATTATAAAATTATCATTGAATTTAAGAAATATCATCCTATTAGCTATGATTTGAACTCTAGATCTAAATTCTATAAACAATTATTTTTCAGAAATCAATATTTAAAAGAATCCAAATTAAATAGAGAAATTGAAATTAATAAAAACATAAATAAACAAATAACGTACTTGATAGGAGAGGAGCAAATATTCCAAGTTGCGATTTATGAAGTAAAAAACGAGGTTGAATCCTTTTACAACGTGACCTTTAATTTTTCAGATAAATTGAATAATAATTATATTGATAAGATAATAAAGGATATTGGAAAGAATTTTGAACTTATAAACGTTGATAAAATTCTCGCATTTGAAGAATTAATCGAATTATATAAAAATCAAGCTTTAAATTATATATACAAGAAATATCGGTTTTCAAAAGAAGAAGCAAATAAGTTAGCATTGTTGGCAACAGTTATAAGGATTAATATGCTTAAATTATTTCCATTACTTATTGATGATAATGTTGAAGAAGTATTTTTAGATTCACCTGAAGAAACAATTTATCTAAATCATCAAAAATTTGGACGTTGCAGAACTAACATTAAATTTAGTCGAGGAGAAACAGAACGTTTAAAAACTTTTTTAAGAGTATATAGTGGAAAACGTCTAGATTACTCTAATCCAAGTATCAAATTTGTAATAAAAAATAAATTCTTTTATTGTAGATTCGCTATCGATGTTTCTCCAATCCAATTAAACGATTTCGCACTGGACATTAGAAAACTTAATAAAGATGTAATGACAATCCAAGATCTCTTAAAAAATGATACTCTAAGCGTGGAAATGGCCGCATTTTTATATTTCAATATTTTAAGAAGAATCAATATTACAGTTACAGGTGAAACTGATACAGGGAAAACAACATTAATTAATGCTTTAGACTTAATCACTCCAAAAGAATTCAGGAAAATTTATATTGAAAATGTTGTTGAGTCATTAGATCAATATATTTATCATAAGCATCAATTAAAATTCCGAGTAGATTCTTTAGAAGATTCTAATAATATTCGATATTCAAAGCAGAATCAAATAAAAAAAT
Organism: Promethearchaeota archaeon; assembly: GCA_019894955.1. Classification (GTDB taxonomy): domain Archaea; phylum Asgardarchaeota; class Lokiarchaeia; order Sigyniarchaeales; family SOKP01; genus SOKP01. Next base: position 14,543 of record JAGXNQ010000015.1, on the reverse strand, counting down.
TACTTCATCGAACACCTGATATTATTTATTTAGGCGAAATTTTAACCGCAGATGAAGCAAAAGCATTATTTCATTGCTTATCTGCTGGTTTGAGAGGATTTCAGACCATTCATTCTAATGATATCAAATCCCTTTTGAATCGCCTATTATACCATTTTGGAATTGATCGAAGTTGTTTAAGCGATTTAGGTCTTATTATTTTAATGAAAAAGCATCAAAATCAAAGAAGAATTGTCTCAGTTTCTGAAATAAATAATAAATTATTACAAGAACAAATTGTTGATTCCATTTTTACTTATAATCCTCAATGTGAACAATGGGATAAGGAAATTAAAACTTATGAAACATTAACTATTTTGAATATAAAAAGATTTGAAAACCTAAATAAAGAGAAGTATAATTTTTTCATTAAAATATATGAAGAGATCTTCCAATATCTCAAATCCAATGATAAAATATCAAATATGAGCTTAGTTCAGTTATTTGATGCAATTTCTTACTTTTCATTTAAAACCCCTTATCAATTAGAAGATTTATGGAATAACTGGAAAAAGACACGGAATTTAAATTGATAGAAATAAAAATACATTATGACAAATATGGTTGAAAAGTCAATGCTAATTGGCTTTGGTCTCCTTATTCTGATAGTCTTTTTCTCAATTATTCAACCATTTTTTGGAGAACTACTGAAATTTTATGATAAAGACAAGCAAGATGTAGAAATTTTTATTGAAGAAATAGATAACGCAATATTATATACTATTTTAAATCCAGAAGATGTCTATGAAAAGGAACTCTTGTTTCCAAGAGATTTAAATATTACAATTTCAGGAAACGAAGTAGAATATAATTACTTAATTAGCAATATCGCCTACTCATATTCAAAAAAATATGGAATTATTTTTCATACAGTTATCTATCATAATATTAATTCAACACATTATATCTTACAGGTGTTTTTCGAGTCGAATTATATAAGAATAATATTTAGTTAAAAATTAATGGAAGAATGATATGAATCTTAATAGTAATTACCTTAAATTTTGTAAGAAGTTCCATGATTTTAGAATTCCTGGTATAAAATTCAAAGAACTAGATATGAGAATTAAGAAGATTTATAAGAGCTTTTATCAAATTGAAGAGGAAGATATAAATAAAGCTACACTCGTTGTTCTAATCATATCATTTATGAGCTCTACCTGTTTTTTATTAGGGTTCCCTTCTTTTAACATTTTTATGATTTTATTATGTACTTTTATTCTTTCACTTTGTATTTCCTATTTCTTTAATTTAAGACTTTATAAAGAAATAAATAAGGAAGATATGAAAATTAACTCAATCCTTCATTTAATCAAAATTTATTATTCACTCATTGAAAAATCTCTCTCAACAGACTCAGATCGAGTTATTGCATTTATTCAGCTTGTTCGAGATTTTGATATGCCCATATCAAAAGCTTTTATTCATTCAGTGAAAAACATTCAGGAGGGAACTAATCCCGAAATTTATTTACACAATATTAAAACTTTTTCATTGGATTTTGATAATTATATTAAAGAATTATTATTGCGTGATTTTATACCTCAAACCAAATTTGAACAATTTGAGGATGGATCATTAGAAGATAGTTTTAAAGTGTTTGTAAAACAACTGGAATCAAGATTGAGCATCGTTTTTTTTATAGGTATCTTTTTCCCTTTAGGTACATGCTTCTTAATTTTATTTCAAACAATAAGTATTGTGGTATCATTAATTATTATTCCCATCTATTTCTTGATATTAAATTATATGAACCGTAAATTCGTAAAGTCTGATATTTTTCTTATTGGATTAATATCTGATTATTCAAAGCTTGAAAAGAGAAAATTTAATGAATTTATAGATTTCTTAAAACTTTTTTCTCTTAATTTGCAAAAAAATATATCCCCTGAAGTTGCATATATTAATACTTTTTCTCGACAAAGAACACGACTTAAAATTTTAAATTCAGATCTACAAAACCAATCATTAAATTTGGTAAACTTTACTTATTCTTTTAATGAAATGATTGATAAATTAAAAATTCAAATAAATTCATTTCGATACTCAATAATTTTAGATGTATTAAAAAAAATTCTTGAACAAAACCCCTTGGCATCATCAGATAAAATTATGGATATAATTAACGTTCTTAATAGACATCAAAAACTTGAGAAGAAGTTAGAAATCATAATAAAAGGGGAAAAATTCAAAGCTTTTCTCTACTTATTCATTATGCCTTTTATATTAGGAATTATTGGGGGACTGATTCCTTCTTTTTACATAATTTTGAATAGTATTAATATTGACAGTATTTTTCAAATCCTATTTGATCAAAATGTTAATTTTTTAGTAAATATTATACTAATCTTTATTTTCCTGATCTTATGTGTCGGGATTTCTTCATTTTTCTTCCTTAAAATTGTAAACCAACATAAGATTAATTTTCTTATCATTACAACATGCATTTTATTTACTCTCCTATTTATGATTTCATTTCTTAATATTAGTTATTTCATATAAAATTAGCCAAAAAAATGAACATAAATTATATCAATAAATAAAAAAATCCCTATAAACATAATAACTACTGGAGAGAAAAATGATAGGATTTTAAAATAGAAATTATTATTCCCAATCGTTAATATATTAAATTGATTTAAAAGTACAAGATAAGGTACCAATAAAATTAAAAATAGAATCATACTAGTAAAAATGATAATTTGATCAGCTGATAACGAAGCAAAAATGAAAATGATAATGAAAAAAATCAAAATAAACAATAATTCAAAAAAAACATAATCAACATCAAACATAACATTAATTTTAGTGAGATGGATATTTAAAGTCAGAAAAAATCATAGTATTGTAACTTAGATCTCTCTTTCCGATTAATTCATCAATCAAACAATCATATAGAATATGTCAGGTAATTCACTATTATATTTTTTAAAACTATTTTTATGGTAAAAATTTTATAAAAAAAAAGGTAGTATTTTATTATGAAAAATTTGAAATTAAAAGGATTAAAATATGAAAAAGGAACTTATCATTTATTTAATGATAGATTCGTATTTTTCCCACCACAAATAATAGATGTATTTTCTTCCATTTATGGAGAAGGTGTGAAATCCTTACTCGTATGGTTAGGTAAAAAAGCTGGCTGGGCGTTGATACAAGATTGGGATGAAAATTTGAAATTAAAATCATTGAATGATCTAGTTACCCAATTCTGCAATATAATAAGTAATCATGGATGGGGGCGATTTGTCCCGAAAACAGTATCAGATAAGATAATAATTATAGATCTTTATCATAATGTTTCCAGTGAATTAGAAAATAAATCTAAATATATTTGCCATTATATAACGGGGATTTTTGCAGGTTTTGGAGAATATGCTTTATATAGAGTCAATGTAACTGAGGATGATTGCAGTCTTGAAAATCCTGAATTAGAATCTTGTCAGTTTAAGATTGAAAAAGTACCTTGATTCTTTACCAAGGATCCCATTCTTCTGGATTTAAATCATTAGGTTCATTTTCGGAATTATTATTCTCCACGATTTCATTAAGATTGTCTTTTCCTGTAATAATTTCTTCATGATTATCATAAATCTCAACATCAGTTAATTTATCCTGTAAGTAATTAATGTCTTCACCAATAATTACATCTTTAAAAGCAGAAATTAAAGAAAGAAAATTGAAGAATTCTCCTTTACCCATTTCAACTCTGATTAGATCTTTTTCTTTTCTAAGTGCTAATTTGATATTTCTAACCTCGCCGCTTATTTCAACTGATGTTAATTCAATTATCCCATCATTCCTCCTCAAACGTATTTTCCATGTTGTCTCTCTTGTCTTTTCAATTTCCATTCTTAATATTTACACCTATCAACTTACTTTGATAAATTAATAAAAATTATCACATTTAAAATTTTATTGAGAATGCAAAAATTGTAAATTTCATGAATTGTCTATCCAATCATTAAAAACGATACGATATAACTCAGAAATATTATTAACGTTATAGGGGGTCTATATTGGGCCAAAATTTGAAGTTTTAAAGTTTTAGTATTAAAAAATAATCCCCCATTATATAATTGATATTTATCTTCTTTAATTTCACTTAATTTTGATAGATCTTGAAAAATATAATAGGATTTAATGAATATTTGTTTTAAGGTAGAAAGAGGAAATGTTGTATTAAAATAAATTTCAAATGAAAATCGATATTTTATGCATCCATTAACCAGAAATGTCATTAAAATTAATCCTATATAAAAAAATGTAAAAAAAAAATAAAAAACGATTATAAAAGAAAGAAGAGAATTAAAAAGAATTTTAGAAAAAAAGAGGATGATTATTAGTTTTCCATCACTTCCCCCAATAATTTTAATTGAAAATAAATACACTGAAATTAGAAGAGAAAGAAAAATTAAAAACACTTTTATAGCCAAATCTCCCATTGAAAAATTGATATTATAGAATAAATTTAAAAAATTAAATAGAACACCAATGAATATATTAATAATAAAAAATCTATTTGAAATCCTTCTTAACTTTAAATCATAATAAGTATAGTATAAAAGAATGAACGCTATAAAGCAATTACTAACCATTTTCAAATCAAAAACCATATTATTAGTATTCTCCTTCCCAAATTTCAATAAATTTCTTTAAACTCCTCGCTTTTAAGTTTTCATTCTTATATCTGAAAATCCTAATCCTTCCAAAATTTTTCTCTTGCACTAAATTCAGTAATTTTAGATGATTCAGATGAGCCATTACACTCGAATGGTTTAATCTCGTGTTTTTAATTATTTGAGTAATTGAAAGTTCATTGTTTACAGCCAAGGTTCTCAAAATCTTAATTTTAGCTCGAGAACCCAATAAATTCTCTATTTTATTGTCCTGACTTATTATCATATTGATAATCCTTTAGATTTTAAAATTCTAATAATCTCGGCTTCAAGTTTGATTAATGAAAATTCGGCAATTTCAATTAGTCCCTTTCTGCCTTTAAACGATTCACTTTGGACTAGAACTGAAATGATGTTGTCTCGCTTGAATTCTTGTAGATAATTCCATAATTGAGAATAAGAACGACAATCAATATCTAAGTTTTCACAAATTATCTTGTAGATATTTATGCTCTCCGCAAGAGAAATTTGTGTTTTCCCACTTTTCTTTAATCCTCGAGTTATTGAAAGAAGAAATATTAATTTTTGTTCATTTAAATAAGTCAAAATATCTTGAGGGGAAAATGGAATTAAATCTTGATTACCCAAACGGATACATTCTGTATTAATATGTCGTAAATGTTTTCTTTCTGCAATTTTACAAGCTCTCCATATAAGATTTAGACCATATCTAATGTCACCTTTATTATGGACTAATTCTGTGATAGAATTCATTAATTCATCAGAAATTGCATTATCTATCAGACTGATTTTTGCTCTAAATTTTAAAATATCAAAAGTTTCTTCCTTAGAATAATTTTTAAAATCAATTATATTTCTTTGTAGAGTACTCATTGTACTAGCATCTAATTTGCTTAAACAGGTAATATCTCTAACAATACCTATTATTGAAACTCTTTGTTTCGAATTTATGGAGTCATCATTTATTCTTGTTAAAGAATAGATAAGATCTCCTCCATCATTGATTAAATAACTTAGCTCATCTAAAACAATTAATAAATGTAACTCTTGATTGTTAAGATGTTCCAATATAATTTCCAACAATTCCTGAGGTGAATATCCTCTTTTTGGAAAGTTATTGTTTATAGTCCTCATGATTTTAATCAACACTTTATAACTAGTTCTTTCTTTACGACAATTTACATGAATATGTTTGATAAAAATATGTCTTTTCACTGCAGCTTCTATTATCATCTTTCCAAAGAATTTTACTGTTGCAGTTTTTCCCACACCGGTTTTTCCTGTTATCAAAATTTTTCTTGATGTAGAATTTGGATTTGTAATTAAAACTAAGAAAAGTTGGGATAAAACATATAATTCTTTTTCTCTATGGAGTAAATTATTTGGTACAAAATTGATATCAAGCTTACTTTCATCCTTGAATAATGAAGGTTGTTTTAATAATTCATCAAAGTAATCGATCATCATTACACTCAACCACAAAATTTAATATTAGAAGTAAGATGATGATTGTATATATTCAAAAACAGAGTCATAATTTTTTATATTATGATTTTAAGAATACAGTAATTATCGTATACCTTTTTTTTTTGTCGGTTAACTTGAATTATAAATTAGATTCTAATACAAAGATCTGCCAAATTTTTATCTCTCCCCCTTCTTTTGTTAGCAACCATAAAACCGATTACAATAATTGAAGAGAAGAAACTAGTTAGATACAAAATTTCCATTGTATCTATAACATTTTGATATATGAATTCATTCACATCGATAGTTTTTGATACTGTTTCATCATGTAAATATTGAGTGCCATTATAAATAATCGTAATATTTACTTCAGTACTATATTTTTCTAGATTAATCGATCCAAGAGAAATTATAAATGTTGTTACCCCTAAAATATTGGTGTTTAAGGATTTTGTATATTTCAGTGAATTTTTTTGATATAAACGAATAGAAATAAAAGAATTATTTAAAGGTACTATACTTTCGTTGAAATAGTAATAAAAATAACTTAAAACTTCAATTGTTCCTTCATTTTTATCAATTCCATTAATATTAATGATTTCTCCATATATGGGTATCTTTTCCACTCTTAATTTATAAGAAAATTGATAATTATTATAAGTTTCATTACTTATCATTATAAATATCAAATTGTTCACCCCAACAGATAAATAATCGATAGAGGAGATATTTACATTAATAATTCCTGATTGATTTGTTATGTAATCTCCTTGATATAAAATTATTGACTCCGATTCAATTTGAAACCTAATAGTAGTATTAATTATAAGTAGAGTATTATTAGCTTCAAAGAATTTAGCTAGTAAGGAAATTTCTTCACCATAAGTTATAGAACCTTCAAATCCATCTAGCTCACAAGTAACATTTGCTTTTATTATATTGATAGTGAGGAATTCAGAATCATAAAAATCTGCAGAAGCAACATGATTATTGAAAGAAATCCAAATTTTAACAAACATCTGAGTTGTGTCATTATCGATTTCGATATTCAAATTAGGGATGTGAATTATCCAATTATCTTCATTATATCCTGCATTACTATATCTTGGAGACTTCCAAAGAATATTCTCAGAATCATTCATAAGATGAATTTGTAAGAAAACATTATCATCCTCTTCAAAAAACAAATTCCATGAAGCATTGATTTCCATATTTTCATAATTATAATATGTGTTTTTATTAGATTGAAGGGAAATTATTTCCCAAGAAGGCCAACCCAAGGTGAATTGCGGAATAACCAACAAACCAACCCCAATACATAAGATAACTAAAAATATTCTTTTTCTAAACACATTTTTTATTCAGATTAAAATATAAAAAGTCATACAAAATCCAAAAAAAATTTATTTTAGAAACAACTATTTGATGTAGATCAACAAATAAAATTTGAGATGAGATTATGGGAAAAGTAAGAACGATTTTAATTAAAAAAGTTTCAAAAGAGTTAATTAATAAATATCCAGATGTGTTTACAACTGATTTTGATTCTAATAAGAGACTATTGGATAAATATATTGAAGCTGATTCAAAACATCTACGAAATCGGATTTCCGGATATATAGTAAATTTATTGAAGATAAGAGAAAAAGAATAATCTTTTTATCTCGATAATTTTCCTTTTCACTTAACAATTAAAATAAAATTTAAGAGATGTGAGAAATATTCAACAAGATACAAAGAAAATGGCAAACCTGTTGAGATCGGGTTATAAAATGCTCAATCTATCATGTCCTATATGTAATAATCCAATTTTTAAAAAGAAAAATGGTGAAATGTTTTGCCCAGTATGTGATAGACCTGTAATACTTGATGATAACGAATTGAATGAATCAATGAAATCAGATAAGAATCTTGAGAATGAAAATAATGTTTTTGGCAGATTATTTGATGATAATAAAACCTTAATTAATCTAAAAAAAATTATATTCTTAAAAATACAAGAAATTTCTGAAATAATAAAAACTGAAAATCAGATATTAAATATTGAAGTATATATAAATCTATTACAGAAGCTTTTGGATCTTTATGAAAGGATTTAAAAATTAATGTATTGATGAATTAGTTTATTAAGACAATGCTTCCGCCGGGATTCGAACCCGGGTCACGAGGGTGAGAGCCTCGCATGCTTAGTCTTTTCAAAAGAAGTTTAATGATCAATTTGACCGGACTACACTACGGAAGCAATTCAAAAAACTTAAACTTAGTATATTTTTTAATAATTATTGTAATAATTTACTAAATTTTAATAAAATAATGTTTTTCGTATTGTTTAATTCTTATTTAATTTTAATAGGAAGATTAAGACCCCAATTCTTTAGAATGTATTATAATTAATAATGAGAATCTAATTCTAATTCTAATTTAATGAAATTTATCTGTCTCAATTCTTAATAAAAAAAAATAGAGAAAATCTATTTGAGTAAAATTACTATTCTTTGCTAATAAAAATCGGTTTTAATAAATTGACATAATGATCTCTTATTGAATATTCTGCAATACTGGTTGCTTCTGAAATTAATTTTTGTGTTAAAATCGCTTTTTGATTGAATTCTCTTGCTAAAAGTTTATCAGCTAAATATATTATTGCTCCTGTCAAGATGAATGGATTTCTACCCCCACGATGCCAAACTGATAATTTTTTTAATAACTCTCGACATTTATTTGTTAAACAGTTTTGAAAATGCTCTTTCGACCAACAAACACCTTTACTTAGAAGGCGACTTTCAAGTTCTTTATGGTGGATAATATCACTAATTAACCTTATTAAATAATCCTCGCTTTTATGTGGTATTGTATGGTTATTCAAATATTTCTTATATATTATACCATCTCTTAAAATTAACCTCGGATTAACTCGGTGTCCGAAATTTTGGAAGGCAAAAGAAATTTCATTAATTGTTAATGGTGCGTTTTGATGCTCTTTTCTAGCCGCATAAAAAATACAAAAGGCAATTAATGAAATGTTGTTTATTACTTTTTCCTCATTTTTTATGATTTTCTTATAATAGTAAGCTGCATTATTTCGAATATTTCTATTCAAATTAAGATATATTGCAATCTTATTTAAAATGTTAAAAATTCTATATTCGGTTTCATGGTTTTTAATTCTTAGGAATTGAGAATAATTTTTCTTAAGTCTTCTGTATAATTTTTGCTCTTGAGGAGGTAATAATTTACCAAATTTATCCTTAAGATATTTTGAATTCTCAAAGTCTATAAATGTCCCCAATCCTCCTATAAAATCAGTTCTGTTGCCCAATGCAACAAATTGTTTATTTAAGTTACTTTTTACATCATTATTATTAAAAGTATAGGAAGATTCTTTGAATAAATTCTCTAATACTAATCCACATTCCTTGCATATCATTTCAAAACTAGTATTTATAATATTTCCACTGCATTCAGGACATATTTCTTTAATTTTTGTATGATCAAACGTTTCATTTATTATAATTATCACCTTAAAATTATAGGGTTTAAAGTAACCAATTTGAAATCCCTTTATTTGAATAATCCATACCAAGAATTCGATAATGAGAACTTTCATTGCTTCTGAATAGAAAGGAAATCTTGATACTATCGGAGAGAGTTAGTTGAAAATAAAAAAAAAGGGCTTTATATGCTTCAACTGAGAAGATATTTGAATAGCTATAATTTAATATGAAATAATTGATTGGTGTTAACCTTTTATGAGTAAAATTTCTGAAACAGCAAAATTTATAGAAAATATTCCAAGAAAAAATATAGATTTATTAAAGGAAATATGCAACCAATTAAAGAAAATTATCAAAGAAAATCGTCCAATTATGTATTCTGATATCATTAATGTCATCATACGTAAACAATTTTATGGAGAAAGTTATAACCAACTAATTGTATGGTGTAATTATCATATTAGAAAGGGAAATTATTTAGTTGACTTTTAAAGTGAGAATAATAAAGTTGTTTTCCAACTCATTAGTGAACTGAGTTTTCTAAAAAAAGAATTATAAATGTTTGATTCTATTATTACTTATTAATATCAAATGATAAAGTTTAAAAGAACTTATTATCAAAGATTAATTTTAATTTTGTAAATCTAATATTAGGCTATTTAGGTAATGAAATATTATTTAAGGGAGGCGCTTTAATGGTTCGATTTCTGCCAGATCATAAGATATACATCAAAATCCTCTATTGGGGTATGGGAGGATCAGGGAAAACAACAGTAGTTGATACTTTATATAGACTTACAAGAGAACAAGAAAAAGATATTACTCCTGTTGCTGAATTAAAAAAAATTTGTATGGCTAGTGGCTCAACACTATATTTTGATCGAGGATTTTTTCAATCCACTAAACAAAATAAAGTTTTTTACCATGTATACACTGTAGCTGGACAAAGTCGATTTTCACCTTTGAGAGAGCGAATTTTTAAAGGAACTGATGGAGTTATATTCGTTGTTGATTCTCAAACTCACTTCTTTGAAGATAATATTGAATCACTTAAAGAATTGAAGAAAGTTACCACATTCGTAGAAGAAAAAGAGTTAAATAACCAGAAATTATCCGGAATTTCTCCATATGAGTCAATTAAATCTCCAGAATGCAGATTAATAAAACAAATTCCTCTCGTAATAATGTTAAATAAACAGGACTTAAACGAAGTAATTGGAGAAGAAGATTTTAAGCAAATATTAAAAGAAGAAAAGTTGTGGTATACTCCAGATCATGAATTATCGACTTGGAATCCAATAATTTATAAAACATGTGCATTATATGAAAAACAAAGAGACGTTTACCGCAGTTTTAGTGAATGTGCAAGGAGAATCGGCCTGTATCAAATATATGGCGATGGAAAAGCACCAATAGGAGATAGCTTTAGGAAGGAGAATCCTAAATATTGATAATCTTTCGTCTAATATGGTAAAATTATAAATAGAAAAAATTAGTTATCTTTCTAATTAGTATTACAATTTTTTTTGAGGAATTCCCTTAGGTTGTAAAAATTCTATGAAAACTATAAACTTGGATGACCTATAAAGTAGGAATGATAAATTATAGTTACATTGAGGATTATAAAAACTGGTAATAATTTCTAAGAAATTTTTTCAAATTTTAAGAATTTATTTATATTTTCTCACATTAATCTCAATATATATAAAATACATTGAAAAGTGAAACATATTGGGAACTTATAATACAGTTAAAAATGAATTATCTAACCAATTTTCGATTTTCCAACTAATGGACGCTTTAAGAATCGATGCGCAAGAAGTTCGTGAAGTAAGGAATTTATTAAAGCAATTTTATAAACAAGGTTTTATAAAACGGATTTCTAAAAATATGTATCAAAAAATTGAAAAATAAATTAATTTGTCATGCTTATATTTAAGGTCAATTGAGGAAAAATAAATTTAATCATTTGACTAAATGCGTCTATTACCCCATATCCCCTAATAGCTGCTGTTTTTTGAACTGAAACATTTTTAAAAGTGTCGATATCTATATGATCTTTAAAATCAGATTCACTTATCATAGAGTCATCATTAATATCATATTTGTTCATACATATTACCATAGGTATATTGAAAAACTCTGAACCAAGCATCGCATTTAATTCCTTCCAGGATCTTAAGTTGTGTTTTAAACAATTTGTACGAGAATCAACAACAAATATTATACCATCAACTCCATTAAGTGTTGCTGGACGAGTGCTAGCATAGAAATCTTGTCCTGTGGCAGAATATATCAAAAATTTTAATCCCCATTCAGCACCTCGAAAATTTAAAACCCCAAAATCAAAAAATAGGGTTCTTCCAACTGAGCTATCAATCGATTCTAATTCATTCTGTCTATTAAAATGCGAAAATAAATGCTTAATAGACGTCGTTTTTCCCGACATAGCTGGACCATAGTAAACAATTTTTATTTGTAATGTCTTATTTTCATAATCATATATCATTTTTTTCACTAACCCCATAATGATTGCATGCTATCCAACGCATTCACTTTTTTTCCATTTTCAAATAAATCTGAAAAAGCTTCTCCCCACTCCTTTTCGATAAAAGAAACCATTCTTCCAATAGAAGCCTCATCAAAATCAATAATTTCTAATAATGACTTGCTTCCAATTCGTACATTTATCTCAAAACTATTTAATAAGTTAAGTTTTGATAAGATAAAAAAAGCTCTTTTGGAACCGGAATAGAATTTTTGAATTTCATTTTTTAAAATATTTTTCTTTAACTCTTTCTTTTCAACCTCAAAGTCGAGTAAACTTTTTATTAGTTCTTTATCAAGTTTCTCAGTTTTGGTCTTTTCTAAAAGAACTCTTTTCATTTTTACTATAGATTTTTCAGTATCTCGGGATATTTTATGCAAAATATTTTGTTCAAATGTAAGATCCAATTGTTTTAAATTTAGCCCTACTGTGATTATTGATATGGATTTTGAGAAAATCATAATATTTAGGAAAACATTTATTTTTTCTTTTATAAATTTTATAAAATTCTCGAGTTTATGTTTATCATTATCAAGTTCAAAACCCATAATCCATGAATTAAACTGATCAATTTCTATCAAAGATTTACCTGATACATCACAAGGACACCTGATATGAGTTCTTTGAGAGTTATAATCAATTGCTTCATTTTGTAAAAGCCCTTGATATTCTGAAATTGAAATAAAATCAGTGTAAAAAACAACCTCTTTTCGAAAATGCATCAAATCCGATATATCGATTAAAAAATCATCAATTATTTCTGAATCCTCTCCAGTTATAATTATAGGGATTCTATTCAATAAACAATAAAAAATTAATGATGAATCGGAAATCTTTAAATCTTCTAATACATTAAAAAAATCCATATTCTCACCTTAATTTACTTAATTACTAGCTCTCCTAATAATGATTTAATATCAAAAGATTTATGATCTTGAATTTGAGATGCTTCCTTGATGAGATAACTAATTTTTTTTGAGAATTGTGGAAGTATCAACCTAATTAAACCTAATTTTTGTCTCGCTTTGCCAATCTCAGTGCTAAAAATTGCGTTTCCAAGACCATAAATGAATTGAAATGTATTTTCACAGTCAAGTAAGATTGTTTCAGCATTCATCTTCTTTAAGAGCCATGCACAACGATTTGCTGTTTGAAATAAAGAATAACTCATTGCAGAAATATTATCTAAATTATTATAAAACAGATTTCTTCGATTTAAAATCTGTGATGCGATGAATCCACCTTCAAGAGTAATATATGCATGAGACATATCAGGAACAGCAACTGAAAAGTTATTAAGTATTTTTCTTAACTCAATAGAGATGTATTCAGATAAACTAAGTGAGAATGAGTTAACTTGCATATCAAATCCTGTATTTTCTTTAACATCAAAACCACGAATAATATCTTGAATTTTCTCATCATTAAATTGAACTAATGGAGGTTTAAATGATTCTCCAGATGTTATAAGAGTTGTTTTTATTTTTTTCAAGCATTCACTCGTTTGCAAAAAAATACCTCCAAGATTCGTATTTGGTTGAGCTGTAATAGCAATAAAATATTCATGCTTGTTATCAAATATTCCTTGTTGTTCTAATATTTTGTTCAGTGAATGGTGTAATGGACTGTTTAATGGAGCAATTAATATTTTTGCTTTTTTGCCTTCTATTAATATATATTTCAGATCATTAGGATGGAGATGTATTCCTACATTGAAAATAGCGCTTGCAGCAGAACTAACATTAAAAATTTCATCTTTAGAAAACCAAACCCCTGCTGATTGAATGGGATTACCATCTCGTTGAGTCAGCACAGCATTTTCAACACCTTTAAGTTGTTTTATTTGATCCAAGTGCATACTTATCTTTTCTTTTAATTCCATTTTTATCTTCCTACTCAATCATTAAATTTGTAATACTAAATTATAAAGTAAGCTTTTAAACTACGAAAAATAAAAACTAAAACCCTAAACTGTGAAAAAATGACAAAATTTAAAATGAATCCCTTCTTTATAAAAATAGAACAAATCACGTCATTACCGGTGTGAGCTTGGATTACGGCAAAGTTCCGTTAAATGAAGAGTTGCGTCATTGATGTGATATAAAAAATGTAGTTATAATTTAAAAGATTATAACCGAAGAAAGAATAATTATGAACTCCCAAAAGAAATAATGTAATAATTTTTAAAAAGTTTTAAAGCCGTTTGTGACAGATTCCAATATTAATTCCGGTTGATCCTGCCGGACCCGACTGCTATTTGGGTGAGGATAAGCCATGCGAGTCGAATGGGATACCTAAATTTCCCATGGCGAACTGCTCAGTAACACATGATCAACTTAACCTATTGAGAAAGAT
>JAGXNQ010000159.1 GCA_019894955.1 Promethearchaeota archaeon | reverse complement strand
TGCTAAATCTGCTCTATATTGTAAAATTATCATGGCTTCCTCGAAATTATATGGTTTAAGTGTGATTTTATCATTTAATCGACTTAAGATTCTTTCTGTTTCGATCTTCATCCAATCTCTCTTTCTACTTATTAATAATATCGAGAGTTTGGCATTCTGATGACCAAATGTCTCTGCTATATCAAGTAATGCAAGAACCTCTTCGGGGTCTAAAAGATGGACTTCGTCAATAATAAGAAGCATATAACCTTGATCATTAACTAATTTGGTAAGAATTAATTTTAAAGCTTCATCATCAGAAAACCCCCTCCCTGAACCATGTGTATATTTTGCTAAGAGCTCTCTGATTATCTTACTCTTGGAACGAAAGTTAATACAATTATAATATTCTATAAAAAGATTAACGTCCTTTTCTAAAGCAACAGATCTAAACATCTTTCCAAAATATCTTGCTGTAACAGTTTTACCGATTCCTCCCTTTCCTAATAATAAACAATTAATAGAAGGTTGTTCTTTTTCCTCTAGAATACGTCGATAATTAAAAATTAGACTTTTAACAGTATCGTCTCGACAAAATAATTTATTTGGTACGAAACTAAAATCAAGCGAACTCGCTTGTTTAAATACCGATTTCTTCATGAATTCTTGCCTAAATAGATCCTCGTCCATGATAAACTTCTGCTCAATTATTTATTGAATAAAATATAATATGATAAGTTACAATAGGATATTTTAAGTTTAAAGTTTCCTATCCAATTAACCTTATAATATCGATGTTGTAAATAAAATTATTTAAAGAGTAAGATTAAAAAAAAGAAATAAATAATTAGTAATATTGGTAAAACTTCCCAAATTAATCTAAAAACGATTAGTATTGAGAGGATGCATGGTTGTATAAGATTCTTTTATTTTTGTGATATCATTTTTCGCATAGATTCTCGTGGTATTTGGCGAACTATGACCCAAAATATCTTGTAATTCACTAATATCCATGCCAGATCTTCTTAAATGAGTGGCTCCAGTATGTCTAAACACGTGAGGTGTGATTATTTTGTTGATAGAAAACCCACATCTCTCCCTTATTAATTTAATATCTTGCTGAACAACTCGAGGATTCATTTGTTGGTTTCTAGTATTCACTATTAAGTAATCTTCTTCATCATAAGCAATTCTATTTTGAAGGGAATTTTTGAATATCTCCAGAGTTTTCTGATCAACAGGAACAATTCTCTCTTTATTACCTTTTCCTCTTAACCTAATATACCCCTTATTAAAATCTACATCTTGAACCTTGATATTACATAATTCACTTACTCTTGCCATCGTAGAATATAATAATCTAATAATAAGATAATAACGGTCACTTTTTCTTGAATTAAATAATTTTTTATCACTCAATTTCTCAAATATGGTTTCTATATCTTGTATATCAAGAAATTTCGGTAAACTTTCTTCTAATTTAATTTTTGGTGATTTTATTGTACTCATCGGGTTTTTTGAGATAAATTCATTTAATGTAAGAAACTTAAAGTAAGAACGCAATGAAGCTATTTTTCTGCTCATTCCTTTTTTAGTGTATCCCATATCATTCAATTTTTTAAGGAATAATCTTATTCTTTGTCTAAAAACTGGTGATTCGAGCTCAATATCTCCAACAAAATTAACAAATTTTTCTAAATCATAGCGATATGCCTTAATAGTTGAACTTGCACAACCCTCCTCGACTTCTTTACTAATCAAGAAATCATCTATGAAATCAGAAAATTTATACCCTTCCATGATAAATCAAATAACATCGTGATATTACAAAATACCTTGTGATATGTAGGTAATATCACTAAAGATGAGAATTAGTAGATAAATTTTGAAATTTATTCCTTTTTTATTTGACGGAGATATTTACACGCATTAATTCCTGCGCGTGCACCCTCAGCTGCAGCAAATACGACTTGATATAATCCACCAGTTATATCTCCTGCTGCATAAACACCTTTAATGTTTGTTTGTTGATGTTCGTCAATTTTCACGTTTTTATTTTCATCCAATTCTATTCCAGCTTTCTTCAAAATTGAATTAGAAGGTACATGAGACAAAATAAATAGGCAATTTAAATCATACTCTATTAATTCTTCATCTTCAAGCAATTCTTTATCAATAGGCTTACATTTGATCTTTTGGATAACTCCATCTTCGTTTGATATAGCTTCTACTATTTCTGTTTTATCTATAATCTCAATTCCTTTTTCTTTAACTTCTTTAGCCATTTTAGGGAGTTCTTCAAAACTCACTTTAGTTATAATATGAGTAATGCATCCCATTTGATGAAGTGCTAACGCATCCTCTAAAACTTCCTTATCATCTCCATACAGATATACTACTCTTTCTCTATATAAGGGGCCATCACATAGTGCGCAATAAGAAACACCATAACCAATTAGACTACTCTCGTTTTTAATAATCTCTTTCCTTTTTCCTGTACCTGTAGCTATGATAATGACATCAGATGATATATTTGCTGTTCGTGTTGATATCATGTTCATTCCCATGCCGCCCATGAGAGATATGACATCTCCTTTAATTAATCGCACACTCTCATGACTTTCAGCATGTGAGGTAAATTTCTTCAAAAGATCTGGACCTGAAATATCTTTTTCTCCTAAATAATTTTGTATTTCTTTAGTTTTTGCCAAAGCTGAAGGTTCTTTTCCGATTAAAATTATAGTATCTCTATTTGACCTACCACAATATACGCCAGCACTCAAACCAGCGGGACCCGCACCAATTATCAATATTTCACATTTGTATTCATCCATTATTTCCTACCTCAATTCAATTCCAAATCAATAGCTACAATATTATAATATTGATTTTTGATGTAGTTTAAATTTTATCATTTGATCATCTGTATCGTTTAATAATGATATTTTATTCATTCAGAATTATACTTGTTCTCTATTTATTTATATTTAAATAAACTGCTATTTTACTTCAAGTTTTTATATGCATAAAGGTAAATATGAGTTACTGAAATCTATAAAAAACTTTTTAACATTAAATTGGAATGATAATAATGGAAAAAAAAATCAAAATTCTTGTCCTAGTTAGTGTAATTTTAATCATTCTAGGACCAGTTGTTGGATTACTTCTTAATAAAGTAGTTGTAGTACCAAACCAACCATTTGTTATCCAAGAAACTAGTAACACCGATATTCAAGACGCATATGCTTATCCATTTTCGCTTGCGAAAGGTCAAAAATTAGTAGTAGAATTTTCTGTATTTACTGCTAATGTTTCTGCTACCATAAAGATTTTAGGAAAAGGAACTTTTGATCAAGCATTTGAAGCCACAAGTAATCCCGGAGGTATTACAGGATTAGATTTAATTTATTCACAATTTGCTTTTGGTCAATCACCATCAAGTCAATCATCTTCTGCAACATCAAGATCAATTTCTAATGAAGGTTATTGGTATATTGAATTTGCGGGAGATACGACAGGGGATTATCTAATTTCCATACCAGGAGATTATGTAGTTATTGTTTATGGAACCAATAGTTTTGCTACAAATGTTTATTTTAATATTGAAGTCAAAATAGACGGACCAGGAGAAATCGTTGAATTATTGATGATTCTGGTTGGAGTGGGAGCGTTAGTAGCTATTATGCTTTTGGGAACTGCTGGATACCTTAAAAAAACAGGGAGGGGACTTTTATAATGGAAAAACAACAAGTAAAAGCATCTATTTTCGATAAATTACCCTTATTAGATAAGAATAGAGCCGCTAAATTCATTATCTACGGTTTAATCATAGCAATATTATTTGGAATGATGATGATGGTTAGTCGATCTATTGCTGATAATTCTGGTCAATGGGCAACTTTAGCAGATCAAGAAAATGAGTTAAGTTACTGGAATGGCGACTATGGATATAATGATTTCATTGAGCGACAAGAGGAAATTGATAGAATTCAATATTGGATGGCATTTCAAGATGTTATCTTCATGAATATCGCCCGTGTTGGAGTAAATATTGGATTGGTATTTGTACTTGTTGGATTCTTATCGTTTGCTGTAAATGATAAGATTGATGAAAGTACGCGAAAAATATCGCTGATCATTGCTGGATTAATCCTATTTATGATGATGTTTACCACGCTCTTCTCATCGATTTCGGTTTCTGTGGGATAAACTAAATTTTAAACTTTTTTTTTATTTTTTTTTTTAATTTCGTGAAACAGAAGTTTCAAGATGTTTTGTACATATCCAGATATTCTCAAGATATTACATTTTATTGATTTGGAGATATTTAGCAAATATTTTTTACATTTATGTCGAATTTGTAATTAACTTAATTTAGTTATCTTGTTTTATTTACTTGGGGTTGTTAATAGGAAATTTAAATAACTCCTTATTTAAGATAAGTAGAAATTATAAAACTACGTTTTCGTATAGATTATATAATAAAGTTATTTCCATGCGTGAGTAAAATGAGTGATTCTAAAAAGAAAAAATACGAGATTGCTGAACCTCATGATATGTCTCCTCGATCAAAGTGGATGAGAGATTATTATTTTAAGGGTGACGAAAGAGAATGGAAAAACCAATACATGGCATTTACCACTGGAACCGACTGGGATATCATTTGGAATGAAACTGATTATTATATCGCTCCAGAAACGCATTTCTATATAGGCAATAAAGGAAAGGGAGTGTTTGAAAGTTCATTACGTTCCATGGCAGTTCAAGTGGAATTACCTGATAATTTCTGGAAATTATCCCTACCTGAACGAAGGATGATTTTTTTTGAGGAAGTAATGGTAAATCATGTACCACATGAAATAATTTCCAATAATGATCTTATTGCAGGTGGAAGGTTCAACATTCAGCTAAGTAAATGCTTAACAGAAAAAGAAGCGAAAGCCCATTGGAAGAAAAACATTAAAACACGACATAAATTCTTTAAATATCATAAATCTGGCTTCGGAAACGTTGGAGCTACTGCTGGTCATTTAATTCCTGACTATGAAACCATCATAAAACGGGGATTCAAGTACGTTTATGAAAAGGCAACAAATGGATATGATAAGTTGAGTCAAAAAGAGAAAAACAGTGAGAAAGGAGCAGAACTCCTAGCAATGATAAAAGCTGCGGAAATTCCAAGAAAAATAGCTAAAAAATATGCTGAAGAATGTAGAACTTTAAAAGAAACAGCTTCGACTCCAGAACGTATTGAAGAATTAGAACAAATGGCTAAAAATTTAGAGCAAGTCCCATGGGAACCTGCTAAAACCTTTTGGCAAGGTATTCAAGCAGTTTGGCTCACTCACATGTTGATAATGTCTGAGGAATCATATCCTGGACCGGGAATATCTTTTGGCAGAACAGATCAGCATCTTTTGGATTTATACAAGAAAGATGTGATTGAAGAGAAAAACATTACCAAAGAATTTGCTAAAGATATTTTAGGAAGCTTATGGTTTCATTGTAATACGGCCTACGATGCTCAAATCATGGTTGGAAAACAAGGCATAACAGCCGCCTTTGGTCAATTAATGACATTGAGCGGATGTGGTCCAAAAGATGAAGATCTAACAAATGAGTTAACTTATACTATTTTAGAAGTAATAGATGAGTGGAGTCCAATCTTGGAACCAAAACCTAACATCCGTCTCTGCCGTGCAAGTCCTGAAAAGTTACTAGATAAGATTGTTGACATGGTATCTCGATCACAAGGAGCTCCATTTCTCATTAATTTCGATGAACGGAGCATTGCGGGAATGATCAAGGAAGGAATACCCCGGGAAGATGCTTGGAATTATGCTTGCGTTGGATGTCTAGAGAACACCATGCAAGGGAACGATCGTTCAGGAACTGTTAACTGTAATCCCAACCTCACAAAGAGTATTGAATTAACCTTGTGGAATGGGAAAAACATGCCCAACAACAATGTGATTACCAAAAAAGGAGAACAACTTGGACCAAAAACAGGTGATCCTGAATCATTTAAAACGTGGAATGAGTTTTGGAATGCTTGGAAGGAACAAGTAGAATTCCTCATAAAATATACTGTAGATGTGTACAACCAAACTGAAGAACTTCGAG
The DNA here is from genome assembly GCA_019894955.1 of Promethearchaeota archaeon. GTDB lineage: Archaea > Asgardarchaeota > Lokiarchaeia > Sigyniarchaeales > SOKP01 > SOKP01. Next base: position 95 of record JAGXNQ010000159.1, on the reverse strand, counting down.
CAGAGTTCATGCCAACTCCGTACTTGTCAACCATTGTACGGGGATGTATTGAAAAAGGTCTTGATATACGGAAAGGTGGTCCTGAATTAAGATTT
>JAGXNQ010000158.1 GCA_019894955.1 Promethearchaeota archaeon | reverse complement strand
AAATAAGGTTGTCTTTCATTATGAAGATTTGGTGTAGTATAAGGAACTGAAGTTGAATCAAAAGCCAAACCTTTTTCGTTCATACCTCCTTGAAACCAGCTATAGCCACTTCCATTACCATACCCAACTATAACAGCTCCATACTTTAAAATTGAACCATCATACCAAGTTGAGCCATTAGGCACAAATGTAATAACAGTATTAGAAATTTGAGTGAGCGCATGATCCTCGTTATTGCCGAAGTAAACATTAGAACCATTTCTGACTTTAAAATTTAAACAGGAAGGATATGAAGTCAATTTCAATTGATTAAAAAAACTTAAACCAAAAAAACTAATTAAAACAACTACTATCACACAAATCTTTTTCTTCAAAATCTTAACTCTTCTGCGCTCGATAAAAAATTTAATTATATCTAAATTGTTTAAATACACATTAAAGTGATAAGTAGACCAGTTCTTAATTTAGGGATAATAAGTCACTAAATTTATATATCGAAAAAGAATATTAATACTGAAAAACCAACAACAAACCTTCCACATCACTACCTTGGATTTTTATCTTTTGGTAGTGTATGTAATGCACTCTTATTTTGCCCTCCTCCCCCTTAAAATATTCCGACCTCTCATTAGATCTCGGTGGGGTGAAAGGATCGCTTTTCCCATTTTATGGGGGAAAATTTCCCAAAAAATTGGGATTACTGTTGCTCTAATACAATAATTCTGTATTTTAAGTAGAACTAAATGTAAAAATATATATTAAGCTATTATTGCTCTAGATCTTTGTAGTATTTTTTTATATGCTCAAGTATTGTAAATCACTATGAGTATATCTTTTGAAGAATTTATAGAAAAATATTATATTGATGACTTTACTAAAACATTAGAATTAAAGGGGCAAGATAAATTAAACTTTTACAACGATTTCAACGATATAATAAAAAGCATCGCGAGGATCTTTGATAAACTCACGAATATCGCTTCGCTCAGGGGTGGTCAAGTACTGATGAGTTTAGCAAAATTGGAAAAAACTGAATCAGTCATTAATAAGACCGACATAAAAAGAAGTTTGAGTATTGATAGGTTGGAAAAATTATTGCATGCTTTCGAATATTTAGAAGAAAACAATTATATACTCATAGAGAAAAAAACATCAAAATTCCATGTGATCAAGCTTAATGAAAAAGATAATCCCGATTTTACATTATTTCGAGAGATCATACAAAAATTCTGGATCAGTCCAGAGGAAGAGGAAGCAAGAGTAAAAAAATGGAGGGGCATGTAATGAAAAAACAAAAAAATAAAATTAACCCGAATTTAGATTTCGAAAACGAAGAAAATACATTCAAATCGATCGAAGTCATTCAGAAAGAATTCTTCAAAAAAACTGTAAAAACACTTATATATTTAATCATTATTTTAGCGATATATCTTACATACTTCCTTATTACTATTAATCCTGAATTACTTGAAAATACGTTCTTAGTTTCAATAGATCAATACTATTACCATAATTTAACGATTGCTTGGAGTTTATTTAGTACGACTACTTTCTTATTCGTCTATTTTTTAAAAATTATTTATCTTAAATACACCCCTTCGTTAATTAGTTTTGTTAAGAATGAATCTAAAAACCTAGGATTTAACTTTCAAAAGAAATTCGACAGCGGATTCATCTTTTTAATGCTCAATATTCTTTCCATTATCATGCTCATGTTCATTGACATTAAATTGATCCAATTCGAAAATAGTTCTTTAGGGCGCTTCTTTATAGTTACATTTTCTACATATCTAATTCTTAGCCTTATTGTACCAATAATGTGGGTATTATTTAATGATAAGTTCGTAATACAATTAAAAGAGGATTTCTATATTTTCTTTGATTTTCAATTTAAAATTAGTAAACCTAAGAAAGATGATTCCAATCTAGTGGGTATCCATCTAAAGTCTAATAGATTGAGTACAAAAAATGATAGATGTGGTAGGGTCGTACATTCTAAAATAGCTAAGCGAAGATGGCTTTCCAAGAGAAAACAATCGAAATTTAATCCATATCTACATTTTTATGAATTTTCAACACCTCTAAATTTCCAGAAACAATTTTTAAATATTGCTCTTGCCTTAACAGAATGGGAGAATTATTATGGAAGTAATGTATTATGTTTTGAAGCGAGAATTCCATTTAACAAGATTAAATCTGAGGAAAGATTTTTAGATTATCAAAAATCCTTTTCTATTTTTACATGATTTCAATGTAAAGAATGGATTAAAGGATTTTTAGATAAATAATTATTTAGATAAAGTATTTCTGTTGTAATTTTGCATATTCAGTATAATCTTGCATGTTGTTCTCAACTTGTTCAAACACGATATCATATAATTGTCTAAGTAATTCTTCTGGGAAAGCCTTATGTTCAAAAATGATATCGCAAACTAATTCTTCTGTAAGAATTTGTGAGTTAATTGATTGATTATTAAGGAGAAAGTTCATCATTGCATTATCCACTTTATTTTTAATAATTGTTTTAATAACTTTAAGACTCAAATCTGATTTAGGATCTATAAAATAAGGAAAATTCATATCATCTAATATTTTGATATAATTGAGCGATTTAGAAAGGAGATCGATACAATATTCTAATGAGCTAACTTTCATATTAAATTGTTCACAAAACTCTTCTTTTGATTGATGAGCGGGAAATGCAAATGGATGCCTTGAAATAATATAATAAGCACCAATATAAAATTTATATAGATTATGGGGAATTTTATCCTGTATTTTCAAGAATCGATACACCATGTTAACTGTATCCATTAATAGATCAGGATTTATATCAAAAGTTTCCATAAACTCTTTTCCATCTTTAATTAAATCAATTGTAATCCTAGTTTTAGTATTAATTTCTTCATAAGCAGGGGTATATAATTCTAACATTTGACACGCACGACCAAGGGTTCTAAAATTTTAATTAAAATATCCATATGATATTTCGATAATATACAAATGACATAACTATTATTTAAAGGTGATGCAAAAGTGATGCACTAATTGATCAAAAAAAACGCAAAATCACAACTTTTAATATGCACATAATATGCAAAAATGCAACATTTAAATAGGTAATCTTATTCTAATTTAATTAATGGCATCAGAAGCTGATCATCAAGAATTTGATTTAGAATCAAAAAGGATTACGGTAAATGTTGATGAAGTCACTGATAAAATCATTGAAAATTTAATTGGTGTCAAGGGAAAATCAAAATCTTCAGTTGTATATCAAATCGTGAAAGATTGGATAGATCACAATTCAGAAAATATGTTAGATAACTGGGGAGTTAATTTTTCACTTCTAAGACAGCAAGTCTTAAGTAAATATAAAATTTTACCAGAAGAAGGAAAGGTCATTAATCAATTAGTAAAATATTTTGAAACAATCAAGAGCATTACAGCCGAGGAATTAGCTGCTGAATTGAATCTTGAAGTTAAACAATTAAGAAATTTCATATTCTCAAATAACAAAAAGCTTAAAGATGCAGGGCTTAAGCTAATTTATGAAAATGGTAAATTCTACCCTGAATAAAATCTGAGGATTTAATATCATGACCTCTGGAAACGTTGTTATAACCTATGAAGAACTTATTGAGAGATCTCAAGAAACAATCTCAGATTTAGAATTTGATATATCAAGTGTAATAATTTCATATTCTGAATTTATCAAACCTTCAAAGAAGAATTCTAAGACTTATTATACTGAAACAGATTCTTATATTAAAGATATTTTAAAATATGAACTACTATAATTTCGATTATTATTTCAACTTATTTTTAAAAACTATATATAGTATTAGTCCAATTAAGAATCCCACTGAAATACTTACAACGAAACAAATTAATGCCGTTGTTAAAATTAGTAGGAAACTCTTTTTATTGAAATTTTTAAAAGAAACCCGTACTAATAAAAAAGCAGTATAAAGTAGCATTGAACCAAAGATTGAAGCGGGAAATTCTCCAAAAATTTGTAGAAGAGTATTGGAAAAAAAAACTCCAAGAATAATTTCAATTATTCCTTCTAAAATCATTGAACCCCCGGTTCGTGCTCCAAATGCATACTGAGCCGCTAATCCACCAGATCCATGACATAAAGGAATTCCTCCGAGAAAGGGACTAAAAATGTTCATTATTCCCATATTAAAAGATAAATTATTCGCATTGAGTGTTTCGCTTTGTTCTGGAAAAAGATCTCTCGCTAAAATGATCGTAGCAATCATGACATTTGTCAAAGTTAAAAAAAATTGTCCTATACCCGCGATTATCATTCCATAAAGAAGATCCATCAAATTAGGAATGTAAAATGAAATTTTGGGAAAAGTGAAAAAAAATGAGGTAATATTCAATCCTTCAGTAAATAACATTATGATTATCCCTAAAACTACAAGAACTATTGCAGAAGGTATTATATTATACTTGGCTAAAATAAGAATAATTACAATAGAAATTAAAGCCAAAATAAGATTTTCGCTGGCTAAGATTATGGCATTCCATCCTAGTATCAATCCGAGACCTAATTGTATTCCCCTTACGATAATTATTGGTACTTTTTCCACAATTTTATTAAGTTGTTTTGTTAGACCTAATAACATCCATATTATTCCTGTACCGAAACCCGTTGAAATAACAAGACTCGGGGTCCATTTTTGAGATAGAGCAATTGTCCCTATTGTCTTTTGTGGTTGAACAGGTAAGGGTAGATTAAACTTAATCCCTATTATAATATTTGTAAGACCTAAACATATGAAGATTCCAGCAGGATTTAAGCCTACTATCGAAATGTAACCAATAATAAATGGAATTAGTGTACCCCAATCACCAAAAGCACCCCCTAACTCTCTTAGAGTAAATTTTTTTTTCGATTTTATCAAGGGATCATCCGAGAGTGAATGTCGTATCATGATTCATACTTCGAATTTTTAATAAAATTTATTATATAGAATCGGTTAACTCTATATTAAATTTGTACATGTAATTTATAAATATAATAATTATTGCTGGTAAACATTCCATGAAAGAAATCCAATTAAGTAAAATACCCTTTTACATTGTAGATGTTTTCGCTGAACACAAATATGAAGGAAATCAACTTGCTGTAGTAATATGTAATGAAGAATTTCCTGAATCTTTAATGCAAGTAATTGCGAAGGAAATGAATTATTCCGAAACCGTTTTTATCACATCTATCGAAAATTATAAAGTAAGAATATTTACTCCTAAAAATGAATTACCATTTGCAGGTCATCCTACGTTAGGAGGAGCATATATCCTAGCAAAAGAAATCATAAAAGAAAAAATTAAAACTATCTCATTAGATATGAAAATAGGAGAAATTGTGGTTTTATTCAAATATAAAGGAGAAGAAATAAATGAAGTATGGATGGAACAAAAGCAACCTGTATTTTCAAATTATTTTTCAACAGAAGTCCTAGCTAATGTTCTCAAATTGAATGAAGAAGATTTTGATGGAAGGTTTCAGATACAAGATGTTTCGACAGGAGTTCCAACTATTATAGTTCCACTCAAATCTTTAGATGCCGTGAAAAGAGCGAAGATTGATGAAGACAAATATTATGAATTAGTTAATAAGGTACAAGCTAAAACGATTTTGATATTTTGTCCCGAACCTATTGACAAAAAAAACGATTTGCACGTCAGATTTTTCGCTAACTATTATGGAGTTCCCGAAGATCCTGCTACTGGCTCTGGAAATGGTTCTTTAGCAGCCTATTTAGTAAAGCACGAATATTTTGGAAAAAAAGTAATAGACATTAAAGTGGAACAAGGTCATCAAGTTGGACGACCCTCGCTTCTATTATTAAGATCAGAAGAGAAAGGAGGAAAATATTATGTTTCAGTCGGAGGGAAAGTTATTCTCGTTGCTAAAGGAGAATTAATATAATACTATTTTTTTTTAAAAAAAAAAGGTAAAAATTTTCGGAGATATTTTTAAGAGATTTTTAATAATTATTTATATTTATTTACAAAATCTTCTAATGCAGAGAAATAAATATCTCTGTAATTAATCATATCATTATGACCTGCACCCTCAATAGTCACTAATTTCTTTTCTACATTTTCAGGAACACTTTTATACAAAAGTATCGCTTCAGAATGAGGAATTATCATATCTGAAGAACCATGAATTATTAAGACTGGTTTAGTAAATTTTCTTACGCGGAAATCATTTGAATATCTATTAAGAGAGGATTGTGTAATTAGAGTACTTTTAACACGGAATAATTGAGTCATTAAATTGAAGATGTTAGCAAATCCACTAGAGAATATAAT
>JAGXNQ010000157.1:650-6348 GCA_019894955.1 Promethearchaeota archaeon | reverse complement strand
TACCAGCAGCTTTAGCAGCAGCCCAATTATTATCAATGAAAATGTTTCCGAACTCTGCGGGGCGAACTCTGCTTGATTTCAAATTTTCATTTTTAAATTCATTATTTCCTAGAGATTTAGTATAGGAATAATTAATTGATAGGATGGATGGAATAATAAGAAAAACTATAATTAATAGGAAATATGAGCTCATTTTAAGTTTGGATCTCATTTTGATACGCCCTCATATAATAAATATGATTTCATGATTCTTCATGATGGGAGAGTATTTAAATTTATGTGTTCATGAAATAGAGAAAAATCATGCCATCTCCTTAATTCAACGACGTTATATTGTACAAATTAAATGGAAAAAGGGTTAATCTTTGCTTAAATTATTTAAATTACTTAAAAAAATATCTTTTCATCCAAATTGGATTATAATGTTCATGTATTAACATATTAAGCTTTCCTTTAATCTCAAGTTAACATACCTCGAGAAATCATTTTTTGTTCACGGTTTTTTCATATATAAATAATTTATTTTCTAAAATTTTTCTCAGATTTTGACTAATTTTCACCCTGTTTCTCTATTTTTTCTTATTCTATAGTACCTTTGTTACTCCAGGGATCTTTCTAATTTCAAGAAGAATAGAATTATGAGATAGCTGAAGTCACAATTTGATTCCACCCATAACAAGATAAATGAGATCTGGAATAGAAATGTTACCAATTATAAATTAAGCTTTTTCTTCCAGAAAGTTATTCTATTTGCAAATCCTTTTTCATCCGATAGCGAGATTGATCCCGAAATTTGATTCAAATCAGCTATCGTGTTTGTTATTGGACCGATCATGCTAACATATCCAATCTCGTTTTGGATTCTAGTTTTTATGTTTTCTAATATTACAGCTAATTGCTGTCCGGATTGTTTACTGAGGTTTGCTACTAGAAGATCTAATTGTTCTCCGATTGATAAATCTCCTGTATCAGGTGGTATTGATTGAGTAGGTGCTTGGACATTAGTGCTACTTGGAAGATTTACTTTATTTTGTGAGTTATAATTCTGGATTAAAGGTGTAACTGGCTTGGATTGATGTTGATTAAGAGCAGAAGGTATACTATCTTGCTTTAATTCATCCATAAGTGAGCTACCTGAAGATTGAACCGGAATTTGCGTGTAAGAGGGCCTCATTGAAGGTACAACTGTTTTTTGAGCACCTATCCAAGCCTCTTCAAGAACAGGGACGAATATTTTAATGTGTTGTTGGACAATACTACCGATTCCCCCTATTTCGATCCCTTCCTCTTTTTCACCTTCCCTCTTAGATAATATACAGAGAATAACTTCTTCGTAGTCCCTATTAATCCCCCATAAATCTTGTTCTTGGCGATTTCTATAGGAGACGTTTTGCATTCCTTCTAATTTTTGGAGTACTTCAATGTGTTCGGGGAGATCTGTATTAACATTAGTTGCAATACGGATGTTAATGTGTTTTGGGAGTGATTGGAGGATTGATGTATTAATTTCAGAAAGGTTTGGTGCTACAATTAATATTCTCATCTTAGATTTAGAAATTTCTTCGTTAATGTGAGCTCTCGCTCCTTCAACGGAACGAATAAACCAGATATCTTTCATGGACATCACGCTCTTTTTTTTTGCTTGATCCCAAAATTCTCTTGTGGTGATTTGACTGATCTCTAATCGATTGAGAATCTTTAATAATTCTTCGCTAAGCTTGTTTACAACCCGTGTAGAAAAAGTATTTCTCAAATTTTCAAAAGAGCTTAAAATTTGATCAGAAATGCCTTTTACCTTTTCCTCTGCATATGAAACACTTTCATTAAATAATGCAGTAACACTTGAGAAAGTTACTTCTAAAGTCTCTCCGGTTTTTAATGAAGAAGCCGTAATTTCATTAATATTTTCAACGATATTGCTCATGATTGCCTTAATTTTTGAAAGAAGTTTAGTATTAAATCCATCTACAATCGTTTGCATTCGTGTATTTAATACATTATCAATAATCTGATGAACGGTTTTACTAATTACGCCTAGGTGGAGTTCTTGTAGATTATTACCTATTAATTTCTTCATTTCTTCAAATTGCTCTTCAATATCCTTGATTTGCTCTTCTACGATTATTTTAGTATCATTTTCAAGATTAGAAATTACATCATTAATTCTTCTTATTTCCCCTATAACTTTAATTGCTTTATCGACTTCAATTTTCTGAATCTTCATTTCACTTTCAATTCTATCCTTCAAATTTCTAATGAAATTTGTGTAATCATTTAATTCATTGATACCTTTACTTTGTGCTTCTAGCTGCGAAAAAGATTCATTTAATTGGGCGGGTGCTTGCTCCTTAATATTCTTGATATAATCATCAAAAGTTGCTAATTGCTTTATTAAAGCAGCATATGGTGGTAGGGGGGCATAATGTGGTGTGGCTCCAATAATTTCTTTATATAATCCTTTTTCCACGAATTTATCTGCAATTATTTTACTTTCGCCCTTATCTTTTTTAATAAGAATGGATATTTCCCCTAATGAAACTGCATCTCTACCAGTCGTCAAGAAATATAATTCAATCTCTTCTTCAGTTAGCTGAATATCACTTAAAACTTGATATGTTAATTCCTTCGAATAAGAAACGTCCCTGTCGATTATATCTTCAATATTAAATTCTTGGAGATCCAAGTTTTTATCCAAGGATATAATTAATTTATGAGGAGGCGTTCCATGTACTGATTCCTTAACCAGCGGAAACTGTGTTACATTCTGATATTCTTCGAGAGTAACCACAAATTTGACATCAGCTAAACATAACTTACAGTTAATTGATATTTCTTTCTCTGATTTTCCTTGAAACAGAAAAGCCATCTGATATATTCATCTCTTTCTTTTTTTGTGTATTCTTGTTTTTAATTATAATGCCACTTAATAAAAAGTATTATATCATGTAAATAAAATTATTTCATATATTTGATAAACTTGGAAAACTTTGAATAGATGATTCATGTATTATTAAAATAAAATATTAATACTAGGATAACGATCTTCTTACTAATTATTTGTGTTTATTTAATAACAATTAAATTTGAGTGATTTTAATCTGTCAATGAACAAAAAACAATTGTTCGGAAGCGTATTTAATAATTTTCTGAATCAAAACACTGAAGTTGAAGCGATAATTGTATCAGATGTTGATGGTTTCGTGATTGCTGGTGAAAAAAGAGAGGATATTGATCTCGAAATTGTTTCTTTTCTGACTGCAGTGATCAACCCCTTAATTGAAAGAGTAAGGGAAGAGTTTTCTTTCAAACAATTTGGTACAGCTAGTATTGATACGGAGGAGCATCGATTACTTTTTATATTAATAAATGAAGAGACCACATTAAGTATGGTAGTACAAAGTATGGGTTCTTTAGACAGCATCGCGCCATATGCTTACTTTCTTGCTGAAAAAACTGCTCAAATCTTGGATGCATCTGAAACAGGAGTAATTCAGATTTCTATTCCTGATTTTAAATTTGGAGGGGAAGTATGTGCAGATATGGGGAGAATTAAAAACCAGCTTTACCAATCCAAGATCGAACAAGGAGGAATATATCGTTTTAAATTTATTGTGATTGGAGATCATGAGGTTGGAAAGACATCGATTATAAGAAGATTTGTTGAAGACCGTTTTGTAGAAAAATACAGAGCAACAATAGGATTAAACATTCTCTCCCATGACTTTGATGCATTTGCAAATAGAATCACTATAATGCTTTGGGATATCGGAGCACAGAAGTTTTTCATGAGATACCGTAAAACTTATTACAACGGAGCTCAAGCAGCGTTTATCGTGTTTGATTTAACTAACAGGAAATCTTTTGAAAACGTTACTCATTGGCATAATGAACTAAAAGAATTTATGGAATACAAGGATTTACCAATCATAATAGTCGGAAACAAAACAGATCTGGCAGAACAGAAAGTCATAAGTTATGAAGAAGGTCTTCAACTAGCCAAAGACCTTTCAAAATTAACTGGAATGTCGGAAAACACCGCAATGTCAGATTATTCTGATCTCTCATCTATTGAAAATGGGTCTCAAACCAAAATTTCATATATCGAAACGAGTGCTAAAACAGGTAATCGAATTCAGGATGCTTTCAATTTAGTTTCATATCACTTCATCATGAGATGTGAAGAAAAGGAGGAATCCTTATTGAAGGATAAGATATATGATGAGATTGACTCGATCCTTGATATCAGTAATGAATTAACTTTAACGTTTTTAAGTGAAAATGAGTTATGGAATCCCACCCTGCAAATTTTAACCAAAATTGAAAAACTGGGGAACCCTACAACGGTAAAGGATAAAAAGAAGGAAAAAAGTTTTGAATATGATAATGGTCTAATTCTAAAGAGTTATATTTATGAATCTTACAAAACATCCGACTCTGATGGCGTCTTATGCGTTTTTGATGCAAGAGATAAGAAACCTATTGATCCCGCTTGGATTGAAATCATATCAAATATTATAAACGACTTAAAGAAGAATAAAGTCATATCTGTTGGAATTCGGGTTTCTAATGATGAAAATTGGTCTGAATTGATTGAACACTTTAATTTGGACGAAGAAGCAGAAAGGAGATTGATATCATTATTATTTTTCAGGATTAAGGATGATAACATTATCAACGTGTTCGAGCAATTATCAGTAACATTAAATACGATTAAAAATCTAAGTTTCAGCTACTAATTACTTTTATTAATATTAAAAGAATAGAGATAAAGAGAATTTAGAATTCAATTTTTTCAGGATAGGCAACTTCTAATAGATCCAACGCTTTCTTAGCAACTTCCAATGGAATTTTCTTTTTAACATCTTCGCTATGATATGCATCCTTAATATTATTCAATAAATATTCAGGAAAAAAGATAATCGGTTGAATATCAGTCAACAATAATAACCACGGTCTCTCTTTTTGGTCTTTAATTTCAGTAACAATCTGATGGTGTATTAAATCTTCTAATATCAATTCAGCATCAGCGAATTCTGAAAAGATATTAGGAATTTTATCTTTTGGATAAAATTTATTACGCAACATCGCAAAGAGATCATATATATCTGGATTGAGTAGGATAGACGAAATTTTCTTTCTTTCTTCAATGGTCTGTGTTTTTGGATCATACTTCGAGAAAAAATCGAGTACTTTAGCTTCGTATTTGGAATAAAGTTCGTGTTTCGAATCTTTTAAGTGATCTAACAGCTCGTAGTTTGGTATCCTAATTAGTTCAATATCTTTTGTCAAAAACAGATATTCTCCTTGATTTTGAGTTAGCCCTGTTCTTTTATCTCTTTTTCCTTTAATCCAATCTCGGCGGATAAGGTTTAGTTCGAGAAAAGGTTCAAGTAACACATCCAAATTAGGATTTTCTTTTACTCTCTCAAGTATTTCTCTGACTTCCTTTTTAGGTCTAGGATATTCTCGTAGTGTTTTTAAAATTTCTAAACGTTCATAACTGTTAAATATTAAGGCTGATTTTTGGATTTTATCAAGATTATTCAAGCGTTTGATTTGAAATATTGAATATTTTAATTCGTTTTCAATATTATTATTAATTTTGCTGATTAAGGAGATTTGATTTGTTTTTTTGGCAGTCTCAAATGTTTCGAACATGTAATCCATTTTTTTTGCTAAATTTTTAATTATATCTTCA
>JAGXNQ010000157.1:0-640 GCA_019894955.1 Promethearchaeota archaeon | reverse complement strand
CAAGATCCTCATCTAGAGTAAAGATTAAAATAGTCAGATATTGGGTTTCACTTTCAGCTTGAACGAAATAGGAGCTAACTTGATAAGATGTCTCTTTTAATCTCCCTTCATAATAGTTGCTAAATCCTCCTGCTATTTCACGGATACTAGTAGTATGATGATATAAAATCGAAAATAAGTCACTAGTTGCAATCAATTCAGAAAGATTATTGTTCGTGAACTCTTTATTCTCGAAGGAAAACACGATCGGTTTAAATTCGGGTTTCACTTCTCCGGTCGGTTTCTGAATCAATACAAATTCAAATGTCAAAATTGCTTCTATCATAATTTCAGTTTTCTTATTTTTTTCTGTTTTAATAAATATAAAAGAGGTTTTATTTAATTTTAATTCCAATAGAATATAAAAATATTGAAATTTTCCTATACCAATGTGAATAAAGGATTCAAAGTAATTTTACTAATCTTATTTATTATGTCAGAAGATGTTAAATTCATGTAGCGCTTTCATTTATTAAAAAAACATCTATCTTTATACAAGGGTTATATGAATGTTATATAAAAAAATAAATACAAAACAAATTGGTTTTACTACTTTTCTATTAACAATATTGGCGTTTAGTATATTCCTTCAAATTCCTGG
>JAGXNQ010000156.1 GCA_019894955.1 Promethearchaeota archaeon | reverse complement strand
GAAGAGCCCATGATCAATTGATTGAGGAAAAGGCAAAACCATACTCAAATTTAAGTGAAGATAAGATCGCTGAAATAGCTCTAAAAGAAGCTGAAGACGTTGCGAAATCATTTGGATTCACTAAAGATACCATTCATTTATTTAAATTTCACGACCAAGGAGCTTCAAGTCGAATTGAGGATGGTGTTAAATTGGCAATTAATATTATTAAGAATGCCAACCGTATTGTTTTACCTAGTGATTCTAATAATCACGTTGATCATCAAGCAACACATACTATAGCAAAAAGCGCTGCTATTACCTTAGGTTTAGATAAAGTTGAGTTCTACGTTTATGCTATCTACAATGTCCTAAAAGTCTCAATGGATAAACAAATAAAAGTAGATATGGCGAGATATCGGGAGAGGTTGTATGAAATAATGGGTATTTATAAAACTCAACTTTGTCTTAAAGATTCAAATATGGGACGTGAAACACTTAAAAGAAGGAGGAAAGAACGATTTGGTATATTTCACCTTGAAGATGCAAATAATTTTTATAATTTCTGATTATTAAGAACCTTTTACTGAAGCTTAGTCCCACAAGATGGGCATTTTTCTTGATTCAGTGATACTTCTGTACCACAAGCAAAACAAAATTCTGAAGTTACGTCTTTAGAAGGTTCAAATGGAGTTACTGAGGTATTTAATTCTTGCGGAGTGACTTCTTGTTCCTCCTTTTTGAAATGACTTGTGTCAACATCCATCTTTAAGATATTTTTAATAAAATCCTCATCATGGGGTGTTATGATTTTGAAATCTTTTGGGGCCTCTATCTCCTTGAAACCTTTGGGAATGTTATTAAATTCACTGTCATCAACGACCTTAGGTTTTTCGGTCTTAGGTTTTGTTGCACCGAGATTTGGATCCAATAAATATTTCTCTTTTTCGTCTGGTGTTAAAGTTAATAATTCTTCATCTTCTTCTTCAATTTCTTCTTCTAATTTAATCGGTTCAGTTTTAGGAACGTATATTTGAGCTTTTAGCATTTTAATATGGTCCATTATCTGCGTCATTTTCTCTATTAGCATCGATTTATATGAAAAATTCAAATTAGGTGTCTTAGTAACATTTAAAACTAAATCTGAAATACCTAACCACTCTTTGATAGCTTCTTCTATTTTTTTATTTTTTTCTAATCCTTGAGCTTTTGCTACCCTATAGCCTAATTCTTTATTAAATTTAGAAATATCCATTTTTTTTTTTGATGCATATCCAATTTTAATTATTTATATCTTCTACAAGTAAAACCAATTATTTAAAATTGATAGGGTTTTGTACAAAGTTAATAGTGTGGATTTTTATTAGATTTTTATCACATATTAAACTTTTTCATCATTTAATTCATGTCAATTAGACCATTTTCTACTAATGAGATAGAAAATTTACGGATGGTTCTTGAAAAGAATGGCTGGCAAATTAAAGCGTCAGTAGAAAACAATTTCAGGTATAGTTTAAAAAAGAATAAAGTTATCATATTCACAATTAAATTTCCGGTTGCATTTCCTTTAAGGATAAATGTTCCCTTAGAAATTGTCAATTTTAGATTATCCTTAGCCTTTAAAATCTGGGATTTAAATCAATCAACAAATAAACTAATCCTCTATCTTTTGAAGATGTTGAGAGATTTAGCCATCCAGATATCAATTGAACATTCTTTTCTTGTAGAGGGAAAGGAGAAGGCAATAGTAGATCTACTTAATTTGATAATCCCCGAATCTAGCAAAGGTGAAAATGAAAATACTTGGAAAAATAAAATTCGAATCTCTCTTATGACTAAAAGGGATGAATTCCAAGAACAAGAACAATCTATTGTAAATGAATTATTACCTACTGTTAATAAATCAGGATTATTTCCGACATTTAAGTTGCCATGGGAATTAAGAACTGGAGTACCAAAAATTAGGACATCTGAAACCCTTTTTTTCTCAAATGATGAACCAATCGATGAGTTTTTTATTATCGAGAAAGGCTTTCTCACTTATTTTAAAGATTTAGATTACAAAAAATTCTATATTCGTTCTGGATTTGATTCATACACCCCCTATATTATATATAGATTATTAAATTCTACGGATGTTAATTTAGAGCTTCTAATTGATAATTGGATAAAATTTGCTCGAATGATGTTGAATTCAATGATTGAAATAATTGAATTAGCAGAAATTAATCAACACGATCTCATACAATTTAATGTAGAACGGGAATTACAGAATAATGAATTTGAGGAAGATACAAATAATTTTCCGTTTACAGCACTACATTATGAGAGCATGATAAAGAAAGGAGAGCTTTATCAAATTCATAATGATCTATTTAATTCTCCTCCTACTAATTTCGAAGTTCTTGAAACTATAAATCTATATACTGAAGCTGAAGAATTAATTAAAAATTATCGTTTCGATGATGCTACAGAACTTTTAAATCAATCTCTGAAAGTGTTTAATAAAAATCGTCAGAAAAAAATTGTAGTATCAATTCTTTTAAAGCTATATCACATCGCATCCCTACTAAATCGAGATGAAATTGCACTTAATTACTTAACAACCGCTCTTGGTATAGCAAAATCAGGAGAAGTACCAATTGAATACATTATGAAAATACATTATAAATTGGGCAAATTTTTCTTTTTAAGAAAAAATCTGCCTCAAGCTCTCAACCATTTCAGTGTTATTGTAAGTTTCCTAGAAAAAGAAGAACAATCAATTAAAAAGGAAGAATACGTAGGCTTGGCAACCTTATATATGGGATTAATTCATGATGAACAGAGTCAACTAGCACTTGCTAAGAGTGAATATAAAAAAGCCCTTCAACTAGCCATTTCATCCAAAAAAGTAAAACTAAATTATTATCTATTACGAGCGAAGCAACATAAAGATAAAGGGAATCTTTCGCAATCTCAAAAACTTCTTAAGGCAGGAATTGATGCGGTAGGAATAGAATTTGATGATAAGAAATATCAATTAACCTTTTTTGATTTAGTATTGGAACTAACTGAATTTTACATCCATCAAAGAGTCGATTCAAGAAAAGCGCTATTCTTATTAAAAAGCCTTGAACATCGTGTTCCTCTAAATATGAAAGAAATTTCAGGAATTAAAAGAGGTATTAGGTGGAATCTTTTAATGAGTGATTATTTTGATATGTTGGTTAAAAATAGTAAAAATGCTAGCTATTATTATAAACAAGGACAAATCTTAATTAATCAACTTAAGAAGATTGGCGCAATGAATTAAAAAAAGAATGATGTAATTATCATAGGTCACCAAGTTGCACGCAATTCGCGCCATATGTTTATTTTCTTTTATAAGAAGCTCTCTTGGCACCAATACTATCAGTTTGACCTGAGTATTTCCCCTTACCTACTCGTCTTTCATAAAGATATCTATAGCGCATTCTTGGAGGTTTTTTCTTAACTGCATTTACTCCAGATCTATCTATTTTGGGAGTTTGTTGTCTTACTTTACCAGCTTTTGTTAAGCTACCATGACTTCCGGGCATTTCATTTCACGATTATTGATAATTATCAGGTAATTTCACTTGATTAATTAGTAAAAATCATTTTAATAACTTAAATTTTACTCATTTATAATCAAAAATCGGTCTCCGTTTCTTTTAAAGTCATGAGCCTTTTTTACCTAAATAAGTAATATAATAAATAATAATGAGTTTTAACCATGTCAGAAAATAAGAATGCTGATGAGAAACAAGAGATTGTGAAAAATGGAAAAATCCATTTTGGTAAAGATAAACTAGTCTGTTTTGCATGCGGTGAAAAAATTGATTCCGGTACTTTAATCTGCCCCTACTGTCATGTAGAACTTGATTAAAATAATTACGAATAAAGATATGAAGCAATAAAAATAATCAATTACTATTATAATAATAATGAGCTTTACAAAGAAACGCAAACGAACTGGGATTATAATCATATCTGCGATTATTATATTCGTCATTTTTATACTTGTGTTGCTATTTTTGCTAGATTTTGTTAGTTCTGAAATAATGTTTAATATCTTGATTGGAATCCTCGGATTTCTACTGATTTTACCCATACTTTGGATAATAATTAGTCGAATTTCAGGACCTTCACAGAAAAAATGTCAACGCTGCAATTTCCCCGTAGGCGACTATGCTGAATATTGTAAAAATTGTGGTTTAGAATTATTAATTCGGTGTCCTAACTGTGATTCCCTACAACGAACGTCAAACTTCGCTTGCAAGAATTGCAGAACTCCTATTACTATTCCACAGACAGAACCAGCTAAACAGGATTATGTAATAATACAAAAGGGAGCCGTCCTTCCAGAAAAGTCAAATTTCTGTCCTACTTGTGGTTCAAATCTAAAAGAAACAGAAAATTTACGATTTTGTGAATTTTGTGGCTCAAAACTCACTTGAATTTCCCTTCTTTTTGATTCTCTTTTTATGCATAATGAGGATTAAACACCAAGTCCCAAAATTAGCAATTGAAGTTATCACCCATCTAAGAAAGTATTCGATCAAGGGGGAATTAAAATAAGCTAACCTTAAGAAATAAACAGAAAATAGCCAAATAGTTACAATTATAAAATTTGGTATGCCATGCTTGGGAAGGAGAGTAGAATTTTTTTTTGTGATTATAAATATTGTAGTTACAAAAGGTACTATGTGAATGTAATCATAATATAGTCCATAATAGAAAAATTCGATGAAAATTATTGAAGATAAACCAGGAATACAATAGACTATAAAATTGTTGATATATTTATTGTCACGTTTAAGGTGCCAAGATATGGCTAATGAGAAGTACCACTGACTCACGGAAAAAATTATTATGTTTGTTCCTACATCACCATGATGGATCAATTTTCCTGCTTCAAACGCATCAAGAGGCTGCCAAGCAAGGGGGATGATGAATTGGAATATCAATGATATTACTAAAGCAACAGTAATCTGAATTAAGGTAATAGACTTTAGATTTAATTCCCCTAATTTTTTCATTTTAAATAGTAATTTTTCAGATTATATTTATCTTTCTTTAGAATAGGTCGATTGATGAGGTTAATATTAAAATATAAATTTCATGAAGTATTTTATTATCTAATTACCACATGGGAACCTAGCGTAGCCCGGTATATAGAGTGAACGTTAAACCTAATAGCCGAACGCAACAGGCTCCAGATCCTATAAGCAACTTATTGCGCGCGGATACCTGTAGGTCGGGGGTTCAAATCCCTCGGTTCCCACTTTTTATTTATTAACTTAAATAATTCCAAACTTCAATTACAAATTTAAATTTTAATTGTGATAATATCCATTAAAAACAAGATTTTTTTTTTCAAATTTAGGCATGCTTTTATCATTATTTTATATAATTAAAGGTTCTCATTCCTTTTTTTCTAAAAATCTCAATATTCTATATAAGAAATATTTTTATACAGAATTTATTTTATAACATATGAAATATCAATATAAAGCTTGAGAATTGATTTGAAAGAATTATTATCTATTTGATTAGGTAAAAAAAAATGCAATATAAAAGACCTAAGTGTGAATATTGTGGGACTCAACTTTTTTTCCTTCAAAGGCCATATAAACTACGCTCTGAAATTCCCTCAAATTGCCCAGATTGTGGAAAGAAAGTTAGTAATCAAAAAATTAATCAATTAAATGAATTTAGCATATTTTTTCGTTTTATAATTTGGACAGGATTTATTGTAATCCTAATTGTAGTATTTGGATTTTTTGTTTATCCTATTTTAGTCACAGAGCCGTAGTGATTGTTTGTATTAATTTTTTACTATAAATTAAATCGAATTTTAAAAATATTCAGGAAATTTCTTCTCGATATTATCTAAGGTGGTTAATAATTCTAAAAGTAATCCTTTATCTCTATATTTGTTAATCGTCTCTGAAAGGCGATCTAAAATTGCAAATGCTAATTTAACATCTATTTCGGTGATATTATGAGTCTTTGAACCTAATATTTCATCAACCTCATCTTCGAACCATTTCAAATTTTGTGTAAACTCATGCTTAATGAAATTAAAATCTAGATTCAATCGTAATTTTGGAATAGAAGGGTTTATCTCGAAATTTATAACATTTTCTTTTTTATTCATGCTTCTTAAAACTTCTTGGATTTCAGTTCTTCTGATATATGGTTTTCTTAGCTTCTTACATTTAGAAATTCAATAAATCCATTAATAGTTTAGATTGATGAAGAGTTTATGGACAATGTCAATATAGAAAAGAAAAAGAGAAAAGAAGAACAAAAGCAATTAAAATATGAAAAGAAGAAACAAGAAGATAAAGATAATCGAGAAAGATTTAGATTAATGCATGAAGAATTAAAT
>JAGXNQ010000155.1 GCA_019894955.1 Promethearchaeota archaeon | reverse complement strand
TCATAAATTAGCTCAACTAAAAAGAAACAATTTCTTTACATCGTTTCTGATGGAAAATTCCGAAGAAGAAATTCCGGAAGTAGATATTATTGCCACAATCATGACACAAGGGAGTTGCAACCTTGATGAGTTAAAAAAACTATTGGATGTACCCCCCATAATGGCAGTGAGAACTATCAAGCAATTAGCAGTAAAGGGAATCATTAATTTAGATGAAGCTACTAATATTATTACACTGCCTTAAAATTCAGATCAAAATCTTGACTAATTTTTACATTTTTTTACATTAATTTCATTCTAATCTAAATTCTTTTAAATAACCATTCGTTATTTCCCATTATACATATCGATTAATATTTAAGAAAAGGTAAAATCAATGGATAAAAAAGATTTAGCAATTGGAGTCCTATTAATAGCTATTGTTGGGCTCTCAGGCGGTTTAGGATTTATGTTTATAGCAGGTCCTGATATGTTTGGACCTCCTTCTGAAGATCCAACAAATTTGTTTGGCTTACCAGATGATTGGAGTACTGCACCAAATTCTTCATTCTTCATGTTGTACAATCAAACAGGAGCTTCTATTAAAGTCACATTAAAAGACATCTTGGATGGAGTTGCTTTAGCTATTGAAGAAGCAGCTGCGGGAGGACCTGGAATAAATGAATATAAAGATATAATTTATCCATACACCTTTCTTGATCCTGGTTCTGGATTATACGTGACTGGTGTGGATCTATTAGATGTTTTAGAGAAGTATGATACGAATTTTGGATGGGATTTAACCATTTATTCTGATTCCGGTTATGCCTTAGATTTAACGACGGGGGATATAATAACGAATATGTATGAAGAAGATAATCCATATATCGTAGCTATTGCTGCGAATAAAGATTGGTTAGCTGAATCACCGTTAGGATCCTCCTGGGGTAATTTTACATTCTTAGGAAAAGAATATCCTTCAGTTATTTATGATATGAACTCGGTTGAAGTTTGGAGTAATTGGACCATTGAAGTTACTGTAAATGGTTCAGTGGAATATATTATTGATCAAAACAATATGAAATTGAATCAATATGATGATATTTATAGCTATGACAGAGATGATTGGTGGACTTATAATAGACACTATTGGGGGAGAAATATATCTGAAATAATCTCTCAAACTGACGCTGGCACCTTGAATTATACGGTTAGATTTTGGTCAGCTGATGGTTGGGCCACTCCTTGGCCGTTTGGAGGAAAAAAAGAACCAAGGTATAATAATACTCATGTAGAAACGGGAATTATTTCTCCATATCCTCGATGGGCTGACGGATATTTAAATGATACTGCTGATTTAATCAATATAACTCAAGTACCTTTACCAGAAACAGATCTATTGATGGCTTTAGTCTATGCAGATCAGGAATTTGGTGAATCAGGGCAAGGAATAACTGATCCAATATGGCCATACAGAACTATGTGTGGATATCATAGAGGACCGTTTTATGTTGTCATTCCAGGACGCCCAAGAGAAAGTTATCTCAAATATGTCACCCGTATCGAAATCACTTCATACTCTGGTCCGATTCCGTCTGGTTTTGAATTATAAATATACTATATTTCTTTTTTTTAATTTATTATCTTTAATTAGGAGGTTTAGAATAAACGATCATGGAAACTCGTAATTTTTACATTTTAATTGCTTCAGTTATCATTGGAATGTCGGTTTTCTGGTTATCTGCATATGCCTTTATAATTTTAGATGTAGATCCTCTTCAAAACATTAAAAATTGGTTTATAGATGAAGATACTGTTGTAATAACAATTAAAGGGGAAGTGGTAATTGAAAGAGAATTTACTTTCGCAGAAATTAAGTCTGATAAATATTTACAAGTAAAAGATCAAACTTTTCACATTGTCAATGCTATAGGGCGTGAATATGATCTTGTATATTCAGGAGTTTCATTATGGAGTCTTCTGGAAGAAGAAAATCTATTAACCCCATCTTCATTATCATTCTTAATGATTGGAGGAGATGGGTATTATGCTGAAAGTTACTTAAACCTTTCACTTGCGGAAAATTATCCTCAACAAGTAATATTAGCTTATGAACAAGATGGACAACCATTATTTTTAGATGGACCAATAAGGTCAGTTGTTGATCATTCCTTAATTCCAGACAAAGCAACCACTCATTACTCAATTCAAAATTTAAAAACTATTTTAATTCAATAATAAAATCATGACTGATTCAAATCAAAGTGAAGAATATAGGAAAACAGGATACGGCCAATCAGGTTCTAAAAAACTCACAAATTTAGATCTACTCTATTCTTCAATTATAGGAATCTTAGGAGGGTTTATTTCATACCTTATACCTTTTGATTTATTGATAAAAGTATGGTATCCCTTAACGGGAGGAACACAATTGGTATCGGGTCATCATGTAATATGGGCAGCTATTCTATATGGACTAACACGTAAGAAGAAAACTATTGTACTAACAATGATTTCCAAGGGTTTGATTGAATTTTTAATGGGGGATCAATGGGGATTACTTATAATTTTCGTGAATTTTATGGAAGGGGTTTGTTTATTATTAGGTTTCTGGCTAATGGAAAAGGTTGGTGAAGGTGAAACTAAATTGGGATGGGGGATTGCTGGTGGAATCGGAAATTTCTTCCAAGCGCCGTTTTTTTGGATCATCAACATGCGTTGGCATTTACATTGGGTATTATGGGTATTAGCTTTCATGTTTGCGTTTATCTCAGGAGTATTAATTACAGGTTTGTTAGGTAGAACCGTGAAGAATTATCTAATTAAAGCAGGAGTGCCTACTACCTATTAATGGAAGTGATTTTTTTATAGATCCTTTGAATAATAAAGCAATTGAATTCAATGATTTCTCTTTTATTTATGATTCTGAAGAAAATCAAACTCCAGTTCTCTCAAATATTAATTTTACTCTAAATGAAGGAGAAAAATTGATTATTGCGGGTTCCAGTGGTAGTGGGAAATCCACGCTTGCTTATGCTATGAATGGAATAATTCCTTGGAGGTTGAAAGGATCATCCAAAGGTGATGTAAAGATCTTTGGAAAAAGTGTCTGGGATCTCCAATTTAGTGAAATATCTAAAATGGTTGGACTCGTTAAACAAAATCCACTAGAACAATTAACAACATTTACGGTCCGCGATGAAATTTCTTTCGGACTTGAAAATTTAAAAATAAAGGGAAATATCATTGATGAAAAAGTTGAGGAAATATCTGAGCTAATGGGAATTAACCATTTACTTGATAGAGACATAAACCAACTGAGTGGAGGACAGAAACAGCTAACAATCCTATCATCATTTCTAGCAATGGATCCAAAAATATTGATATTGGATGAACCTATTGCATTTTTAGATCAGAAGTCTGAAAGCCTTCTATTGAACAAATTATTTGACTTGACATCCAATCAGGAATTAAAACTAACTTTGGTCATTATTGAGCACAGACTCTCTCGAGTCATGAATCTTGCTGATAAAATTATCGTACTAAATGATGAAGGAAAGATAGTTCTTAATGGTAATTTATCTCAAACATTTTTAACTAATTTTGACCAATTAAAATCATGCAATATTCGGGTACCTTGGATTTTAAACCTCTTTAACGATTTTAAAAACCTTAATCCATTAAACGGCGATTTGTACAATCCAATAGACTATCAAAGTCTTCTTGAAATTCTTCCAAATTTGCAAAATAAGCATTTAAGGACGTTATATGATATTTTAATGAAAAATGAAATTCAACCTGAAATGCTCGAAAAATATGATACATATAGAAGTATCATTGGTTTCGATGATCTATATGTTGAAAAGCTGAAACAAAAAGGTATCAACCCAAAAAAATCTAGAAAAAAATCGGATATTATTTTGGAAACGAAAAATCTTACATTTTCATATCCAAATATTAATGAAACTGCAATAAATGACCTAACAATAAAAATACATCAAGGAGATTTTATAGGTTTAGTAGGTCCAAATGGATCAGGAAAAACCACTTTGTTGTATCTATTAGCAGGATTGTACAGCCCAACAAAGGGAAAAATTCTATATAAAAGTCAAAATCTGGAAGATATTAATCAATATGAATATCTTCGAAATGTAGGATTCATTTTTCAAAATCCTGAAACAATGATTTTTAAAACTACGATTATTGATGAGATTTTATATGCCCCAAAGAATTTTGGAATAATTAATGATATCCAAAATGATTATACTAATAAATTAATAGATTTAATAGGTGTTTCAAACCCTAATCGAAATCCATTTAAATTAAGTTGGGGACAGAAAAGGAGGTTAAATTTATCTTCCATTTTTGTTTATAATCCCGATATAATACTATTGGATGAACCATTCATAGGACAAGACCAAAAAACTATTGATTCGTTAGTCGAAACTCTCTATATTGAAAATATAAGAGGAAAAACTATCATAATCTCATCCCATGATTACCATCTTTTACTTAAGTACACCCAACGTATTATTGAGTTAAATGATGATGGTACGTTAAGGTCGTACACAGATAAACGAAATTATTTTAAGGAACATTCCAATTTAGGTCCAATCATGTTGGTTGATGAAATTGAAAAAGAACTCAAGAGGAGATGAGTGGAGTGAAACAAAAAAATGATAATTTAGACTTTAAAAAATTCACTTTCGCTTTCTTTCCAGGAACGTCTTTAATGCATAAATTAAATCCAATCTCAAAGTTAATATTTTTAATACTCCTTACGATCATTTCTTTTACGATAGAAAGTTTAATACTTATCTCATGTATCACAATATTTTCCTTTTTATTGGCGCTAGTAAGTAAAATCTCTGTAATGAATCTAATCCGTAAATTAAGATTTATTACCCTACTCCTCATAATAAGTGTCATTTTAAACATTTTTTTTAACGCAGTCCCCAGCAAAAAGGAGGAAATTCTTTTTTACTTATTTAATTTAAATTTTTTACCTATTAGGAGAATTGCTACATATTTAGCTTTAAAGGCTTTTTTTATTGTCCTAACTCTTTTTACTTCCGCTATAATATTTACAAATACTACAAGTATGAAAGACTTCGTATATTCCCTGATTCGATTAAAAATTCCATATAAATTCTGTTTTAGTTTCATGATTGGTGTACAATATATTCCTACAATTGAGGCGGAAGTTAAAACAATTGCTTTAGCTCAAAAAGCACGCGGATTTGGATTAGAAAAAGTAAATTCTCTAAAAAGGGCTTATAATTTAATATTTGAGCGTCTGGTAACAACCTTAGTAGCAATACTAAGAAAAGGGCACACTACATCCATATCTATGGAAAATAGATGCTTTGGTTTATATAAGAAAAGAACTAACCGGATAGTGGTAAAATTTAAGTTACGCGATTTTGTTTTTATAATAATATCTTTCTTGATTTTCACTCTTTTACTACTTTATCAATTGAATTTACTTCCTCTTCCTCCAATCCCTTCCTTATATCAAATTTTATTCTAGATTTAAACTCTATAAAATATTTCAGTGTTGTTTTTTAGAGATGTCTTATTTTTATTTTTATGGTCGACGTGTTTGAGACTGTAAAAGAAATACAAGATAAATTTAACATCATTGGAAGATCTGAGGAAATAAGGAAAATCATCATTGCTCGGTCGGTTGGGAAAAATATCCTAATTGAAGGCGATGTAGGTGTAGGAAAAACAACCATAGCAAAAGCAGTGGCATCTTATTTTGATTCAAACTTCTATAGGATTGACTGCTCGGAAGAAACTCTCCCTCACAATTTAGTAGGATATTTCGATCCTCCTCTTGCCATATCCAAGGGATATAATGAAGAATCATACATGTATGGTCCCCTAACTCAAGCGATGCTTAAAGGAGGATGCATGTTTATAAATGAAATAAATAGAATGCCTGAAAGCACTCAAAACTCTTTATTAACTGCATTAGATGAAAGAATTATTGAGATCCCTAAGTTAAAAACCATAGAGGCTAAAAATGGATTTTTTACCATTGCAACCCAAAATCCAGCAGCACATATAGGAATTACTATTTTGGGTGAAGCATTAAAAGATAGATTTATTTGGATCAAGTTAGAATATCAAACTCGAGAGGAAGAAATCCAAATAATAACTAAAGAAGCACATTTTAATGGGTCAGATAGTAATAATATCGCTCAAATTTCACAAGAAATCATTGAACTTTCAAGAAAGACAAATTATATAATGCGAGGGAGTTCTATTAGGGGAGCAATCGATTTAGCAGATATTATTTTGAAATCAGATAATCAGAAAAGCTCTAAAGCCTGGGTTGAGGCAGCAATAATGTCACTTTATAATAAAATTGAACTAGAGGATGGAGTTACTAGATCAAAATCAGAAATTATAACGGATATTGTGC